>JAKSOY010000001.1 GCA_024405255.1 Kiritimatiellia bacterium
GTTTACACTCAGGGTTCACGGCGGAATTTTAGAATTTAGAAAACACAATGTCAAGCAAATAATTAATTTTTTTCAGAGGAGTATAGACACCCCTTCATTTCAGAGCAATTTGTCTCACAAAGTAGATAGACAGGAAAAAACGAATGGGATACATTCTCAATTTTGAGAAAAATTTTGCCTTCGACTCGGGGAGTTGGTATAATAGTGGGTAGTTTAAATGATGAGGGAACAAATGAATTCAAATCTTCGCGATTGCTCAAATCACATTGTTCGCAGCTTTATCTGCGGACTTCTTTTTGTCCTTGCCGGACTCTGCTCGGGCACTGAACCGCTTGGGGGTTCTCCTGCCGCCTGGCAAGCTGTCTCGAATGGAGCTCCTGTGCGCGTCGCCGTCTTTGTCGGTACGGGCGCCCGCAACCAGGGTGCCTACTACCATTTGATGATGGCCACCTACGCGAATGGCGTCAAGGGCTTCCCCGTCGACAGCAAGATGATTCGCGCCGGCGCGCTCGACCAGGCCGATCTTCTCGTCATGCCGGGTGGACGCTCTCCGCTGATCGCCAAAACGCTCGGACCTGCCGGCGCCAAGAAGATCAAGGAATTCCTTCGGCGCGGCGGCAGCTACATCGGCACCTGCGCGGGGTGCGTCCTTCTGTCGGAAAGCACGAAGTCCCACCCCAACATGCTGGAAATCCTTCCTTACAAGAGCATCTTCGCCCGCGGACATGCCGAACTCGCCATCGCCTTCAACGAAGATGCCAAGAGACTTCTCGGCATCAAACCCGGCACGGAACGCATCCGCTACGCCGGCGGACCCGTTTTCGTCCCCGCCAAGCCCGTACCCGAGGCGTCCTTTACCGTGATCGGACGCTACAACAGCAACATTGACGTCTACGCCAAGGACGAACGCGAATCGATGGTCGGCAAGGCGGCCGTCTTCGCCGGTACCTACGGCAAAGGACGCGTCTTCGTGTGCAGCGTGCATCCGGAATCCTCCCCCACCACGCGCCACTTTCTTCAATCCGCCTTCCGCTATGTGACGTATGGACGCGAGCTCACGTTCAACTTCCCGCGCCACAAGGTCGGCCAGCTCAATGTGGGCATCCAGACGGACAACTCGTTCGGCGTCGCCACCGCGCGCTTCGTGATGGACGCCCTTCGCGCGAATGAATTCGACGTCGAAGGCGTCAACGCCGAAGCGATCGGCAACGGCGCCCTGCACCGCCTCGACGCGCTGCTCGTTCCCGATGCACTGGCCTTCAACAAGGAGAGCGGGTGCTTCACCTCCGTCAGTCGTCCGCGCGTCAGGGACTTCCTCGCCCGCGGTGGACGCCTCATCTGCTGGGGTGCCGCAACCAAGCACTGTCCCAAGGCTTTCGGACCCGATGTCGCTGTCGTCGACAGTTCCGCCGCCGCCTTGGACAAGCTCCGTGCCTTCGCCGCCGAACCCCTGCCCCCGACAAAGAAAATCGCGGTCAAGAAGGTCGCCAATCCCGTTCGTACGGTCATCTATACGGACACCGCCGGTTCGAACTATCTTCTCGCCGGCACATTGCTTCTCTCGCCCTACTACGACGTGACCTTCGCCACCGGCAAGGAAATCGCCGACGGCGCCCTTCACGGCAAGGACCTTCTCCTTCAGCCCGGGGGTGGTTGCCATCGCCAGTATCTGACGCTGGGTGAAAAAGGCGCCGCCGCCATCACGAACTTCGTCTATCAGGGCGGCAAGTACTACGGCGTCTGCGCGGGTGCCTTCATGGCGAGCCAGCAGCTCGCACCCGACCGTCCGCGTCTCGGCCTCGTGCCCTGGAAGAACGATGCCGACGAACCCTATCGGGGCACAGCGGAAATGCCGATGAACATCACGCCCGAAGGTCGCGCGATCTTCGGTCCTGCCAAACAGCGCAAGGTCCAGTACTACGGCGGCCCGGTGCTGATTCCCGGCACGCCCGTCCCGGACTCGGACATCCAGGTCTTCGCCACCTACGACGCCTACACGATCAGCACGTTCAATCCGAAGAAGCCCCTTCCGATGCGCGGAAAGGCCGCCTTCGTGGGTGGACGCGTCGGCAAGGGAAAGGTCTTCGTCTCGTGTCCGCATCCGGAATTCCACGAGCACTCATACGACCTCGCCTGTTCGGGCTTCGGCTTTTTGACGGGATACAAGCCCGAGATCTTCCCGAACGACCGCGTGCGCGGCGCATTGGAAGTCGGCGTGAAGTTCAGTGTCGGCAGCGGTGAACAGACCAAATGCTTCTTCACGGAATTGATGACCGACACGCGGCTTCATGTCACAACGGGCATTGGCTCCGCCTCGGCCGTACGCCATCTCGACGCGATCGCCCTCCTGCATCCCGAGGAGAAGGACAACCTGTTCATCGTGAAGCGGTTTGCCCAGCAAGGCGGTGCCGTCTACGTCCTCGCGACGACAGAAGCCGAACGTGCGCGCGCAAAGACAATTCCGTCCGTGAAGATCGTCACCTCGTCGGGCGAACTTCTCACAGCCCTTCTCGCCTGCCGAGAGGCCGGGTTGAAGGCGACGCGTCAGGCCAAGTAACGCGCCAGGATCGCGGCGGGTTCGCCCGCCGCGACGATGCGACCGCGTTCCAGCCACACGACGCGGGTGAAGAAGTCGGACGGCAGCGGAAACTCGTGAACGGACATCACAAGCGTGCGTCCACTCTGCCGCAGGAGATCGTAGAACGCCCGTCGCGTCGCTGTGTCGAGATGCGCGGTCGGTTCGTCCAGAAGAAGGACGGGAGCCCCGGTCGCCAACGCGAGCGCAAGCGCCATGCGGCGTCGTTCGCCGCTGGACAGGGCGTCCATCCGACGTGCGGCAAAAGCGGTGCCCCCGACCGCCGCAAGCGCCGCATCGACAGCGGCCTGATCTCCTGCGGCCGGACGGCGCCACGCGCTCAAGTGCGGGGTACGTCCCAGCATGACGTAGTCTCGGCACGCGAGCGCAAGTTCCACGGGATCGTCTGGCGGAACAAATGCGGCCTGCGGGGTTCCATCCGCCTGCGGCTGCGCCGCCGCGGCAAGGGCCTTCAACAGCGTCGACTTGCCGGCGCCGTTGGCACCGATGAGCGCCACACGCTCGCCTTCGGACAACGCGAACGACACGTCATCCAAAGCCGCACAGGCCCTTCCGGGATAGACCACGGTACGATGTGAGAGCGTTAGCATTTCGAGGGACGCGTCAGCAAATACAAAAAGAACGGCGCACCCGTGAGCGCACAGACAACGCCCACCGGCAACGATCCGGGGAAAAGTCTCGCCACACCTTCGGCCATGACGAGGAAAAGCGCCCCGCCCACCGCACTCAGCGGCAGATAGAGGCGATGGTTCAGTCCGAACAGGCGCCGGACGACATGCGGCACGATCAAGCCGAGAAATCCGACGGCTCCCGCGAGGGAGACACTTGACGCCGTGGCGATCGAGGTCGCCAACAGGACCACGAGCTGGGTCCGCCGCACGTTCACGCCCAGCGTGCGTGCCACATCCTCCCCGAGCACGAGCGCATTCAGCGCACGGTTCCGCGCATAGATCAGAACAAACGCCACAATCGACGCAAGAGCCGCCCAGGGAACAGCCTGCGGTGACGCCTGATGCAAGTCGCCCCACACCCACTTGTAGGCGGCTGCGGATTGCTCGGGCGTCGCATACGCGAGCGTCAGCATTTGAAGCGAACAGGTGAATGAACCGGCGACAAATCCGGCGACGATGACCGTGCCCCCCGAAAGCCCTTCGCGTCCCGAACGGCGCGCCGCCAGAAGCGAAACGAGACAGACGAGCGCAAGCGACAGACACGCCCCGGCGAATGACGCCAGGGGGACAATCAGCGAGCTCACGGCGGACCAGCCGAAGAGGAAAGCCAGCGCCACGCCAAAAGACGATCCGCCGACGATCCCCAGAATATAGGGTTCCGCCAGCGGATTTCGCAAGACGCTTTGAAGCGTGGCGCCCGCTGTTGCCAGCGAGGCACCGACGATCAAAGCCGAAATGAGCGTCACGCTCGTCACTTCACGGGTCCGAAGAGGTTGCCAAAGCGCTTAAGGTTCAAGGCTTCGACGAAGGACGCGATCTTCGTCACCGTCGAACACGGATCGATCGAAGCGTCCATGCAGTCGCCCTCCAACGCCAGCAACGGTACGCCCATTTCTTCAAGCGCCGTACGCAGGTGCTTCGAGAACGGACGATCCGCCAGACTGCAACGTCCGAAGCCATGCGTGTAAAGCACGCATCCGGTGAACTTGCCGACGGGAATCGCCTTCTTCACATACTCGATACGCAGCGCCGGATCCAGGAAGCCCGTCGTCAGCAGCTTGTCGGCCAATGACCGCAGCGGGTCCTTCGGATCCAGCGGCTTCCAGCCAATGAAGTTCGTCTCTTCGAAGATGATCGGCGCATTGCAGCGGTCTTCGATGAAATCGAGATGGCGCGTATCGTAGAACGGCGGCAGATGCATCCACAGCAGACGATGCGTATCGTCGATGGAGTAGCGCTTTTCCGCCCACTCCTTCTTCTGAAGGAGTTCTTCATAGTACTGCTGCTGGATCTCGACGAATTCCTGCGTGCCCCACCACTGCGAGAAGACGACCGCATTGTAGATGGCTTCACTGCCGCGCACGAGCGGCGGCGACGACCAACGGAGTTCGTTGCATTTGCGTCCGAAATCGGCCGCCTGATTCGAAAGCTCGATCGCCTCTTCCAGGCGTCCCATATCCAGCTTGCGGCCAAAGCTCTTCTCCATCAGGTAGATCGCTTCGGCCAGACCGTCGGCGATCACCTCGACCGCATTCGGCGTCTGCTTGTTGATCGGCGTATGCAGCGAGAAGAGCCGATCGGGAATCTCGTATTCTTCCACGAGATCTTCGAAAATGCGCTCCGCCTGCTGGCAAGGCTGGCTCGTCGAGACGACGAAGTCGGGCTTTTCCATCGGCATGCCTTCCAGTACGCGCAGGAAGGAACATGTCTGCTGGTCGAACCCCTTCTGCGCGGCATGGCCCAACGCTTCCTTGATACGCTGCGGACGACGCGCGAAGAGCGCGGCGTACGTCTCAAGCGTACGGATGCGGCAGCCAAAGGCGTTCAGGATTTCCGACGGGAAGAACAGGTTGCGCCACACGAGCGGCTTCGATTTGTCGCGCGAGAAGAAGTCGTGCTTCGTACAAGCCGTACGCATCATCATCGACTTCGGCCGCGTGGGTTCGTACTGGATCTTGTCCAGCACCAGCTTGCCCTTGAGCGTCACAAACTGGCGCGCCAGACAGGCCGCACCCAACGCGCCCATCACCTGATGGTACTTCGGAATGACGATCTCGCTGCCGGTGAGCTCACGCAGGTAGTGCGCTACGGCACCGTTGGACGCCACACCGCCCTGGAAGAGGATGCGATGGCCCGGACGATGCAACAGCAACTGGCCCACGCTGTTGAGGATCGTGCGTGCCTGCGCCTTGCAGGCACCCGCGAGCAGATCGCCCAGGGGAATGCGGTTCTTGAACTTGTTGATCGACGTCGCGGAAAGAACCGCGCACACCGAGCTGAATTCCGTGTCGGAATCGTAGTTGACCTTTTCCGCGACTTCCTCGACCGGCACACCAAGCTTGGCCGCAACGCTGTCGAGGTAGCTGCCCGTACCCGCCGCGCACACGCCGCTCATCATCGACGTCCAGAGCTGCATATCGGGGTTGTAGACCATGCACTTGGAGTCCTGGCCACCGCAGTCGATGATCGCATCAACATCGGGGTAGAAGTGCTTGGCGCCCGCCACATGGGCCGAAACCTCGCTCACCTGGAAATCAAACGGAATGAACCGTTTCGTGTCGTCCACGATCTGGCTGCCCGTCACCACAACGGCCGCCATGTCGGCATAGGTCAGTCCCTTCTCCTCAAGGAACGTATCCGTCGTCTTGCGCACCGCGCCCATATTGCAGCGACCGCATCCGCTGCATTGCCCCGTACAGGCAAGTCGCCCCGAATCTACTGGCTGTGTACGCTGGTACGTCGATTCCAACACCTCGCCGTCCTCGGAAAGGACGACGGCTTTGTAGGTCGTTGAACCAATGTCTATGCCTAGAAACTTTTTTGCCATGACTACTCTGTCTGATGCCTACGCATCTAGTGACTACTGATTGAAAAAGTAAGCAGTATTGTATCATCTATTGCGCGCAATCGCAAGTAATTTGTGCTATACTATGCGTCATGAACAAGAAGATAACGCAAGCGGATGTTTCAATTAAAGCCGTCGTCGTCCTTAGCGGCGGACAGGATAGCGCCACCTGTCTGGCCCTTGCCTGCCGTAAATTCGGCCCTTCCCACGTGGCGGCCATTACGTTTACGTATGGCCAGCGGCACGCCCTTGAAGTCAAGTATGCCCGCCATTTGGCCGAGGACATCTTCAACATCGGAACCTGGCTGCAAGTGCCCCTCGATTTCTACGAGAGCATCACCGAGAATGCGCTGATGAACCCCGATCAGAAGATCACCCGGGCCGCCGGCGCGAAATGTCCCAACACCGTCGTCGAAGGACGCAACGCCCTTTTCCTCCAGATCGCCGCCGTCTGGGCCAAACGACTCGGCGCCACCGAAATCTACACCGGCGTCTCCGAAGCCGACTTTTCGGGCTATCCGGACTGCCGTGAGGTGTTCATCAAGGCGCAGCAGCGATCGATCCGCCTGGCCCTCGACTACCCGATCAAGATCGTGACCCCGTTCATGAAGATGTCCAAGGCCGACGAATGGGCCCTTGCGGACAAACTCGGCATCATCGACATCATCAAGAACGAGACGGTGACATGCTACAACGGCGTCCCGGGCGCGGGCTGCGGCCATTGCCCCGCGTGCCGCCTGCGGAACCGCGGCCTCCACGCGTACGAGCGCCAGAAGAAGGCTTCGGCGAAACGGCCGAAGAGCTGAGGCCGACCAGAATGCCGCACATCGCGAGTGTGACGATGAGCGAGCTGCCGCCATGCGAAATGAGCGGCAGCGGAATGCCTGTCATCGGCAGGGCATTGAGCACGCCTGCAATGTTGAGGACGATCTGCACGGACAGACTTGCGGCGAGTCCCGTCGCGACAAGGGACGAGGCCAGGCGCCCTTCATCGGCCACCTGACGGGCCGTCTCAAGCGCACGGACGAGGACGAACGCCCAAACCACAAGAATGACCGCGCAGCCGACCAGGCCGAAATCTTCCGCCAAGGCCGCATAGACGAAATCGCTTGTGACAATCGGAACCTGATCGGCGTGTCCCGCGCCGTATCCAACCCCGGTAAACCCGCCGCGAAAGACGGCGACCAGCCCCTGGAGCGTCTGCCAGCCGGTCCCCGTTGCATCCGCGAGCGGATCTCGCCACACGGCGAAACGCGTCGCGAGATGTCCGACGGGAAAGAGTGCCGCAAAAAAGGCCCCTGCGCCAATCACGCCAAAGGCCGCCACGCCCCAGGACCACGAAACGGCAAAGAGCATCACCGCACAGGTGAGAACAAGCTGCGCCACGAGACCAAAGTCGCCCGCCGCGGCAGCCAGGAGACAAATGCCGCCCACCCCGAGGAGCAACTTCACCGAAAGACGCCCACCGTTCACAGCCATCTGTCCAGCCACAAACAGGACTGTCCCCAGCTTCACGAGTTCAGATGGATTGATGCGTCCCGGCAAGTAGAGACCCCCGCGATAGCGGCGACCGACCACGAGGAGCGCAACAAGCACCAGCATGGTCAAACCACCGACCACCCAGGACGGACGGCCGACCAAGTATTGATCAATCCGCCCTTTCGCGACAAGGAACGCGAGCACGATCCCGACGAGGAGTCCCAGCATGAGAGGCGTCAAGCTCGGCATCGATTCGGATAGACGCATCTGGAACAACTGGCCAAACCCCGCGAGGAGCAGCACGGCCAAAGTCTGGAGGACGGTCTTGATCATTTGAAATACCCCAAATCGCGCGCTTCAAGCAAAATCCCTCGCGCCACCGGCAAAGCCGCCGTTGCGCCGAATCCGCCATTTTCGACAAGGACCGTCACGACAAGTTTCGGCGCCGTCTGCGGTGCGAAACACGTGAACCAGGCATGGTCGCGTCCCTGGCTGTTCTCCGCCGTACCGGTCTTCGCACACACGGCGAGTCCGGCGATTTCACACGCCCGTCCCGTCCCCTGCTGGACAACACGCCGCATCATCCTCTTGACTTGTGCGGCAGCTTCAAATGTGAACGGACGAGCCCGAAGCGCCGGCTTCGTCTGCGGGGAAAGGCTCGGGGTCAACATCAATCCGTCGTCTGCAACGGCTGCCGTGAACATCGCCACGCCGAGCGGTGTCAACTGCAAGGCGCCTTGACCAATCGCAACCGGTGCGAGCTGTGCCGCGGTCAGACCCTCCGGCACGCCGCCGCCGACAGAATCGAGCGAGGCCACCGACGAGGCAAGGACGACGACCGGATCGCGCAAACGCGCCGCCTCAACGGCCTTGGCGAAGCACGACGGGCCCAATGCCGCGCCCAGTTGTGCGAAGTAGGTGTTGGATGAATGCATCAGCGCATCGCTCATCCGCAGCTTTCCAAATCCCTTCCAGACCTTGCCACGCCGCGCGAAGTCCCGAAACTCGACATCGCGAATCGGCTGCGTCGCGGGAGACGGACGCCATCCGGCCGCCGGACAATCAAACAACGGATCCACGCCCGCCGAAAGCGCCGCGGCACTCATAAAGACCTTGAACGTCGACCCTGGGGGATAGAGGCCATTGAGGGCGCGATTCAGATAGGCGACACGCGGTGCCGAAACAAGAACGCGAATCTTCCCCGTCATCGGTTCTAGCGCGACCACCGCTCCCCGCCTGTTTTTCATCAACGTCTCGGCCCGTGCCTGCAAACGGGCGTCAAGCGTCAGCTGAACGGGCTGTCCATCCGCCGCCAACGCAAGATCGTCCAGCACATGCATCATCGCCGAACCAGTCTCGGCGACCTCAAGGGGGTCTCCACGACGGTCAATCGTCTTGGCATGTTCGGGCAGACGCGCCTGGACGCCGGGCGTCCGGTCATAGCGACGCATGAAACGCACGAAACGCGGATCTTTTCCATGCGTCAGAAGTCCGTAGGCATGCACGCTCAGCAGGGCGACGAAGGCCCCGCACAGAAGCACCACCAAAAAGAAGAAGCGTAAGCGCACCCTCAACCTTGATTCGAAGTCGCCACGATGTCGACACCCGTCTCGGCGACATTCGGAATGATGACATCGCCAATCCGTACAGGCAGCTGAACCGTCGTCTGAGACAAGGCGAAAAGAACGTCGTTGATCTTGTTCTTCGGCACGGCCCGCGCCGTCTTCACCGGCTGCGGCTTGCGAATGCCCGCCACACGGACAAGTCCCGTGACCATCCGCGTCGGATTCTCAAACTCCGCGCGTCCGTACGCCAGACCGCGTGCACAGCCATTTCCCTTCACCACGATCTCGTCGCCGACTTTCTCGACATCGAGTTCACACCCTCTCGGGCAGTTAATGCAAATCATCTTCATCACGCACTTCCCACTCGTCACTCGTTGTTCTTTCCACCGGCCCACGCGGCCGCACTCCGTCCGGCGATTTCGGCATCGCGGCTCACCCAGTCGACAAGGTCGTACACGCGCACCACATTGCCGGCGGCAAACACGCCCGGCAAGGTCGTCGCCATCTCGGGCGTGACCTTGGGACCGCGCGTCTTCGGATCGATCTCCGCCCCCGCCTTCTTCGTGAGCTCGTTTTCCGGGATGAGTCCGCACGAAAGCAGCAACGTGTCGCAGTCGAAATGAATCTCCGTACCGGGGATCGGCTTGAGCTGGTCGTCGACCTGACTCACCTTCACGCCTGTGACATGTTCGCGGCCTTCGACGTCCGTCACGGTATGCGACAGCAAAAGCGGAATGTCGTAGTCGTTCAGGCATTGCACCACATTGCGCATCAACCCCGAACTCTTCTTCATGATTTCAACGCAGGCCAGCACCTTCGCACCCGAGAAGGTCAGGCGGCGCGCCATAATAAGGCCGATGTCGCCCGAACCGAGAATGACCACGCGCTTGCCCGGCATAATGCCATCCAGGTTCACAAGGCGCTGCACCGTGCCGGCCGTATACACGCCGGCGGGACGCGTACCCGGCGTCATCAACGCGCCACGGGGACGCTCGCGACAGCCCATCGCCAGGACGACAGCTTTCGTCTTGTAGATGCGCAGGCCGCCGCGCGGACTCATCGCCGTCACGGCCAGGGGCGCTTTTTCACTGTCGGCCATCTTCTGAATGTCGAGCACCATCGTCCCGCACACAAGCGGGATCTCAAGCGCACGGGCCTTGTCGATGAACCGCTGCGCGTATTCGGGTCCTGTCAGCTCTTCATTGAATCGATGCAGACCGAAGCCATTATGGATGCACTGCTGCAGAATGCCCCCCGGCGCGTCGTCGCGTTCGATCACAAGCACATTCGCCGCCCGGGCCTCTCGCGCGGCAATCGCCGCGGCGAGTCCGGCAGGTCCTGCGCCGACGATCACGACATCGAGGAGTTCCGGTTCGGCGCTCGTGACCAGCACGGGCTGCTCGCGCAGCTGCTTCGGCGCCGTCTTGCGGCTCGCCAAAAACGCATCCGGCGGCAAGCCGAGTTCCTGTCCGAGGATCTCGATCAGGCGCGGCGTGCAGAATCCGCCCTGGCAGCGGCCCATGCCGCTGCGCGTGCGGCGCTTGATGCCATCCAGCGTACGCGCACCGACGCGTGCACGAATGGCTGCGCGGATTTCACCTTCTGTCACCGATTCGCAGCGGCAGATGACGCGTCCGAACGACGGATCGCGTGCGACGAGTTCCGCCAATTCATCCGGCTTCATCTCACGCGTCTTCGGCCACGCGCTGACATCCTGCGAGACGAGCGAGGGATTCTTCTTCGACACGCCCAGCCGCGCAACGACCTGTTCGGCCATCCAAAGTCCGATCGCGGGCGCCGAAGTCAATCCCGGCGATTCAACGCCCACTGCATTGAAGAAACACGGCGCATCCGGCGCTTCGCCGAGAATGAAATCGCCCACCGTGGTCTCGTGCGCGCGCAGGCCCGAGAACTCGGTAATGACCTTGTTGAGCGGCAAGTCGGGATAGGTCCGACGCGCGCCGGCTTTCACCTTCTCGAGGCCGTCGTAGGTGGTCGCCTTGTCTTCTTTGTCCGGAATGTCTTCCGCCGTCGGACCGACGATCACGGTACCGTCGACCGTCGGCGAAACCAGGATGCCCTTGCCCATTTTGGACGGCACCTGGAACATTGTCGCGGAGAAGGTGCCGTCCTCATCCTTGTCGAGCATCAGGTACTCGCCCCGGCGCGCTTCGATGTTGTACTTCGTCGCGCTGACAAGGTTGTTCAATTCGTCCGAATGGATCCCCGCCGCATTCACCACGACTTTCGTCGTAAAGGTCTGTCCATCGGCACACGTGATCCGCCATCCGTCGGACGTCTTCTCCAGACCGACGACTTTCGCGTCAAAGGTAAACTCGACGCCATTGGCCGCCGCATTCTCGGCAGCACGGAATGTGAGTTCGTACGGACAGCAGATGCCGCCGGTCGGCGCCCACAGGGCCGCGACTGCTTCCGGGGAAACATTCGGCTCGCGGCGGCGAAGTTCGTCCTGTCCGATGACTTCAACCGGTACGTCATTCTGGGCCGCCCGCGCAACGAGGTCCCCCAATGCGGCACGCTCTTCTTCATTGAACGCCAAAACAAGCGAACCATTGCGGACGAAGGGAACCTTCAGCTCATGGCAGACGTCTTCGAAGAGACGGTTGCCCCAGACATTGAACTTCGCCTTGTTCGTCCCGGGTTTCGCATCAAATCCCGCGTGCACGATCGCACTGTTCGCCTTGGATGCACCTTCTGCGACATCGCTACCGGCTTCCAGTACGCGCACATTCAGATTGTAGCGACTCAGCGCCCGCGCGATAAAGCATCCCACCACGCCCGCGCCGATCACAACAACATCATTTCCGAACCCCATTTCCAACTCCTGCTGTCATTTACATCAACTCTACAAACAATCCAACTGGTGCCGGTGACGGGAGTCGAACCCGTACGATCATCACTGATCTGCGGATTTTAAGTCCGCTGTGTCTGCCATTCCACCACGCCGGCATAAACGTTGTTTGTTAATTATATCAAATTTTCACCTTCCGTGCATCGGTGAAATCGACCTGAATTCCGTCATTGCTTTTTTCTCATTGAGAATGATCGCGCACGTGAATCGAACGCATTGGAATCGATCAGGCCGCGCCGCCGGAGAGCTTTCGGGCGGTCGCCTCCGCGAGACGCTTCGCTTCGCGGGCGTCTTGGCGCTTCAGCCACCAGGCGACACAGGCGAGCGGGATGAGAACACTGCAACCCATCACGGCGGCAAGAGCCGAAGCGTGCGGCAAGTTGCGGTCGGGGAAGGTGCGCTGATAGATCTTGTTGCCGATGAGTTCGGAGTTCTTGCCACCCACAAGATCCGGAATCACGTATGAACCGATCGCCGGAATGAACACCATCAGAATGGCGCTGATCACACCCCGACGCACCCCCGGCAGGAAAATCTTGCGGAATGCGAAGAAACTCCGGGCGCCTAGATCGCGGGCCGCTTCCAGAAGCGAGAAGTCGAACTTCTCCGCCGCCGTATAGATCGGCATGATGGCGAACGGCAGAAACGAATAGACCGACACAACCAGGATCGCACCCGAATTGTAGTTCAGCATCGTGTCGGCATTGGCAAGCCCCAGCGCCATCAGGATATGCTGGATGAACCCTTCCGGATGCAAGAGCGTACGCCAGGCAAAAACACGCACGATGAAACTCGTCCAGAACGGCAGCATGATGAGCCCCGCCACGGCCGCACGCCACTTCGTCGGCATGCGCGCAATCGAATAGGCGCACGGCAACGAAAGAACGGTGCAGAGGAAAGTCGTCACGGCGGAAATCCAGATCGTACGCCAGACAATCTCCTTGTAGGGCGTACGGACGACAGCCTTCCACGTTTCCATCGTGAAGCCCGACGTGTAGCCGCCGTCCGCACTGGCACCGTGAAACGCAATGCCCAGCACAATGAGGGTCGGCACGACGAAAAACAGCATCAACCAACCGAACGAGGGGAATGTCACACCCCACTCAGCCCACCGACGGCCGAACATCACGTACGCTCCTTCGTCATTTGCGGCGGTGTCTGGATGAGCGATTCATCAAGCTCGCTGAAATTCTCGATCATGTAGCCGTCATCGGGATGCCACCACATGTAGACCCGGTCGTTCCAAGTAATCGTCGCCTGGTCAAGCAGGAAACGCGAGTGCGGCTCAAGGACGCTGACGCTTCGAGCGCCGGCCTTCAGCCAGTACTTCGTGTAGACGCCTTGGTAGATGACGTCCGTCACCTGCGTCTGGAACACATTGATTCCCGCACCCTTCTCCGGCGGAGGCGGATTGAGCGTCACGCGGATCTTTTCAGGACGCACCGAGAGATGCACCTTCTGTCCAACGGCGAGGTTCTTGTCGTTGAACGCCTTGATCGAGGCGAATCCCGGACACTGGATCGTGCAGTAGTCCCCTTCCGTCGAAACGATTTCACCGGCAAAGAAGTTCGTGTCGCCGATGAACGCCGCGACAAAGCTCGACACGGGCGCTTCGTAGATCTTCGCTGGTGTGTCGAGCTGTTCGACTTTGCCCCGGTTCATCACGGCGATACGGTCCGAGAGGGACATCGCCTCGCCCTGGTCGTGCGTCACGTACATGAACGTGATGCCCACCTGGTCGTGCATCGTATCGAGTTCGAGCAGCATGTGCTGGCGAAGCTTGAGGTCGAGGGCCGCCAGAGGTTCGTCAAGCAGCAGAACCTGCGGACGATCCACCAGCGCGCGCGCAATGGCCACACGCTGTTTCTGTCCGCCCGAAAGCTGACTTGGATACTTCCACGCGTGGTCGCTCATCCGGATCATCTCGAGAATCGCATCCACCGATTCCTCGACTTCCGCCTTCGGCTTCTTGGCCAAGCGCAGCGAAAAGGCGATATTGTCCCAGATCGTCATCGTCGGGAAGAGCGCATAGTTCTGGAAGACCGTATGCACACGACGGATGTTCGGCGGTGCATCGGTGATGTCCTTGCCGTCAAGATAGATCCGCCCCGTGTCAGGATGTTCAAACCCGCCCAACATCCGCAAGAGCGTCGTCTTGCCACAGCCCGACGGACCCAAGAGTGAAAAGAATTCACCCTTCTTGATGGAAAACGACACATCATTGACTGCCGTCAACGCGCCAAACCGCTTGGTGACGTGGTCAAAAACCAGGAACTCGTTCGCCAACTTATCCGTCTCCTCTTTTAAATGTTAATAGCTGCTCGTCCACACGGCCGATTGGGT
Source organism: Kiritimatiellia bacterium (assembly GCA_024405255.1). The sequence goes on from JAKSOY010000001.1 coordinate 14,372, forward strand.
GAAATTATATCAAACACAAACCAGCGGAACAAGTGTAAAGGGAGATTATTTGAGGATGAGAAGCGTGCCCGGTTCGGCGGCCAGGGCCGAGAACAGGAGTCCCTCGCCCGTCGCACGCACCCAGAGACGGAGACGGTCCGTTCGTCCCGCCGGGTCGTCGAGGACAAAACGCGAACGATAGTCTGGCAAATCACGCATTGTGGCACCCGAAACAAGGAATCGCGCGCCGGTCTCCAACGTAACCGTACCGGACGGAAAAGATTTCCCCGTGGCCGAGAGAAGCCCTTCGCGGACGCGCGTCCCTCCCGTCCAATTTTTGCCGGCACCTGTCAGTGAACAGCGTCCCGGACCCTCCTTGATGAATGCGCCCGGTCCTTCCCAGGTCTTCTGCAGACGCAAGGCGCCATATTCAGGTGATCCTTCCGGGTTCGTCACCACGACCCTGAGATCGCTCGCGAGACGCGTCGGATAGTCATTCTCGAAGATCGCATACCCGCATCCCGACGTGTCCTGAACCGACAGAACCGCCGCTTTCGACGGTGAACCGCTGTCGAAGACGAGTCCGTAGTTGCAACCCGAGACGACATCGTCTTTGTTGCACACGCGGTTGATCGACTCGCCATTGACAAACGCCAACTCGCCGACGATGACATCGTGGTTCTTCAACCGCACATTACGCCATCCCTTCGCCGTGTCGACACCATTGGTCGGGTCGGGCGCATTGATTCGAGCCCGCGCACCCGGCAGGTCCGGATAGACGCTCGTGGACCAGTTGTCGTCGTTATCCCAATTGTCCTTGCCGCTTGGAGTGAAGACCGCCACTTCGTTCGGATCGGGATCCGTCCAAAGTCCGGCATTCCGGAGCTTCGCAATGAATTCATTCGACCGCTGCGGCAGATAAGTCTGGCGGACGCGGATTCGCTCGGCTTCCCACGTGCTGACGCCATAGGTCGTCGTTGTATCCCCAGCCTCCCGTCGATAGTTCCCCCACCGGGCCGCTTCGCCAAAGACGCTCGGCGCCACCGCGACGCAAAGGCGCTCCCAGCGCGCACAGGTGTTCGTCGGCGCAAGAACGCCGTGACGGACGTGCAAATGGCGGCGCGCCCGCCGCGCATAGAGTTGCTTGTACGCACTGCTGGCGAGCAGACGCTTGTGCAGCGCACCGGGATGCTCGTCGTACGCCCCCAGACGATTGTCGCTGACATTTTCAAGCGTACGCTCCGCATCCCAGACGCAAAAGCGGAACTTTTCGCCATTCATTCGCCGTCGCATCGCGACCCAGTTGTTTCCAGGCCAATCCTGATTGCCCGCCCAGTGGTTGAGCAGCATGTAATCTGCAAAATTGACGACGTCCAGCAAATTGGTCAGCTGACCATAGCCCGCAGCCGTCGAGAGCGTACCGGACGAGGCCGTGTACATGATATTCCAGGCAAGCTTTTCGCCGTCACGGACTTCAGCCTTGCTTTTGATGACGTCCCATTCGTCTTTCGTGCCGCCGTAGTAGGTCACGGCATATTCGGCATCCGGGCGTTCGCAGAGATTGTAGAGTCCCCAGTAATAGCCATTCAAAAAGAGATGCACTTCGGTTCCATACGCACCTGGCTGTCCCATCTCGCGGAAGATGTCGCGCACGAACTGATCGCGCACGAACGACCCGCGCGTACGCTGCGTGGCATCGGCATGCGTCCAGGAATTGTTGTATTCAGCCCGCAGAATGAGCGTGCTGAAATCGGCTGTGGGACAGTCGGCCGCGTCCAGAATGGACGTCGCGAGCGATCCATTGCCATAACGTCCACGGAAACAGAGGCGGAAGGAATTCTTCGGCTGCCCGCCGAAATTCCGGCTTGCGGCCCCCTGCGCACGGAAGCCGCAGTCGATCTGAAGTCGTCCCGTTCCATTCGTCGTGAACCATTCGCAGGAAGCGGCCGCTTCGAGGCCTTCCGCCGTCGGATGCGTATAGACGCCCGCCGTTGATCCGAAGAGATCGGCATCCGGCAACACGACGGACACAATCGGCGCCGAACCAATCGCGCGCACGAGATTGGCCTTTTGCGCATCGGAATTGACGATACTTGTACTCACGCCATACGAGGCCTTCGACGTGCCATTGGCCGACCAGGTCGAGGGGAATCCGTTGGGAATCCCCGGATTCTTCGTCGCATCGTCGAGGAACAGATAGGAATGCGTCATCACATTTCGTGAAGGCAACATCCCGGTCTTCACGGCCGTCGCACGAATGAAGGTGCTTTTAGTCACAAGAATCGGATTGCCTGCGTAACGAAGTCCGTTTGTCGCGGACGGTTCCGAATGGTCCAGCGTGTAGTAGATGGTCGCCTGCGGATCGGGATGTGAAAGCCGCACCATCAACGATGACGTATAGACGCCGCGCGGAGGGTTGAACTCAACGGGCGCAAGCGGCGCATCTGAAACCGTACCGGCATTCGCCGCATTCGGCGTCGGTGTGGCGAACCAGCCGAACGTGTCCGCGCCATCGCGCGTACGCCCCCAGGATGTATCGCAGGGCACACGCGTAAACGTCACGGAATCCTCGACAACTCCCTGCGGTTGGGTCAGAACAAGCGTTTCGCCGGATCCGCTCAAACTGAAATTGGCCTGCTGTTGAGAGACCGCACCGGCCGTCCCGTATTTATTCGCCAAGTAGAGTTCAATCCCCATTCGCTCATCCACCGTCAACGCGCGATTGAACAAAAGGACTTCGGCGATCTCGCCGTCATATCCGCGTTGGGAACTGCCTGTCGGAATATCGCAGGAATTGCCGATGTAGAGACGATCCGCGCGCGAGAACGAGGTCGTTCCGACAGACCCCTCCCGTGAGAGGATCTGACGGCCGTCCTTGAAAATCGACACGAACCGCGACTCGCGGGACATGTCCGAAACACCCGCCACCGTCGACCATTGTCCTTGCGTGAGAATACCACTTATCGACTCGAGATCGACATCTGCAATGCGCAACCTCAACACGCCTCCGCTTTTCACTTCGAAGTGGCAGTTCGGCGTGGAATCGCTACTCTTCCATTGGCCGAAGAGGCCCACCGACGTCGAGGTGCCGCTCCATTTATTGACGATGAACACGGTTGAATTCGACAGCGAACTCATGCCCTGGAATGTCGTGGTGGGCAGAAATAGCATCTGCTGGCTGGAATGGACGAATTTCACGGCCGCATGTCCATTCACGGCCCCGCTCACGACAGTCGGACGATAGGTCGCATTTGTCGCATGATTCCCGAACCCGCTCGCATCCGCCCACTTCGTGACCTTCCCCCCATTTCCATACGCCGACAAGGCGTCGTCACCGCGCAGCCACAGGCGAAGTCCTTCAATTGTATTGGGTTCTCGCGCGGAGACTTTCAGCGGTTCTTTTCCGTTCGCAAAAACGAGCAGATGTCCCTGCGCGGGTACAAGGGCGCCTTCAGGAAATGTCCACTTGAACGGCTTGCTCGCCTTGTCCGAGAGTCCCCACCCGGAAAGATCGACAGCAGACGTTCCCGCATTGTAGAGTTCAATCCAGTCGCTCGAAGTTCCCTGGGCATCAGACAGCGTCTTGTCGTTCGAGCTCTGGATTTCATTGATGAAGACTTGTGCGCCGAGCCGACACGGAGCGAGAAGAAGCACCGTGAAAAAACAGATCGAAATCTTCTGCAGAAATGTCTTCATTTAATCGAAACGTGAATGACCGTTTAACGCCTCATTTGCCGTCACTTCAATTCGGTCCAATCGAGCGCCCAATACAGACGATCCAGTTCGTAGGGGTTCAACTTCGTCTTCTTCGGATCGCAGTCTTTCGGCACAATGCCGTAGCGCTTCATCTCGCGAATGTATTCGGGATTCGGACAGAAATTCTTCTGGTCAAAACGAGGTTCGGCCTCGTGCTGGGCCTTTGCCTCCTTGACCATCGCAAGGAGTTTCTGGTAGTCGGAGTCCTTCGTCGATTCAAACACGGCCTTGCCGACACCGTTCGTACAGAGCCCCAGTCCGCCGGCCGCCTTTGCGAGAGGCGCAAGGAGATAGAGCGACTTTTCCGGGCGCGTCAAGTTGTAGAGCGTATGAAGCGACGTCTGTGCTGTCCGTTTTGAACGTGGATCCTTCGGATCATTGAATGTTATTCGACGTCCGTCTGAAATCGTGTTCGGCGTCACATGGCAGGCCGTACAACGGTTCTTGACAGCTTCGGCAGCCCCCTTGTTCGCCGCGTACCACCAGGACCCCTTGTAACCGATTCCCGACTTGCTCGCGACAATGAAACCGCACCCCAGCGCACCATACGTACCCGCATAGGGCGCCGAGGCGTCAAGCCACTGCATGATCATCGTCCGGTCGCGTTCCGACACCTTCACGCCGTGATGGGAACCGTCGATCTTCTTCATCAGCGGACTTCCACCACTGCCGCGCGCATACGGCGGCCAATCGCTTTCGGCGAGATTGCGTCCGTCATAGACCTGATTGCGCATGATCAATCCCAGATAGCCAAAGGAATACATCGTCCCATGATCGCCACAGAGATTGAGCCGGGCCGCATAGACGTCGGGATTGTGGCACTTGACGCACGCGCGATCGAGAATCGGCTGGATGTCACGCGGGAAATCGGCGACATCGAAGAGACGGCCTGTGGGATCGATTGTGCTCGGTCCGCGAACAAGAGCCTTCGAGAGCGGCTTGATTCGACGGACGGTATTGGCGGTCTTGCGTTCATGGCAGCCGACACATCCCTGCTTCTCGCCCGGCATCACCTGGGTAAAGCTCTGCATCCGCTTGACAGCCCGCCCTTCGGCATCGACCGCCACGAAGAAAAGCGCCTTGAGCGCCGGTGCCGTGAAGTAGGCGCTGCCATCCGACTCGACAGGCACCCAACCGAGAAGTCGCGGCAAGGAGAAAGACCCGCCGAGGGTGAGCGGTTCCATCCCGCCCGAAAAGTTGATCGGCTTCGGTAGAAGTTCAAAGATCATCAGACGCTTGATCGTACCGGGTTTCACACCCGGCATCTTGCGACTTTCCAGTACGTTCTCGAGATAGAATTCACCCGTCTTCTTGGTGAGGTCGGTACGGTCCGCCAGAATGCGCTCGCGCGGCCGGGCCTGCAAGGGACGCGGCTCGAACAAGGCGACATCCGAACACATGCCGCCGAACTCCGCCGGCAGACGGCAGAGGAGCTCGACCTGTCCAGCTCCATTCGCGAGCAGCACCGACTTGCCATCTGAGAACATGAAGAGGTCGCGGGAGAACGCCCACGGATCGTAGAAGTTCCCTTTGACAATCGGCTTGACGTTGGCGCGATTGTCCGGACCACCCTTCGTCGACACCACGGCGACAGAACCGCCATGTTCGCGTCGACCGTGTCCTGGCGAATCGATCAACACAACATCCTCCGAACCGGGAATCGGCTTGGCATCGAGATAGACGCTGTTCGGATAGGTGTTGCCCTGATAGATCTGGTGCTGCGTCCCATCGGGATTCATCGTCCAGAGATGGTGGAACGTGACCTGGCGACGATCCACATATTCCCAGCGCATATAGAGGATCCGTCCATCGGGCATCACCCACGGCGTGTTGTCCTGTTCCGTGTTCGCCGAGAGCATGCGAATGCCCGACCCGTCGGATTTTGCGCGGTAGACCGTTGCGACTTGCGTCATCCAGCAATTGACCCAGCGTCGGCAACGCGTCGAAACGAACACGAGATCGCCGTCGGGCAGCCACGACGGTTCGAAGTCGTCGTACCCGCCCGTCGTCAATTGCCGGAGTCCCGTGCCATCGCTTTGGATCGTGTAGAGATGATAGTGTTCCTCGCCACCGGGACGGTACGAGAAGAGAATCGTCTTTCCGTCATAGTGGACACTCGGGTCGCGAATGGAACCCGCGATATCCTGAAACACGATGCGCGTCTTTCCGGTCTTGAAATTGTACGCGAGGAGTCGTCCGTTCGACGCATAGGCCGGGGCCTTCTCCGAACGGTCATAGTAGCTGATGTTGGCATACCAATGCGGCTCGACTCGCATCGTCCGCGTCACGAACAGAACTTCATCGAACGAACCGACCTCGTCCGTTGCAAGACGCCCCCGCAGACTACGAGCCACCGACCCGTCGGCCTGTACAGCCAACGAGAAAACCACCCAAAGGCACGCCCCCGCCAGACGCGATCCAAACCATTTTTTCTCACGAACCATATCGATATCCTCAATTTGATAGAAGAATTATAACATATCGACTTCGAGATTACAATATACATCGACAAGAAGAACCGCAGGATAGGCCGCGTCGAAAAAACAATTTAACGCAACCCACCATGTCAATCCTCAAAGATCATCATCTCGTCTTTCCATTCAATGAGCCCAATCCGGAACTCTTCCCCCGTGGTTGACAAACCATTTCATGACACGCTTGCGTTCCTCGGGGGACGCACGCAACCAGTAGACATAAAGGTCTGATCCTTCGTCATTGAATGCCCTTCGGGTCCAAGTCTCCAGCGGGTCGTTTATGGGCCACCCACCTCCCCGTCCGTCAGTCGAGATGAACGGCGGAGCCAATTCTTTTTCAAGTCGTCGGACAATTTTCAAGTCAAAAACGAGATCTTCGAAATCAATTTCCTTAAATAACAATCTATGCAATATTATAGAACCATAGGCATAATCCAAGAACTCTTCAAGAGATCTTCTCCAAGTCGCGCCTTGTTGAACTTCGTTGGTGCAGCGTCGAATCGACAAAGCAAGGATGTCCTGTTGAAATTGACGGAAAATCTTCTTTCGGTCAATGTCGTCCGAACACGATTGGAGAATGGGCCCCAGATCTTTCTTAATATCCAAAATCGATTCATAAGGCCATCGTCTATGCCTTTTAACGAAAGCGTCATCAATGACTTTCTTGATGTTACGTTCGGTCTCCGTCAGTGGAGGCAAAGCCACTTCAGGGATGTCACTTTCCGGTGGACGTTCCTCGTCACGACGGCACCCAGAACTCCCAAGAACCAGCACAAATAGGAAAATCGGCAAACAAGTTTTTCCCAATTTCATTCTTCACCTCCCTTAACAATAATTCCGTTGACACGGCGGCAGTCATGGGTGTTCTCGATGTCTATTGTCCAAGTTTAACCCAATCTGGGATCTGCCCCTTATTTTTCCGAAACCATTCAAGGGCGGAACGTCTTTCCGTGGCAGTGGCCCCCCTCCAGTAACGACAAAAATCAGAATCCGGCGAGTAAAATGAATGCCATTGCCAACCGGAAACTAGTGAAAAAGAACTTTCCGATCTCCCATCATCTTGTTTCGGCACCCCTTCGGTCTCCTGCAAGATACGCCGGTCGATTTCCATATCAAAAACCAAATGGTCGAAATCAGGAATACCGTGTTTCAACGCTGAAGACAAATCTGATACTGAATAGGCCGCGTCAATAAAACGACTTAACGCAACCCGCCATGTCGATCCGCGAGGTTTTTCACCGATCTTTCGAGGAATTTCCATCGTAAGGACGTCCTGCCTCAACTGTGAAAGAACAGCCAGTCGATTGAGATTCGTTGGAACGGACTCCAACAAACGAATTGCATCCCTTAAAAAATCTCTAGTAGAAGCGCTTTCGTTCTTTTGATCCTTCGCGTTGAGTTTTCGTTCCAAAATTCCTGTCAATGACACCTTGAGGTCGGCCTCCTGTTTTGAGAGGACACAACCTTCTGTTGTTCGGGCAGAAGAATCAACAGGCTTTCCGCCATCGTCACAACCGACACAAACAACCATGACTGAGAACAAAACGAATACTGCCTTAAAATAATCCAATATATGCATCATCTTCCCTCCTTGACAATGACCCCGTTGACGACTCGGCAATCATTCGTTGTCCTCAGAGTCCACTGACCAAATTTTGACAAGAACATCGTCCCATCGGTAGTCAAAACCATAATCTGTCTCACCTCGCCAGGCACTTCTGCAACACAATCGACATACCACGATGTACCAATTTCGTTCCACCCAATAGGATCATCCCAAACGAGTCGCCCGAAAGACAACGGACGCACTCCGGGATTAACGCCACAACTGGGTTCGTCAGCGAACCACAGATTACCCTCCTTCACACGATAGTATTCGCCAGCTCCTCTCGCATGGGTGTGGCTCCAATTTCTCATCTCACTGGGATGGTCATAGAAGCCAGTATGCAAACCTGTCTCGCAAGGCCGTTCCGAGAGAGCAATTCCTTCAAACGACACATCCATTGGGCCGACATACACCGGTACCTTCATTCCGGTGCCTGGCATTCCCAACGGAAATTCCCATCCAGGGATACGAGGACGGTAGAACCATTCTGCCTCACCCACTCGACTGAACACACCAGTGGGATTGTAGACAGATACGTCAAATGTATATTCGGCGTCGCCCAGGCACGCCTTCACGATTCCTCCACGGTTCGTCGCGACAAGCGGACAGACAAGTGAAGCCGGCAGACCGTTGGTGACGATCCAGTCCGGCGCACGCCATTCGACGAGCGGCGACACAGGGCGCTGTTCGGCCTTAACGAGTTCACGCACGCCATATCCATGCCGATGGGGGCAGGCATTCTCCGGCGCAAGCTTGTCGGCCGTCAGTGTGAGTCCGATCGCCGTCAGCCGCACCGTGCAATCGAGCCGCAGGGGCGGAATCCCCGTCTCCTCAAACCGAACCGTAAGGGAGATGTCGTCCTCCGCGTCGCTCGGCGCGAGCGCCTCGTAGGTACACGAATAGGAGACATCCGAACCCGCCGCCAACGGAACGGGACCTGTCGGCAGCACATCGCCGGCAGCAGGGAAAAGCCGTTCGAAATTTCTAGTAGAAAACGAAAGCGACCCACCCTTCGCACCTCCTGACGCCACCACCGTCAACGTCACCGGGGAGGACCGACGCGCCACCGTCACACCGGGCATGTCCTCGTAGGCGTTCTCGAACAGAAGCGCCTGCCTGCTGAAACGAACCGAAAGGCGGGCACCAGACGGCGTGTCGACATACGGGCTCTCAACACCTTCTCCCGAATCCCCCGTGCAGCCACAGGACGGTCCGGAGCAGACCAGACGATACCCCGAATAGGAATAATTTGCGATGGCCTCGCAGCCCCGGCATCTGCATCCGTGGCAATGGAAGGACATGGCATCCCCCGAAACCATCATGCAGCATCCATCCGACCAGGAAAAGGTGCCCGCGAGACGTCGCTGAAGCTCCTCTGGGACGGACGGACGCGTCCAGCCGTCCTCCATCACAAACGAAATGGGAACGGGCCAGCGGATCAACCCCATCCTTTCATGGGCAGCGCGCATCTGCACAAGGGCCTGCACGGGCGCACAGACCTGAAGCGGCACGGACGAGGATACACTGTAGGTCGCGCCAATCAGAAGCGGCACATGGTTCGTCTCGCCCGCGCGGGCGACAACCACTGGATTGCCGAGATCGGTTGTACCATCCGCCACAAAGTAGACCGGCGCAAGACTCTCCGCGATGACATCCACGAAGTAGTAGGCGTTGGTGTTGACGCCGTTCGCACGCGGGGAAAGTCCCATTCCGTCTGCTCCCTCGACTGCCGAAAAGACGTTCCCGCACACGCGGTTGTACCATTCGGCGTTCGTTCCGTGGGCATCGGGGCCCGCGACGAGCGGCTCGGGGTCGACCGAGTTCTCGAGCCCGTCGCCGTCCCAGTCGAACGGGAACACGGGCGCATACTGGACCGTGCGGTCGGGATAGCGATAGTCGAAGCGTCCGTCGGCGAAGAGTTCCGCCTGGAAGTTCGTGGGCGAGTTCACGTCGCGGCCATAGAGCGCGTTGTGCCAAGTCAAGATCAGCGAATTGCTCGGCGTCTGCTCGTGCCAGAACACGCTCTCGCCACCATTGGGCAACATCCCCCAGTTCAATCTCGGCAGGAGCGACAGCTTTGCGTCGAACGGGGACGGGAAGAAATGCGTCTTCGCATTGGGACGGAATTCGCCGCTCTCGAATGCGGTGAGTCCCGTCGTCGTCTTGGCCCCAAACGGGAACCGCCACCCCGCAGGTCTGATCCGAAGCGAATCCGACAAGCCGCCGTAGTCACTCCAGGCGGCATTGGTCACGGCATTTACTGTCGGCGCAGCGAACGCGTTCACATTGAACGTCGTACTGATTCGCCACAAGTGTGCGATGTCGTCGTCGGTAATGGGAGTCATCTCGGTAGGGCGCGTTCTCCGAACGCGCCGCAATGCTTGACCATTGGATTCCCCGTTTGCCGCCCCTTGCGGCGCGCTCGGAGAGCGTGCCCTACCCTGTACTGCACCCCCAAGAACATTTGTGCCGCCTTCGACCTGCGTCACCGCGTTGGTTTCACCTTCTACCTGATCGACGCCGTTGGTGCCGTCCTTGGTTCCCGCGAAAGCAATCCATACGGACAAAAAAATCAGAATGAGGGTTCTCTCCCACATCGGCAAACGGCGGAATCCTTGCCGTACACGCCCAAGCGGATGAACGCCCTTCTCGGCGCAGAGCGCCAGCAGCCACAGAAAGACCAAGCCGAAAGCCGAAGCAACGCCGATGATTGAAACCGCATTCATAGTCCACCTCACCGGAAAAGGATTGCGGTCGGATCCAACGGTGTCCCGACTGTGAAAGTTTCGCCCGAATTGTACAGGCCGCGTCCCGTAAGCCGCATCAGGTTCCACTCCCGTCGGTACAACCACCCGGGCGATTCCTCCCCCAGCGCGGGAAAAGCGGTCACCCCATCCGCTGTCACCTCAAGCCGTGGAGGTGTCGGTGCGGCGGTGAGTCGATAGGACCACGCAAGCGTCTTCACGTCCTCTACCGAAGACGACACCACCATGAATCGTTCTCCGTCGGTTCCGTTCTGGATAAACCATGAACCTCGGTTCCATCCCACGATCAAATCCGTCTCCTCGGGCTCAAGCACGCCGTTCGTATTCACATCTTCACCGAAAGCCGCCTCGACATTGTTCGACGGCGAGGCAATGCACGACAGCGAAAACGTGAACTTCTCCGCGCCACGTTGCCAACCCGAAACCACGACATTTGTCGTCACCTCAGTGTCGGCGCAATCAACAGGGGGTAGAGACAGTGGGACCGATTGCGCCGCCCAAGCGAACGTCGCGATCATGAATGCTGAAACTACTAACACTGCTCTCATCTGCGTAACATTATACATAATTCTCTTTCCTATGTGAAACAAATTCGCCTCAGAACATTCGGCGGGTGTATTATGTACCACTCGAATTGACCGCGCTGAAAAGATCGGAATAGCTCGACACTTTCTTGTATGTCACGTGATATTCGGTTCCTTTCTCGCCCAACGCGACAAAGAACTTCTTCGCACACGCAATTTTCGTTTTCTCGATTTCGCGTAATTGCATCTCAGACATTGATCCCTTCGTCTCTGCGACAAAGTAAAAACGCCTAATTCTTGAATTTCAGTTTCATGACAAACCTTTGTAATTGACAAGTACGCCATAATTATGTACACTATTCGCGTCAAAAGGAAAGAGGATTATGCGCACAACGACAACACAACCCAAACGCCCCATTCTTTCGGAGGATGTCGTCTCGTTTACCGAATGTCGCGGCAAACTGGCCGAATACTTCGAAAAGACGCATACAACGCACCGTCCCATCGTCGTGACGCAGAACGGCCGTGCCACCACGGTCATCGTCAATCTCAGCGACTGGGAACAGACCTTTGCGGCATGGGAAGAAGCCCGCCTGACCCGTGAGGTCCTTGAAGACTTTAGAATCAGCATGGAGCAGTTCAACCGTGGCGAAGGGATTCCCTTCAAGCAGTTCGTCAAAGAGACACGCCAAAAGTTCGGACTATGAACATCGATCTTTCTCCGCGGTTTCAAGAACTCGTCCACGAGCAGATCGGCATCATCACGGCGGTGAAATATCCCGAAGATGCCGCACGCTGGTTCAACGGACTGATCGAGAAGATATCCGTTCTCGACACATTCCCGGAAGCCGGACGCCTTTCGCGTGTGCCAGACTTGGCCAACAACGGTATCCGTGAAATCGTTTACGGAACATTCATCGCCTACTATGTGATTCAAGGCGATGTCTGTCGTCTGATTTCGCTCCGTCGTTGCGAAATGAATATCGCGTCCACGAGCGATCTCTAAGTGATTGATCGCTCCCCAATGTCCGCAGTGTTCTCTTTTAGCATCTCTGCAAAGCGGTCTTTAGTATAAAGCCAACATCTTCCAGAAGATGGATATAGGTTCTTGAATCATACTGAAGCCTCAGGCCTAAATCAAGGGTTCTTGGGTGGGGTCATCCAGTCGAGGAGGCCGAGGACGACGGCTTCGGCTACCTTTTTCTGACGGTCTGGATCCCAGCTGGCTTCCTCACCTTCGGGGAGATTGATGAAATCGACCTCCATCAGGCAGCTCGGCACGCAGGGATTCCGGCACACGGCGAATGAACGCATCTGCGCACCGGCGTCCGTGACAGGTACCATCACGGGCGCGACATGCTTTTGAATGCAGCTGGCCAGGGCCAGTCCATTCGAGGTCGATGCGTAAATCGTCGTGTGGCGGACCTGACGCGGATCCCGATTGGCGGCCGTCGCATTATGGTGAACGGAGATAAAGGCATCGACTCGCTGGTCATACGCCATCTGCGGTCGCGAATAGAGCGAAGGGAACGAGTCGTCTTCGCGCGTCATGACCACGCTAAAACCGGCTTTTTCAAGTTCGGTACGAATGGCCAGCGCCTGCAGAAGGTTGACCTCCTTCTCTCGCCACCCGTGCGGCGAGAGCGCGCCCGAATCGGAACCGCCATGCCCCGGATCAAGACAGATTCGCACGGAGGAAGGCGGGCGACCATAGGGGGGACGCTCCGAAAAACCTGCGGCGACATCGGGCACGAGCAATGCCTTTGACGGCACCTTTTCCTTCGGACACATCTGAAGGACCGTCTTCGGCATGAAACCGCGGACGTTTTCAAGCCAGACGCAGACCCATTCGGTCCCCTTCACTTCCGATCCGCACAAGACGAAATCCTTAGGCAGATAATGCGAGGTTGCACCATCGCCGATTTCCGTACGCACGCGATTCGTGAAAAGCGAACCGATGGTCTTCCACGCTTTCGGCGGCAGAAGACGCGAACTCTCATCCGAATCGATGACCACGGGGGCCTTGGTCGAGGTTGAACGAGGCGACTCGACAACGACATGACGCACGAGGCGGTCAAGTCCCGCCGCGACGATCAGCGTATTGGTTCCCGGCTTCACAGGCACCATCCGCAGAAAGGCGCCCGTGCGATAGACATCGGTCGTCGCCCCGTTGATGTAGACGGTCTCAGCGCCGTTACGGTCGAGCGCACCGATCACATACGTCTTATCAACCGGCGGCAACCTCTGATTTTCAGCGGGAAACGCCACACGGATTTCAGCTCGGGCTGTTCCCGAGATCACAAACAGCAGAAATAATAATTGAAAACATCTCATCGGCTAGTTCCGTTGATTACGCAAGGCCGGGTCCAACAAGTCACGCAGTTCGTCGGCCAAATGGTTGAACACCAGAACGAGCGTGAAGATCGCCAACGTGACGAATGTCATTTCCCACCAAATGCCCTGCCACAGACGCAAACGCGCGTTGTTGATCATAATGCCCCAGCTCGGTTCGCCCTGCACGCCAATGCCGAGGAAGCTGATGAACACTTCCGTCGCAACCGCACCCGGGAAGCGAATCGAAAACTGAATCAGAATGATGTGGGCGACATTCGGCAGGATGTGCCGGAACATAATGCGTGCGTGCGAATAGCCGAGGACGCGTGCCGCTTGCACATAGGCGCGATCGCGATGCTTCATGACCTCGGCGCGAATCGTCCGGCAGACGCCGACCCAAGTCGTGAAGCCAATGCCCAGATAGATGCCCAAGAGCCCCTGCCCGACAACCATCGAGATCGCGAGAATGAAGAGCAGACCCGGCATCGAAGCCACGGTGGCACAGAGCCAGACGACCACCGAGTCGACCTTTCCGCCGAAATAGCCGCCCAGAAGCCCTAGAAAGACGCCCAGCGGAATCGCGATCAACGAGGTCATGATTCCCACATGGAACGCGATTCGCGCACCTTGGATCAAGCGCTGGGCGACATCGCGCCCAAGATTGTCCGTCCCCATGATGTGCTGAAGGCTCGGCGCCTGATACCGCTGCTTCTCATGTACGACATTGTACGAGGGCGTCACATCGCGCGCCTTCGCCACACGGTACTGAACTTCGCCATAGAGCGCCAACGCGAAATAGGCTGCGATGACGATCAGACAAAGACGTCCGAACAAGCTCAGTTTATGCCACAGCTCTCTCATCCCAACCTCACTCTCGGATCAAGCCACGCATAGGCGAGGTCGGTGATCAGATTCACCCCCTGATACAGCAATGCGCCAAGAACAACCAGCGCGCGCACCACGGCCATATCGGCGGAATGAATGGCATTCAAGGAAACATTTCCCAAGCCGGGGATGCCGAAGAAGGTCTCCAGCATCAGCGAGCCGGTGAAGAGATAGGGGATCGCGAGCGCGACATACGTCACGATCGGAATGAGCGAATTGCGCAGCACATGCTTCACCAGGATACGCGGACCCGACAACCCCTTCGCACGCGCGGTACGCACATAGGGCTTGTAGATTTCGTCCAACACGGCCGTGCGGAAGAAACGCACATCCACGCCAAGCGACGAGACGATGCCGATCAGCACCGGCAAGACGAGATAGTACCAATTCGCATATCCCCAAATCGGGAAAAGCTCGAACTTGTAGGCGAGGAAGAATTGTCCCGACAACACCCACACCACATAGTTGACGCTCATGAGAATCGTCGATCCGACGAGAACCGACCGATCCAGCCACCCGCCGCGGAATGCGGCGCAGAGCAAGGCCAACGACAACGCCACGATTGTACCGCCAAGGAGAATCGGCACGGTCAATGTCAACGACGGGCCGACACCCCGTTTAAGGATGTCGGCGACCGGTTCGTCGTACTGTGTCGAAATGCCGAAATCGCCCTTCGCCAGATTCTTCACGAAGTTGAAGAACTGCGAATCAAACGCGCTCTCGTCCTTGTTGGTATTCACCAGCAAGGGTTTGTCATAGCCATAGCGATGATTGAAAGCCGCAATCGACTCCTTCGTCGCGTTCTTGCCCAACACGGTCAGCGCGGGCGAACCACCCACGACGTGGAACAGTACGAACGTGAGCACCAGGATTCCGATTGTCGTTGGAACCAGTTCAAAAAGACGTCTTAGAATATAGCGAATCACTGTAGTGAATGTAACACAATTGAGGTTGACGGACCATCAGAATCAAAGACCGATGACATGCGTCTCGACCTTGACGTCGGAAGCTCCCCCGGCGCCACCGCCCTTCAGCATCGGAGCACTTTCCATCAGGTCGTTGATGCCGCTCATCGGACCCGAACTCGTGCAGTCATAGATGTTCTGCACGGTCTCCTGGATCGTCTTTGCATCGTCGCCCGTGTAGCCGAGTTCGCGCGCGACCTGGCGCATCAGCGTCGCCCGCTCTTCCTTTGCCGCCTCGCGCATCTCCATCCCGACTTCGACCATTTCACGAATCGCGTCCTGGTTGAACATCCCGCCGCGCATCTTCTCCGACGCCGCTTCGCGTTTCGCGAAGAGTTCGAGATAGCGCTTGTGATTCGCCTTTTCCGCCGCGGTCATACCCGACGTGTCGATGGACGACAAGTAGTCCTGACGGCTTTTCGCCCGTTGTGCGAGACGCGCACGGAATTGCGCGAAGGCATTCGTCACTTGCGTGAACTGCTCGGACGGAAGACGCTTCTTAAGCGCATCTTCGAGACTTCCATCCTTACCCAGGACGATGGGTTCTTCCCTCTTGTCCTTCTTAACCGCCACAGACGATTCTGCGACCTTCTTCTTGGCAAACTTCTTCGCGGCACCCGAAGAGGCCTTCGCCTCAGCGAGCTGGCTCTCGAGCTTGGCAATTCGCTTGCCAGCCATCGAAAGCCTTGCCTCATCCGACTTATGCTGGTTTCGTGCGACCTCCAGCGCTTTGTCGAAGGACTTTGCCGCCAAGGATCGACCCGCAAAAATGCCACCGACAACACCCAGCGCGAGACAGACAACTCCAATTATCGTTTTCATCTTATTTTTTCCTTTCCCTAAATGAACTTCAGGAACAAAATCATCATTTCTTTTCTTATTCCTTCAACTTTTTCGTAATAG
The DNA here is from genome assembly GCA_024405255.1 of Kiritimatiellia bacterium. Next base: position 30,563 of record JAKSOY010000001.1, read on the forward strand.
CCATAAACTCCTGCTGCACCGTCGCATCGTTGAACATCTGGATGGGCGGCAGATCAAGTTTCAAAAGCGAATCGAACGCATCCTGATTCGCTTTCGCAAGACGGATCAGATCGCCGGCAAGATTGATCGTCTCGTAGGAGCTGTCGACGACCTTACGCATCTTTTCGGCAATGCCGAGCTTCTGCTCGATGACGCTTTCATGGGCATCCAGCACGCTCTGGTAAGCCTCGGCCGCCTTGAATGTCGACTCGTTGATTTCCGCATTGTGGCGGAAGATCTGCCGCTGCTCGCTCGTGAAGGTGTCGTCCATCGCATTCGCAAGCGCCGCGTCACGCGCCTTCGCCGCGTCCATGCGGATCTGGTTGATCCCCTGGCGCCAGGCGCCGTTCTTGCTCTTCTCCAGATAGTCTTCATAGCAGATGATCTGCACATCGACCATCACGAGGTACATGCCATAGTAACGGCGAATGGCCCCCACATCGCCGGACGCCATCAACGTGCGCAGGTTGTCGACGACGGCCGCCACGTTCTTCGCCACGATGACACCGTCGATCAGCTCCCCGAAGTTGACGGTAAAGAGGCAGTTCTCCGCCGCTTCACCGCTCACATTCAAACCGAGCGCGCGCAGTTCGGCACACACCTTCTGCGCTTCACCCCGGCGCTTCGACTCCAGGGCGGACCGTTTGTCGGTGAGTTTCTTGATCTTCGCCTCGATTTCGTCTTTCTTCTCAGGACTCAGCGTCAGGTCTTCGTTTGCGAGCGAAATCTGCTTGTTCAGCTCGCCGATCTGAACGTCGATGCGATCGACCTGTTCGAGAATCTTCTGCGCGTTCGTCGAAAGGAGAAGCTCACGTACGCGCTTCAGCTCCGCACGGATCTTCTTGTCCTGGTCGTTTTTGTCCTTCGTGAAAAACCAGAATGAACGATCGGGCAGCGACTTGCGCTCCTCGCGCAGTTCGCCAATGTCCTGCGAGCGATCGGCCACCTTGCGCCAGTTGCTCCGAACGGACGACTTGATGTCCGAAAGAATCGTCGCCGGCATCATTTCCGCCGCACCCAGACCCAGCGCACAGGCCAGGCAACATGCCATCAGCATCTTTTTCATTTTGTATTCTTCCTCACGTCCAGATAGGGGTTCCCTTTCAAGAAGCCACCCCCGTTATAAGTCTGCGGCGGTTGCGGCTTGCCCGTACCGACGCCTTTTGTCATCAACGCCTTCAATTCTTCCAGATGCGTCGTGTAGACGCCCCGCGGGCGGCAGCCGTTCTTCTTGCAGATGCTGGCCGCCATGCCGACGACTTCGCCCATCATGCCCAAGGTGCGCATCACGCGTACCGTGCCGAGCGCCACATGCGTCACGCTCACATCGCGGCCCGCCATAAACAGATTGGACACATTCCGCGAGTAGAGACAGCGATACGGCACGGGATACGCATAGTGGCGATTGTGCGTGCAGATGGACCGGAACGGTTCGCCTTCATAGTTCTTCGTGTTCTTCGGCATCGGATAGTGCAGGTCGATCGGCCAGGTCGTACAACACGTTGCATCCGGATAGATCTTGAAGTCGAAGACATCCTGCTGCGTGAGGATGTGATCGCCCAGCAGACGACGGCTTTCACGCTTGCCTGCGACAAACGCCACCCACGAGAAAGAACGCTTGGCGTACTTGGCCTTCTTCGGACTCTTGTTCTTCAGATACGACCAGTTCGAATACGCTACGAGCATGCCGTAGTCGCGAATGCGTTCGAACTCGGCAATCTGATCGCGCATCATGCCGGTCTCCCAGTCCCAGTCGCCGCGCAAGTTGTGTTCACAGTTCCGCTCGTTGAACGGAATCATCCACGGAAGGCTCGGGAAGGCTACTTCGGTCGCATTGGTCTTCGTGTACCACTGAACGCTCGCCCCCATCGTCATGGAATCCGCGACATCTGGCGCCATGTCCTCTCCCGTCTCCGCACGCGACTCGCGTCCCATCCGGAAGTCGGCTCCTGCCCGCGCACCGATGTTGCCATCGCCTGTCGCATCCACAAACAACGGGGCCGTGAAGCGCGTGAGCGCCCCCGAGACGGTGTCGACGCCGACGACGGAAACAATCGCATCCCCTTCTTTATTCACGCCTTGCACTCGCGTGTTGAGGTAGAGATGAATGTTCTTTTCCGCAGCGACGACATCCAGCTTCCGCTTGTCTTCATAGCGTCCGGCCGGTTGCGCATTACCACCCTGCGCCGGACCGATCTCCGCCACCACATCGCCCAGACGCGGATAGGGACCAAGATTGATCGCACCGCCCAGATGCACGCGCACTTCGGAGGAGTTGGCGCCACCGAGTACCGGACGATCCTGCACCAGGGCGACGTTGAGACCCAGTCGCGCCGCCGAAATTGCCGCACACGTACCGGCGATTCCTCCGCCGACAACGACGAGATCCGCCGACACGTCCTTGAAGGACTTCTTCGCACACGGCTTCTGCGGCTTCTGTCCGGTCGTCAGGCAGATCGCATCGCAGCGCCCGTCGAATCCCGTGAGATCGTGAAGCGCAAGCTTGACCGTGCCCGCTGCCAACTTGACCTTGCCGGCAAACTGCCAGCGCCAGTCGCCCGATCCCGTGCCCAGGTTCGCGGGGATTTCAACGTCGTTCACCTTCACGCGGAAAATGCCCGCCGCCTCCGTGCTCCAGGGCGCGGTCCAGTTGCGCGTTAAGGCATAGACGTTGTAGATGCCTGCTTCGGGCACCTCAACTTCAGTCGTCGCATCCGCCACGGGCGTTCCCATGCCGTGCGCGAGAAGGAACGGGGACCCCATCTGATCCATAAACTGCGAATCGTTCACCCAGCCGCCGTGATGCTTGAACTGTTCCGCTTCGACACAGACGAGTTGCGCGCCGCACAGCGAAGTGGCGAGAATTATTCCGCACAGACTGACAATGAACTTCCGCATACCGAGTCCTCCGTAATCGAAACGGGCCTACTTGACCTGCTTCAACTTTTTCAGCACCTCTTCCCCGCTCGCACACGCCACGCCGCCCTTCGGCAGAACAGCCGTCCCCGTTCCCCAGGCGAACGACTTGCCGCCGCGCTCTGCGAACGCCGCAATCGACTTCTTGACGGACTTGCCCAAACCGTACTTCCATCCATTCGGGAAGACAAGCACATCAAGATGCTCGATCTTGCCTTCGAGAACTTCGCCGTCGGTGATCGGCAACAGGTCGTAGGCCGGATCGTTTTCAATCGCCAGCAATGTCCGCTGCGCCTCAATGCTGTTGATTTCATCCGCGAAGAAGCCAACCGTGAGCGCACGCGGCGAACGCGGACGCGGCGGCTGCGACATCGTCACGCCCGTCACCCATTTGAACGCACCCTGTAGAACTTCGCGCGTCGAGGCATAGTATTCGGGATGGCAGCTCGTCACAAAGACGCGGCCCTTGCCGAAGGTACCGCCGATCAGAGCGGCACGGCCCATCATCTCGGGCTTCGACCCCGGCTTCATGAAGTCGGCGTTGTTCACGCCCCAGACTTCGAACTTCGACTCGGGGAAGCTGTTCGTGCTCGGCTCGAGAACGGGTCCGTGGCTGTAACGCAGACCATAGATGTTTTCCGAAAGTCCCAGCGCTTTCTGTCCGGCCGGCGTGAGCTTCACGCTGAGCTTGGTCTGTCCCTTCGACCCCGCCCGATAGAACGGAATCACGCCGATGCCGCGCGACTGGTCGTAGACGGGGTCCATCAGCAGACAGCAACCCGCGCACGTTCCCAGGTAGCCGCCGCCCTTGCGAATGAACGCCTTGATCCGTTCGGTTCCGTTCGTGCCGAGTCCGCGCTTGATCGCCGGCGACGAACCGCCCGGCATCACGAGAAGGTCGAGCTTGTCGAGCGCGCCGTTTTGCACGGCTTCCTCATCGAGAAGCGTCAGCGAAATTTCCGGTGCCAGGTTCAGCATCCGCACCCATTCGCAGCACCCCGAGCCATACGGGCCCTTTCCGACATAGACACCCGTGCGCACGAGCTTCTTCGTCGCACCCGTCGCGGTTTCGGTCGGCTGCGTGGTCGTACAGCCCGCCATCACAAGAGCTGTCGCACCGGCCAGCCAAATAGACTTCATCATCGCATTCATCATTATTTCCTTCACTTGAGTGTCGATTAAAAACGTTCGTAGACGGTGGCGCCGAAGAATTTAAGACGCGACGTTTCAATGGGACGGTTGAACGACACACCGAACTTCTTCGGTCTCTTGGTTCCCAACGTAAAATCAAACGCATACTTCAGCACGCCCGGATCACCGCTCGGCATCTGCATCCAGCCGGCCTTGCAGCCCTTGTCGGCAAGCCGCACCTGCCAGCCACGCCAATCCTGATTGGGACACTGCGTCTGCAATTCAAGCACGAGCGTCAACTTCGCGCCCGGTTTCGCCTCGCCTAGCATTGACACGGGGAACCACGCCGTTCCCTGTCCTGTAGACGGCGTGAAGAAACCATCGGCGCCGCGTGCGACCGGCTTGCCGTTTTCCGTGAACGTCACCGCGTCGCCCGAGGCGCAGCCAACGGCCTTCGGAGCATTCGGCACCACGACATCCGCCGTAATCGGTCCCGTCGCACAATCGAAGAAATCAAGCGGCGCAACGCTCACGCGAATCGTCTCGCCCTTTGTTGGGAAGAACGCGCGCGACAGCGTGTAGTGCGTCGTCGTACGGTCTTTCGGCGCAATCCAGAAATCGGCGAAAATATCGTCCCGCGTAAAAGGCGTCCACACCCCTTGTGCATTCTTGCGAGACAGGACAAGCCGATAGTAGAAGGCCCGCGTCGAGGTCGCAACACCGGGGATGTCGAGTTCGAGTCCCTTCTCGGACCAATTCGTCACGAGCTTCGCATCCGGCGCGAAAACCGGCGCGGGACGCTTCGACGCCAGCCGTTTCTGCTGCGTGGCGCGCGCGAACGGCGCCGTCTTCGAAGCAAAAGGCAACGGCACGATCCACGGATCGTCCGCCCCGTACTCGGACCCGTCACGCACGTCGTAGCGCCGCACGACAAGACGGTCGCGATAGACGTCCATCACCGCCACACCGAAATTCGGCTTCGCCTGCGGCGGCGGTGTGGACCCGGCGGCAAAACCGCCCCAGGTCTGCAGACAGCCAAAGTTGATGGCCGTGAACGAACCCTGCCAGATCTGACGTTCGCACGCGAGCGATCCGTGTACGTGTCCCGAAATGGACACGACCTGCGGATGGCCTTCAAGCGCCTGACGGCACTTCTCGCTGCCCCAACTCCAACTGTGGAACGTGGTTCCGGCCGGCGGCACATGATCGATCACGAACACCGGCTTGCCCGGATTCGCCTTGCACGCCGCGTCGACACGCGCCGCATAGTCCTTCCAGGTGAGAAAACCCTTCGACCCTGTGGGCTGCGGAAACACGAGGAACGGAAGGCCCTTCCAGGTGAACGCATCGGTTGGATTGTTCGGCGCTTCAAGGAGACGCTTCATCTCCGCGAACGCCTGTGCAGCCAAGAGGCCTTTGTGAGATCCGACGTGCTTTTTGAAACCGATCGTATCGTGATTCGCAAAGGCGAAGACCTCGCGCGGACGCGCGGCGGCTTCGGGATAGACGGTGTTGACCGTCTGGCGATAGAAACGATAGCCTTCGGGACAGAAGCGGTCGGCCACATCGCCGCAGTTGATGACCATTTCGACCCCCTTGGCTTTGAAGAGTTCAAGGGCGGCTTTCACGCGTGAACAGCTCTCCAGCGTCTCCTCCACGTGCGTATCGGTCATTACGCCAATGCGCGCAAGGCGTTCGCCCGGTTCTATGCCGAACAGAGACGCGGCGCCAAAACAAGCTGCGGCACCGAGAAACTGGCGCCGATTGAGTTCAAAGACTGTCGAATCCATTTGCATTCCTTTCAGTGCGCCCGTGGATGCGCCTTCATGTATTCATCTTTCAAACGTTCAATAGACACATGGGTATAGATCTGCGTGGTCGCGAGAGAGGCATGGCCAAGCATTTCCTGAACCATTCGCAAGTCGGCACCGGAGTCCAGCAAATGTGTCGCAAAGCTGTGGCGAAGCTTATGAGGCGTCAAGTCCGTCGGAAGCTCCGCCGCCGCGAGCCAGATCTTCATGCGACGCTCCACATCGCGTGGCGTGAGGGCGCGCCCTCGCTCATTCAAGAAAAGACAGGTACTCTCGGCACCGCCGTTAGGCCACAGGATCTCGGCTTGGCTCCGCATCAGTTCCAGAGCCTTGCAGGCCTTGGAGCCCAAAATGCACAGGCGCTGCTTGGCACCCTTGCCCGTGACAATGACACTGCCATTCGCGAAATCGATCTGTCCCCAGACAAGAGGCGTGATTTCAGAGATACGGCATCCCGTCGAATAGAGCGACTCGAAAACAGCGGCGTCACGCAGACGGGTGTAGACGTCGACGGGCGCAAGATTCGTCTTCGCCCGACGATACCGCTCGAGATCCTTGATCGGCGCTTCGAGGAAACGCTTCACCTCCTCGACCGTCAACACTTTCGGCAACGGCTTCGCGAGTTTGGGTCCGTGCAATCCCTCGAAGGGATTTGCCTCGACCTGGCCTTCCCGTACGAGGAACTTGAAGAACGAACGCAAGGACGCCAACTTGCGCCGCGTGGTCGTTGGCTTGGCCCCTTCGGCGGCGAAGGACATCAGAAAATCACGCGCATTCTCGGCGGACACAGACGTCCAGTCGAATGGCGCAGGTGCTTCAATCCCCCACCGAAAGGCGGCGAACTGGCCGAGGTCCTGCTCGTAGCCGGCCACCGTATGCGTGGAGGAATTCCGCTCGGACAAAAGATGAGACCGGAAACGACGCACGGTCGAATCATCGTGCGTCGCCAGGTTCACCTTTTGGACGAGCTCGGGTGTCATTCGCCACGCGCCTTCTTCGTCTTGCGTTCACCGCGTGCCGCACGCTTGGCATCACGCTCGGCATCGACGGTCTTTTCCGCCCTCGGCAGTTCGCGCAGACCGAGACGGTCGGCGACTTCTTCGAAGGTGGGAATCTGTTCGCGATAGTTGACACACACGCGACGCAATGCCAACACCTGACGCGGCGACAGCGAGCTACGACGCGCATATTGATCACGCAATGAGGAAACGAATTCGGCATCGTTGTACGTGCGACGGCCGCGACGAACCGGTTCCTTCCACGTCGTCACGCTCTCAAGAAGCTTGAGCAGATCCGGCACGGCGGGATCGACCGGCGCGACTTCGAAACCGTCCGGCACATAAGGCGCCAGACGCGCCCGCACCTGGTCGGCATCCTCCAGCGCACCCGAATTCTCGCCGACGCTCCGCGCGAGAATCTGGAACTGCTTCTGCGAAAGGAGACGACCACGGTCAACTTGTTCGCGCAGCGAATTGAGGAACGGATTCTTCTGCAAACCGCCGATACGGTCGATCGTCTGGAAGCACCACTTCACCAGTTCGTCCGACGGCGCGTTTTTCACACGGTCGAGTTCCGAGCCATACCCCATGTCGATCAGGCGGATTTCACCATCCGGCACCTGTTCGCGGTAGGCAATCGCGATCTTGGCGAGAGCCTGCAGCTGACGATCGGACGGCGCGAGTTTCTTCTCGGCCAGCTGCTGACGCAGCGAGTCGACAAAACCCTGGTCCGAATGGAGGCGATTGGCGATCTTCACCGGCGGCTTCCACTCCTTCACTTCGGCTAAAAAGCGGAACAGCTGGTCGAACTTGTCCACCGGCGGCGGCGGTTCCTTCGCGGCTTCCATCCAGGCGGAGAACTTGCGGTAGAATTCGGAGAGCATGCCATCGCCCTTCACCGCGCCTTCTTCGACCTTGTCGAGGTCCGCTTCCATTTCCGCCGTGTAGCCGACATTGAAGAGAGGCTCGAGCTTCTTCACCAGCCAATCGTTGACATCCATACCGCGCTGCGAAGGGACGAGCTGGCGCTGCTCGCGTGTCGCATATTGGCGGTCGACCAGCACTTCGATCGTCTGCGCGTACGTGGACGGACGGCCGACACCGTTTTCTTCCAACGCCTTGACGAGCGACGCTTCGCTGAAACGGGCCGGCGGCTTCGTCTCCTTCCGCTCGGAGAGCCAACGATTGGCCTGAAGCATTTCGCCTTCGTTCAACGGCGGCAACGACTTCACCTCGTCGCTCTCTTCTTCCTCTTCGCCCTTCGTCTTCTTCGACAACGTGAGTTTCGTCACCGCGAGGAAGCCCTCGAATTCGACCGCCGTCGTCGAAGCCGTGAAGAGATACGAATGGCGCAAGCCGTCCTTTTCGGCCTCGAGGCCGACGGTCTTCTGCATCAACTTCGCATCCGCCATCTGGGACGCCATGAAACGACGCCAGATGAGATCATACAGCTTGGCGCTCGTCGCATCCAGAGCGATGTCGCTCGGCTTTTTCGAAACATCGGTCGGACGAATCGCTTCGTGCGCTTCCTGTGCACCGGCTTTGGACTTGTAGAAGTTCGGCTTCTCCGGCACGTACGCGTCCCCGAAAAGCCCGCCGATTTCCTGGCGGACCGCCTGCAAGGCAACCTGCGCGACATTGACGCTGTCGGTACGCATGTAGGTGATCAAGCCAGCTTCATAGAGTTTCTGGGCGATCGACATCGTCCGATGAGGCGAGAAGCCGCACACGCTCGAAGCCGCCTGCTGCAGCGTCGAAGTCGTGAACGGCGGATACGGATGACGCGTCTTCGGCAACATCTTCACCGAGGCGACACGCAACATTGAACCATCCAAGTCGTCGACGCAGGTGGCCGACTGTTCCTGCGTCTTGATGTCCGGCTTTTCGCCATCCAGACGCGCCAGCTTCGCGACAAAGGTCGTTTCCTTCGTGCCCTTCGACGCTTCGACGCCCATCACCCAGTAGGAAACCGGCTTGAACGCGTTGATTTCGCGCTCGCGTTCAACGAGCAAGCGCAAAGCCACGCTCTGAACACGACCCGCGCTCAACGAATAGCCATACTGCAGATTCTTCCACAGCAACGGCGACACCTTGAAGCCCACCAGACGATCCAGAATGCGGCGCGCCTGCTGCGCATCGACACGCGCAAGATTGATCTCGCCCGGATTGGCAACGGCCGCCAGAACGGCACCCTTCGTGATTTCGTTGTACGTCACACGATGGACGGGTTTGCCCTTTGTCACATCCGCCAGAACTTCGCCCAGATGCCAGGCGATCGCCTCTCCTTCGCGGTCAGGGTCAGGCGCAAGATAGATTTCATCGGCGGCCTTCGCCGCCTTACGCAACTCGTCGACGACTTTCTTCTTGTCAGGGGGAACTTCGTAACTCGGCGTAAAAATCCAATCCGCGGAACCAGGAGCTGCCGCAGCAATCTTGATAGAGAGACCTTTTTTCGGCAAATCACGGACATGGCCCACGGAAGATTTGACCGTGAACTCCTCACCGAGGTATTTTCCAATCGTCTTAGCCTTGGCAGGCGATTCGACAATCAGCAGTTTGTTACTCATTTTTAAAATTGTCTTTCTTTTTGAACAGTTGTACTAATCTCTTACCAAATGTTTTGCATATATGTTACTAAAATGGAGACCAAAAATCAATGAGAAAATTTCAAAAGGCTTGAGTACTCAAGCCCGAGAAGCATTTCTTTAAATGGCTAAAAACATTTAAAGTTCAATGACAAGGCGCTGGACCCATCCGGGGAATGTACCTTTCGCCGGGAAGTAAATCACCGTTTCAGCCACACAGGAACCCGTTTCAGGACTGGCCGCGGTCAGAGGCGAGAGGACCGACGAACACGATACTTTAACCGTCTTCGAACGTCCTTTCGCATCAACGCCCGTCACAAAGCATCCTGCCGCCTTGACAGTCCCCGCAGTGCCAAACGAGAGAACGACTTCCCCCGTGAGGACCCCGTTGACCGGAATCGTGAGCTTCGGCTTTTTCGCGATTTTCGTGGCGGCCGATTTCCAGGGCTCGACCTTCCAGTTGTTCTGGACGGCACAGAGACTCGCCCCGTTCAAGCATCCGCCGAGTTCATCTGCCCTCAGTGTCAATTCGTCCGTCAGCGTCTCCTTCCCGCAGGTCGCCGTGATCGTTGCGTGGAATGTCCCCTCTTCGCTCTCGTCGGAGAACGATGCCGCCGAAATCTTCCACGTCTTTCCCTGGGCAAGCATTTTCCCGGAAATCTTTCCGGCCGTGCTGACCGTGACCGTCGACTGTCCAGCCACACTTCCATCTTCGGAAAGTGCCGCCCCGTTGAAAGTTCCAACCGCCCAATCCGGCAACGGCTCTACGGTCCACGCAAGGGTGTAACGCTGCGTCGATTTCCCGGATGTCGTGACCGTCAGGACGACTTTCGAAGGCACAAGTTCCCCCGTCTTCGCATTCTTTTTCGAGGAGACAGTCGGCGCTCCGTAGATTGTATTGGCCGGTACTGTCACGCGTTTCGTCTTGGCATCGACGATGTCCTTTGCCGTGAACTTGAGTCCGGACGGCAATCCCGTCACCTTGATCGTCGTCGAGGAGAGGGCCGAGGCGCTTACGGGACAGCTCCACGCGACACCACAACGGCTGACGACTGGCAGGACTTCCGTCGGCGAAAGATCTCCCAATCCCCCCGCCGACAAACGAATGCTCGCGGCATCTTCGGCCGTTGTCACAAACCTGGCCGTGAGCGTAGTTGCCTGCGTGGACATCTGAAGGGACCAGCTGGCGGACGACGAAACACGGACGAGGTCTTGATACCAGCCTACAAACACGAAACCCTTCGCCGCTGTCGCCTTAAGAGCGACTTTTGCCCCTGCCGCATACACACCGCTCCCCGTCACCTTCCCGGCCTCGGGGAGTTCGCTCGTGACGTTCAGCGGAAGAAGCGGTTGGGACTCGAACACCACCGATGCGCGCGTAGCGGCTTCGCATGTCCGGTCTTCAACGACCGAGACGGTATACTGGCGTGTCACAAGATAGCCACTTGGATTTTTGACTTTAATCGTTACGACGGCCGGCCGCGCGGTCGGACGTGTCGGGATACCCGAAATGACCCCGCGCTTGGTGTCGTATTTCAATCCCGTGGGAAGTCCGCTCACACTTATAGACGGCAGGGAAACCGAGCGAACGGGAATCCCCAATTCAATCTGCTCGTCCAACACGAATTCAGCCGGCATGAAATCATTTCCCAGTTCAAGGAGATCCTCTCCGGGTCCGACAAACTTCGCCCAGAACTGAATTGCGCCGGATTCAGCATCTGCAGGGGTAACCGTGTAAACCCAACTCGACGTGCGGAAATCCGTCGCCTGGACCGTCACAGCCGGTTGCGTACAAGCGCGGTCGACATACCAGCCGCCAAACGCAAACCCCTTGTTCGGCGTCGCTTTTAATGTCACCGTTCGACCGACCTGCGTATCCTTCGCGCCCGAGACCTTTCCGCGAGAATCGTCGACAGGGTGAGCGGAAACCGACACAACCGTTGTCGACGGTACGATCGGTTCTTGAATGATTGGAGCTGGTGGAACCGACTCGACGGGCGTCCACGAAATTGCATCGACCCACGCACAGTCAGAATGTGCAAAGAGCGAGAGGAATGCATCTTTCTCATAGATCCAACGAAGCGTATGCTCCCCGGGGTCCGTGAGTGTATATGTCAATTCCTGCCATGAGGTCTGTCCGTGTATGACGCTCTGTTTAACGCCATCGATCATAAACGAAACATCGTCACTTCCAAAAATCGCATACCCTGTGTCGCAACACCACCAGAAGGAAAGAACGCCACACCCGTTAACGACCGTCTCCAACCAGGTCGATGCGCCGCGAGAGATATTCCCGGACTGGACGCAGCTCGGACCGAATGCCGCCGTATTTGTCGAGACGCCCCACGCACTCGTTCCGCCTGTCGTAAACTCAAGGTTGTCATTGTCAATTGCGCGCGCGACCGGACTAGCAGAAGGATCAACCGGGACAACATCATAGACGATTTCCTGGAGATACGTGTAGGAGCTTTTGTTTGTCTGCACTTTCGGTAATGTATACCAGGCATCTTCAAATCCGGCCCATCCTAAATTCAGATGATAGTAAAGCGTCTGTCCAGAAAAACCATAACCATCAATGAGGATGGAGTGTCCGCTGTTGGCACCGTGAAGCGAAACCACAACAGGCCGAGCACGGGCCAAATCGTTCGTCGCGAGAGAATTGAAAAGATTCAACGATGCCTCGTCCCTCAGGTCGAGCCGTTTCGCGGAGTAATAGCCGAACGTCTCAAGGAGGGCGGGCACAATCTTTTTCGTATAGGCACTTGTCGAATAGGTCTTGTATTCATTCCCCAAGGCCACGCCACAGTCGTACATCAATTTACCAATCGCTTGATAGACGGTTTCAGAGAGCGTCTTCCGCGGTTCGTCTACCATCGCATCCCAATCATAACATCCCCCCATAAGCGTCAACTCAATGTCTTGACCATAGAGCTTGCAGGGATAGGGACGGGACTCCACCGGCAGGACAGGGTAACGATGGTAGCGCATCAGCTGGGCCATCGCCGTGGCGACACAACCACTCTGCAGATGGTCAGGCGTGTAGTAGTTGAAGCAAGGCATCGAACCAATAGAACCCTGGCTCCATTTTGTCTTGATCAGCGGCGCCACGACCACATTCGACAGATTTGTCCTTCCGTTCGATGTTGTGGCCTGTAAATCGGCAGACGTCGGATGGAGAAGACGCCGCCACTTCTTCTGGTAGGGAGAAAGCAGCTCGTCTGCGGACTTCACGGCGGGCGCAACCCCCGCCTCCTGCTCATCCGTCGTGGCAAGCCCCTCCGCGATGCGACGCGAACGAAGATCCGCCGTGAGGATGTCGACAAAGGGAGTCGCCAGTAGCGTTTCGACCGAACCCGACTTCGAGAACGCGAGTACCGGCTCCAGGCGGTCGTCCGTCGATGTGATGACCCAACCACCATCACCGAAAGCTACCACGTGGATGATCTCCCGCCCATCCGACATCACGGTCTGGACATCCGACGGCGAACCGTTCGGCCGCTCCGACGAGAATGCCTCATCACGTGTCCAATTGGCTGCCGCAATACGCGCATCCGCACGCGACACCACGTCCGCCAGCAATATGCAACCTTGACCAAATGCGATTAAAAACGCCAACCAAAACCCAATCCGCTTCAACATGGCCCACCTCGAGAGAACACAAAACAACATCCGAACCGAATAGTCGAACGAATGTGATTTTATGCTGTAATGTTAGAGTTTCGTATAAGAGAGTTAGAAAACTCCTCTCAAGGTCGAAAACATTCTAACAAATATAACGAGAATGCGCAAGCGGAAATTAATGCGGGGAATCAATGCTACATGCGGCGCGCTCGGAGAGCGCGCCCTACCAGCGCGACCTACCACGACATCGTCAATGTCCGGGCTCGGGGCGGATCAGTCGTAGTAGTTGAGCTTCTTTTCCGCGTAGTCCATCGTCTTGGCGACGATGAAGTTGAAAATGTAGTAGAAAACGCCGGCGGCGATCAGCGGCGTCATCGACGTGTTGGCACTTGAAAGCTGTTTCGCGATCGTAAACATTTCTGTCACGGCAATCGTAAAGGCGAGCGACGTGTCTTTGACGAGTGTAATGATCTCATTACCGACAGCCGGAATCACACGCTTCACCGTCTGAGGTAGAACGATTCGGAAAAATGTCTGCCGTCGGTTGAGTCCGAGCGCCGTTGAGGCTTCAAACTGACCGCGATCGATGGCCAGGATGCCACCGCGATAGATTTCCGCGAAGTAGACCGCGTAATTGAAGCCAAAGGCCAAAACCGTCGCGAGCAACCGGGGATAACGGGAAAGCGGCATGCCGAAGAAAATATAGGGCGCGAAATAGACGAAGATGATCTGCAACATCAAAGGCGTTCCCCGGATGACGGAGATTAAGGCACTCGCCAGACCGGCCAGCACTTTGTTCTTCGACATGCGCACAAGAGCGATCGGGAAGCCTAGCGGCAAGGCGATCAGCAAGGTGAAGAAGAAAATCTCCACCGAGACCAGAAGACCTCCCAAGAGATCAGTCAGCATGGATGTCATCGTCATTTGCCCGGCTCCCGTTCGCTGTGTGGCGGAGACGCATCACTTCTTCAACAGAAGCAGCGCCTGTTTCTCGATCTTGTACTGCTCGGCGATCTTTTCGCCGGTGCCATCTTCAAAGATCTTCTTGAGTTCGGCTTCGACTTCATCCTTCAACGCCGTGTTCCCCTTCTTGAAGCCGATGCCGTACGTTTCCGTCATGACGATTTCCGTGAGGATTTCAAACTTGCCGGGCAGATCGGCCATTTTCTTTTTCGCGACACCGACATCCATCGCCACGGCATCGACAGCTCCGGCATTGAGTTCATTCACCGCCTGGTTGTAGTTCGGCTCAATGACAATCTTCTTGAAGGTCGCGCCCAATTCCTTCTTCGCGCCGTCTTTCGCCAAGGCCTTCTGCACCGGCGTCTCCGTCTGAACGGCGACCGTCTTGCCAGCGAGGTCCTTCAGCGTTTTGATGGGCGAACCCGTCTTCACGAGAACGACCTGTGAGTTGTCCACATACGGTACGGACCAGGTATAGCCGTTCTCACGCCCCTGCATAGTAAATCCATTCCAGATGCAGTCGATCGCGCCCGAATTGAGTTCCATGTCTTTCGTATCCCAGTTGATGGGATTGGCGACAAACTTCCAATTCTTCCGCTTGCAGACCTCGCGCGCAAGGTCCAAATCAAAACCTTTGTAGGTTGCACCATCTTTATAACCGTACGGCGGGAAATCGGCATCGAACCCGACCGTGAACGAACGCTGTCCATCTGCGGCCTTTTCGCATCCACACAACGCGGCGACGAGCGCCACAAGCATCATCAACTTCTTCATGATTCGTCGATCCTGTTTATTCTTTGAATTCAGAAACGGTCTCACCTTGTACTTTTCCGAGGAATTCGCCCAGACGCCCCTCATGACGCTTCTCGAAGATCTCATGCGGCGTTCCTTCTGCGGCGATACACCCTCCATCTAGGAAGAGGACACGCGTCGCAACATCGCGGGCAAAGCGCATTTCGTGCGTCACGACGACCATCGTCATGCCGCGGCGCGCGAGGTCTTTCATGACATCGAGGACCTCGCCGACCATTTCAGGGTCCAGCGCCGAAGTCGGTTCGTCGAACAACATGACTTTCGGCTCCATCGCAAGCGAACGTACGATGGCGACACGCTGCTTCTGTCCGCCGGAAAGCTGCTGGGGATAGGCCAAAGCCTTGTCGTCAAGACCGACCCGCGTCAAGAGTTCATGCGCTTTCGCTTCAGCCGCCTCTTTCGGAATCCGACGCACCAGACGCGGTGCCATGGTGATGTTGTCCAGAATCGTCAAATGCGGAAACAGATTGAAATGCTGAAACACCATCCCCATCTCGCTCCGAACGCGACTACGCGTCTTCTCGTCGGCCGCGACAATGTCAACGCCCTCGAAGTCGATTGAACCTTCCGTCGGTTGTTCGAGGAGATTCATGCAACGCAAGAAGGTCGACTTACCGCCGCCTGACGGTCCGATCATCACCACGACCTCACCCTTTCGGATTTCCGTGGAAAGTCCCTTTAGGACCTCGAGCTTCCCGAATCTTTTCTTCAGGTTGTCGATTTTCAGTAGTACTTCAGACATTTCGTTTACTCTTCCGGCACGGAGCGTACACCGAGACATACATCCCATCCCGCATTCGTCTAGTTCGTCTCAATGTTATCACAACAGATGGTTAAAGTCAATTCACGATTTTTCTACTACCCGTTCTTTGGCAGACAGACGCGATTGCCGGACAGGAGACGTAAACGGCCTTTGAGGCGCAATCCAACGACAAGCGAACTCACACGAGCCGCGGTCAGTCCGCTCGCAAGGACGATCCGATCAAGTGAAATGCCCTCTGCCGTGACCGCTTTGAGAATGAGCGCCTCATCAGGTGAAATCGAATTCTCGGGAGAGTTTGTCGTCGACTTCGGCATCTTCAGCGGCAGCAACGGCTCCTCGGGTTTCGGTTTGGCGGGACTTGGTAGAGAGGATACGGGCTTCTGAGGTTTCGGCTTTCCTTTCGACATCGGTGTAAGTTCTTCGACGATGTCATCGACACATGTCACCATGCGGGCCCCTTCTCGAATGAGATGGTGGCATCCTTCCGACGTCCGCCAATCGATCCGTCCCGGCACGGCCATGACCGCGCGTCCTTGTTCGACAGCACGCAAACAGGTAATGAGCGTACCGCTGTGCAACGGACACTCGACCGCGACAACACCGCGGGAGAGTCCCGAAACGATTCGGTTTCTCTGGGGGAACGTTTGCGGATCCGGACTTCGTCCCAATGGGAATTCGCTGATGACACATCCTCCCGCATGGACCATCTGGCGGGCGAGTTCGCGGTTCTCGCGCGGATAGAATTGATCGATCGCCCCGCCAAGAACACCTACGGTCACACCTTCGGCCGCCAACGCGCCCTTATGCGCAAACGTGTCAATGCCGTGGGCAAGTCCCGAGACGACACACCATCCGCGTTTCGCCAAACCGAAAGCGAGACGTTCAGCGACGTCCCGTCCATAGTCCGTGCAATGACGCGTGCCGATGAGAGCCACACTCGCGCGTGCGAGTGCCGTTACATCGCCAACCGCATACAAAGCCAGTGGCGGAGACGAAATCGTTTTCAGCTGAGCGGGATAGGCGTCATCGACTTCCGTCAGGATCTTGATCCCGAGCTTTCGAGCCCGCTCGATTTCCCGTTGCCAGTCCGGCTCTTTCCCTTCCCAGTCGTATTTCTGCGGATAGAAATCCCAGGCCGCCGCGGCATCCCCCTGCGTCTCGGCCAGGAGACGCTGAAATGTCACGGCACCCACCGTGGGAATCAAATTAAAAGCGATTCGCGCTTCACGTTCTGTCATTCGGCATTGTCCTTCTACCTGGTATTTCCAGGCGAAGAACACTATAGCATATTTTCGGAAAACGAAATGTCAAGAGATTGTCAAGATTTTGGAATGCAAAAAGGCACGGCATTTCTGCCGTGCCTTTCTGTTGACTCGTTCGAGCCGTTCGCGTTACTTGGCGATCACGCGGATCATCTCGACGACCTTGTTCGAGTAACCCCACTCGTTATCGTACCACGCGCAGACCTTGACGAACGTCGGGTCGAGCTGGATGCCGGCCTTGACGTCGAAGATCGACGTGCGGGCGTCGTTGCGGAAGTCGGTCGAGACGACGGCCTCGGCGGTGTAGCCGAGCACGCCCTTGAGACCGCCCTCGGCGACCGGCGTCTCGGACGCCTTCTTCATCGCCGCGCAGATCTCCTCGTACGTCGCCGGCTTCTCGAGCTCGGCCGTGAGGTCGACGAACGAGACGTCAGACGTCGGAACGCGCACGGACATACCCGTGAGCTTGCCGTTGAGGGCCGGGAGAACCTTGCCGACGGCCTTCGCCGCACCCGTGGAGGACGGGATCATGTTCTCGAGGATGCCACGGCCACCGCGCCAATCCTTCTTGGACGGGCCGTCGACCGTCTTCTGCGTCGCCGTCGCGGCGTGGATCGTCGTCATCAGACCGCGCTTGATGCCGAAGTTGTCGTTGAGGACCTTCGAGATCGGTGCGAGGCAGTTCGTCGTGCAGGACGCGTTGGAGATCATGTTCTGACCCGCGTACGTCGTGTGGTTGACGCCATACACGAACATCGGCGTGTCGTCCTTCGACGGCGCGGACATGATCACCTTCTTGGCGCCCGCATCGAGGTGCATCTGCGCCTTTTCCTTCGTGAGGAAGAGACCCGTGGACTCGACCACGACGTCAACACCGAGGTCACCCCAGGTGATGAGGGCCTTCTTGGCCTCGTAATCATAAGCGGACTTTTCGGAGAAGACCTTGATCGTCTTACCGTTGACGTAGAGTTCCTTCTTCTCGTTCGAAGCGGAGACTTCACCCTTGAACGTGCCGTGCACGGAATCGTACTTCAGCATGTACGCGAGGTAATCAGGGTCGAGGAGGTCGTTGATACCGACGATCTCAACGTCCTGAGCGAAGTTTTCAACCGCCGCGCGGAAAACCATGCGGCCGATACGGCCGAAGCCGTTGATGCCAACTTTGATAGCCATTTCTTTATTACTCCTTTAGTGCCTTCGGAAGACCTTCCCCCGACGGAAAAAACGGCGGTTATTGTATCATAACGAGACGCGCAAGTCAAGACTTGGGTCAATTGAACTTTTCACGGTTGATCCAGAGCCCGAGCGCCGGATTGGGAATGAAGTAAACCTCCTCGCCCTCTACGGTATTGTAGCCATATTTGAGCTTTTTGGGATCGTATTTCTTCACCATCTCATCGTAGGACGCCGCGTTGAAACCGACGCCGGCGACTTCTTCCTGCGTGATTTCCTTGACGCAGTAGGTGATCGAGAAGCGTCCGTCCGACGAGCCGTGGATCAGATGCGCCGCCGCACCCATGTTGTCGCGGAGGTCCTGGTTCTCGGGCTTCTCGAACACCTCGAGCGTGTGGAGGCGTCCCCGGTAGCCGTACTTGCGAATGAGCTTGTCGACCGTTTCGTCTTCGCCGAAATGGCGCACGCCGGGCGCGAGAATGATGAGTTCGCCGCCGTCCGCCATCGCCATGCGCGTACGATAAATGGCCTTATTGCCCAGCCAGGTGGACGTGAATTCGCTTGGGTCGAGATAGACGACGCACTTCTTGAGTCCGTGTTCGACATAGTCGACATTTTTCTGCTGGGCAAGCTTGACGGCCTCTGTGAGGCAGTTGCGGCCTTCGCCGATGAAGAGCCCGTGCGTCTTGATCTTGCCGCCCGGCGCCGTCGTGACCGTCAGGCAGAAGAGGATCGGACGCTTCCCGTACAGGTAATGCTCCATTCCGTAGTCGAAGAGACGGCGCACGGGAGTGTTGTCGCGTCCCATCGCCTTCTCCATCCCGCAGACGGCGCCGATCATGTGCGAGCAGTTGATCATCTGCGAACCGCCGACGCCGACAAAGAGGTTCTTCGCGTGATTCGCCATGCCGATCACTTCATGCGGCACGACCTGTCCGGGCGAGATGACGAGATCGTACTTCGGATCCATCACGAGCTTGTTCACTTCGACGGCCAGTGGCGTATGCCAAAGTCCCTCGGAGATTTCCTCGACGGCCTCTTTCGGCACGTCGCCCAGTTTCACGACATCCGTGCGCCAATGATGCACCAGCATCTTCTCGTACGGAATCTCGCCGAACATCGCCTTCCACTGCGTCTCGCTCACCGGCACATGCGTTCCCAGGGCGGGCAGGATGTCGACATTCACCCCTTTCGCCGTCAGCAGGCGATAGAGCACCTGCGTGATAAAACCGGTGTTTGAATGGAAACGCGTGAAGTCCGGCGGAAGGATGAGCACATTTGCGAGCGTGCGCCCTTCCAGCGCCTGTGCAAGCGCGGCTTCGATCTCGGCGGGTGTAAGACCTTCCTCGGTCTTGGCGATGTTGAAGATATCCATGGTGTCGTCTCCTTCTCTTCTCTGAATGAATGGTTAATAGATGAACAGCATTTCACGATACTTGGGCAACGGCCAGCGCGCGTCGTCGACAAGATACTCGAGGGCGTCGACTGTGCGGCGCAGATCGCGCATCTGCTCGATCTGGTCGGTCGGGGTTCCCTTGGCCAGCGACTTGTCGAGGCGTTCGCACTTGACGTGCAGGTCGTCGAGTCCGGCGCCCAGCTTGAGCGAGAGCGCCTTGAGTCCCGTCACGCCGACTTTCAGGCCGTCCTTCATCGCCAGCGAAATCGCCGTCGCGAGTTTTGAAAATTCATCGGCGACGACGGGACGAATCATCGAGCGTGCGATCTCAAGCGCGACCGAGCCTTCAATCCGGATGCGGCGCTGGTAGTCTTCACGTGCAATCTCGTAGCGGCTTTCAAGCTCGCCCTTCGTCAAGACGCCATACTTCTCGAAGAGCGCCTGATTCGCCGGATCGCGCAACGGTTCAATCGCAGCCAGCGTGTCGGCCAGATTCGGCAACCCGCGCCGCGCGGCTTCCTCCGCCCAGTCGGACGAATAGCCATCTCCCGAAAAGAGGACGCGCTTGTGCGCACGGATCGTCTCCCGCAGCAGCTTTTGCAGATTCAAGTTGAAGTTGCTGCGCGTCCCCAGCGACTCGATCTTGTCCGACATCGCATCAAGCGATTCCGCGACGATCGTGTTGAGCACCATCTGGTTCATCGCGCAGTTATGCGAAGAACCCGGCGCACGGAACTCGAACTTATTGCCCGTGAACGCAAACGGCGACGTACGGTTGCGGTCCGTCGTATCCTTCGGCAACGGCGGCAGGGTGTCCACGCCGACGCGCAGGCTGCCGCCTTTCGCCTTCTGCGCCTTCGTCGCCGTTCCCGTCTCGCCCGTTTCGATCTGACGGAAGATCTCGCTCAGTTCATCACCGAGGAAGATCGAAATCACTGCCGGCGGCGCTTCATTCGCACCCAGGCGGTGATCGTTTCCGGCACCCGCCGTCGTCGTCCGCAGCAGATCCGCATGCAGATCGACCGCACGGATGATCGCCGCGAGCATCGTCAGGAAGATGGCGTTTTCCTTGGGATTGGACCCTGGCTCGAGCAGATTGCGTCCGCCATACGAGATGGACCAATTGCAGTGCTTGCCGCTGCCGTTGACGCCGTCGAACGGCTTTTCATGCAACAGGCACTCGAGCCCGTTGCGCTCCGCCGTCTGGCGCAGCACTTCCATCACGAGCATGTTGTGGTCGACGGCGAGATTGAGCTCCTCGAAGACGGACGCCAATTCGAACTGCGCCGGCGCGACTTCGTTGTGACGTGTCTTCGCCGGAATGCCGAGCTTCCACAGCTGGTCCTCGACTTCCGTCATGAATTTGAGAATGCGCGGACGAATCGCCCCGTAATAGTGGTCGTCCAGCTGCTGATGCTTGGCGGGGGCCGCGCCATAGAGCGTACGCCCCGTCTGCAGCAGGTCCGGACGCTGCAGCGAGAAGCCACGGTCGACAAGGAAGTACTCCTGCTCGGCGCCAAGGGTCACGGAAACGCGCGCGGGGGCTTGTCCGAAATTGCCCATCAGACGCAAGACCGCCCGCTTGAGCGCCTGCATCGAACGCAGCAACGGCGTCTTCGAATCGAGCGCGGCCCCCGTGTAGGAACAGAAGGCCGTGGGAATGCACAGCGTCGCACCATTCGCATGGCGCTTGATGAACGCGGGGCTGGTCGGATCCCACGCCGTATAGCCACGCGCTTCGAACGTCGAACGCAACCCGCCCGACGGGAAACTCGACGCATCCGCCTCGCCCCCGACGAGGTTCTTGCCGCTGAACGCCTGCACCGCCTGGGCCGTACCGCGCGTTTCGACAAAGCTGTCGTGCTTTTCCGCCGTGCCGCCCGTGAGAGGTTGGAACCAATGCGTGAAATGCGTGGTGCCTTTGGATATGGCCCACTCTTTCATCGCATGCGCCACATCGTCGGCGATGGACGGGTCCAGCGGTTCGCCGCCGTTGACGGTCGCCAGCAGCTTCTGCGCGGTCGCCTTCGGCAAGTACGCGCGAATCTCCTTTTCGCCGAAGACGTCTTCACCGTACGTCTCCATCGACCGGTCCGGCGGCAACGCCGCATTCGGAACGTCCGGTAGGCGCGCGGCAATCGCATTGATCGCGGTAACCCGTGTGTTGGCGTTCATCGTTCTTCCTCCTCGTAAAATCCACCGGCGTCTTCAGCGCCGGCGGAAAAGTCCCGTGCGCCATTCGCCGATCAGGCGATTCGCCTCTTCCTCATAGCCGCGCGCCCCGTAGGCCGCCTTGACATCAGGATAGAGTTCGTCGAGAATGCCCGAGAGGATCAGCTTGCCTCCCGGCACGGCAAGCGGCGCAATCTGGTCCGCAAAACGAATGAGGATCGGTCCCAGCACATTCGCCGCGACGACATCGAACGAGCGGTCGCCCGTCTTCTTGACGCCCGGCAGCGTCGTCGTGTTGCTCAGGTCGCCCCGGACGAAATGCAGGACCTCGCCCAATCCGTTTTTCTGCGCGTTCTCATTTGCGTTGTCGACCGCGTCGGGATCGATGTCGAATCCCGCGACGTCGCGGAAGCCTTCCAGCTTCGCCGCAATCGCCAGAATGCCCGAGCCGCAGCCGACATCGAGGAACGAGCGATCGGCATTTTCCACGGCGAGCTGGTCGACATACTCGAGGCAGGCCCGCGTCGTCGCATGCTGGCCCGTGCCGAACGCCATGCCGGGGTCGAGAATGATCGTGCGAATGCCCGGATGCTTCGTCGGCACATCCGACTGGCGGAACGCTTCGACTTCCCATTCGGGGACGATGGCCAGACGCGGTGAAATGACATCCGTCTTGAAATGCTTGCGATAGGCGTACTTCCAGTCCTCGTCGGCGATCTCGCCCTGTTCCAACGCGAGTTCAATGCCGACGATCCGACCGGCGGTCCGCAAAGCCTCCGCAGCCTGTGGCGCATCACTCGCCTCAGGCAGGAAGATCTGCATCGTGGTCTTCTCATCCTCGACGTCACGGTACGAAGACAAAATAAAATCCCCTCCATCGAAGACCTCGAAGAGGGGATTCACGTACCGTTCGTCAATCGAACAGCGGACAAAGGTCATTTCTTACTTGGCCTCAGCCTTCTTCGCGAGCATCTTCTTGACGACCGCCGGACGCTGCACGAGCACACGCACGTTCTCGTCGCTCATCAGCTTGACCTCTTCTTCGCTCATGCCGAACTTGACGAGACGACGGCGCTGCGCGTTTGCACGACGAGCCTTGCCGGCCGGCGTCTTGCACGGACGGACATGAGACTCTTTACGGAGTGTACGACCTGTACCCATTTGTAGACCTAACCTTTCTTGGAACAAAAATTGAGCTACTATTATACAATTTTAAGTTGCCGAAATCAAGGGACGATTCGGGCAAAATCAAAGTCCCTTCTCTCCCCTCATTTACGGCACGACAAACTGCGTGCCGTCCCACCGAAGGCGGATGCAGGCGCTGTACCCCGTAAAGGCGCCCTTCGGCGGGAAATAGACGAAGACGCTGGCCTCAAAGGCACCCGTTGCGTCCGGCGCCCCGTCCGGACACACCGCCGTTGCGCACGTGGCCTTCACGAGCACGTCCTTGCCTTTCGCATCGACACCGGTCTTGAACGCACCCGCCGCCGTGACAGCACCCGAGGTCGCGAACTTGAGCGATATCTCACCCGGCTGATCGCCCCCGACGGACATCACCACGGCCGCAGTCTTTCCGAAGGTCGCCGCCCGCGACTTCCAGGGTTCGACCTTCCAGTTGTTCTGCGCCGCCATGAAGCGTTCGGACTGCGCGAGACCACCCAACGCATCGGTTGTGACCGTCAGCTCGTTCGTGAACGCCAGCTTGCCGCTCGTGCCGATGAGCGATGCCAGGAAGCCATCCGTCGGCGCGTAGTCTATGAAGTTCCCCGCCGCGAGTGACCAAGTAAGCGCGGCCATTCCCGCCGCGAGCGCCATCACGATCATCAGGAGTTTCTTCATCGTTTCGTTCCTTTCAAGAATTTGAAATCACCACCTTGGGCGGGGTTCGGGGGCGCCAGAGCTCCCGTCCGTTGCCCTCTGCCCCCTTGACATTCTGCCCCGAATAATGTACACTATTCGCAACACAACTACGAGGAGCATCTACTATGAAAACCGTCTGCAATCCGCTTGAAAACATCCGTCTTTCGGAAGACATCATCCCGTTCACCGAATTCCGGCGCACGCTCTCCAGTTGCTTCGCCCGTACGACGGGCACCCACCGCCCGCTCATCATCACCCAGAACGGACGCGCCGCGAAAATCCTCCTCGACATCGCCGACTTCGACGGGTTGAAGGAGTCGCTTGCCGTTCTTGATGACATTCGCATCAGCAACGAGCAAATCGAACGCGGCGAAACCAAGTCGAACGGCGAAGTCTTCGATCGGCTGATGAAGGATCTCGCATGAACATCGTCTGGACGCTCCACGCGGAAGAACAACTCCGTGCAATCGCATTTGCAATTGCCGAAGACAGATGTCGGGCGGCGCGCCCTTTTTGAAGCAGCCGCGCGCTCAACGGGTTTAAGCGGAAAGGACGTCTCGGAATTCGCCGACAACCTCTTCGGCATTCTTGACGCAACCGAAACGCGTAAACGGTCGCATTCAATGCACGACTAATCGGTCTACGTCATTAGAAAATCGCGCACATCTCGCTTGGAATGTGCCAAGCGGTCGGCCCGAGGAAAACCTCGTAGACGGGGATGCCGTCCGGCGCGCAATTCCGCTTGAACGCCTGCGAGAAGAATCGCTTGAAGAAGAGGTTCAACCACTTCTCGATTGTCGCCGCATCATAAGTTCCGCGAAAAGCCTTCTTGGCCGCGCGAAGGATTTCCTGCGAATCCTCATGGTCGGCGATGAAATGCCAAAGGAAGAAGTCGTGCAGTTCATACGGACCGATCTTGTCCTCGGTCTTCTGCTGGATCTCACCGCGTTTCGCAGGCAGCAGCTCAGGGCTCACCGGTGTCGCAATGATGTCAAGCAAAGCCTCCGCTGCCTTCACCTCGCCACCACTCTTTAACCCTTTAACCTCAACCCCTTCACTCTTTAACTCTTTAATCTTTAACCCTTTAACCCTCTCTTCGGCCCACCAGTGGCAGACATCTCTGACCGCCGTCTTGGGTACGCCCGCATTCACCGCGAACATGCTCATATGGTCGCCGTTGTAGGTGCTCCAGCCGAGGGCGATCTCGCTCATGTCACCGGTGCCGATCACGATGCCGTTGCATTGGTTGGACATGTCCATCAGAATCTGCGTGCGTTCACGGGCCTGCGTATTCTCGAATACGACATCGACGCGCGAAGCGGGCTGGTGGATGTCCTTGAAATGCTGGCGGCAGGCCGGCGTGATGTCGATCGTCTCGAGTGCAAGGCCGAGTCCTTCGCACAGCAGATCGGCATTCCCGCGCGTCCGCTTCGTCGTGCCGAATCCTGGCATCGTCACCACGTGGATGCCCTTCTTCTCATAGCCGAGCGCTTCGAAGGCCGCGACCGAAACGAGCAGCGCAAGCGCACTGTCGAGTCCGCCGGAAAGTCCGAGTACGACATCGTGACACCAAGGCATCGACTTCAAGCGGCGGACGAGCCCCGCAACCTGGCAGGCAAAGACCTCCGCCGGGCGTCCGCAAAACGGCAGACGCGGATCAGGTCCCTTCGCCACCGGCGTACGCGCAAGCGGCGCCCCTTTCAGCAGCTTCGGCGCCTGCGTGACCTTCGCGACCGCTTTCAGGAACTTTTCCTCGGCCGTATGGACAAGTTTCACGAACGCGGGATGCGTGGCAAGCGATCCGCAATCGCCTCCTTGCAGGGCATCGCACGGAATCACCAGTTCCTTCACGCCCGCCTTCGCGGCGTCTTTGACACAGTCCAACAGCTGCGTCGCATTGCCCGTAAAATCTCCCGATCTCAAACAGCAATCTTCGATTTTCATTTTTGTCTTTCCTTCGCAATCATGGTACCAAAATGCGCTGCACAAGACAAGGCCAAAACAATTGTGCATTTTTGCGCAACGCAAAAATGCACAACCACGAGGTTTTCTACTTACCTGTCATTATTTCTCAAAGATGATGAAGGCCGGGAATCCCTTGATGCCCAATCCCTTGAAGTCGGCCAGTTTCGCAAATTCATCCGGCTTCTCCGCCTGCAGGCGAATCACGGTGAACGTCGCGAGTTCCTTCCGCACGGACGGATCCTTGAATGTCGTCTTCTCCATCGCCAGGCAGTTCTTGCACCAGGTCGCCCACACGTCGACGAACACGGGCTTACCCGCCTTCTTCGCTTCGGCAAACGTCTGCGTCCAGGTCGCCGGCGTCGCAGCGAGCTGGCCAGCCTCCGCAGCCACCGTCGCCCGCTGAGATTTGAAACCATTCGCGGCAAGGAATCCGTACCAAACCGCCATGCCGAGGAAAACGAGACCAAATGCGCGGTTGACCCACTTCATCCACGCGCCCGGCTTCGGCAGCACCGAGAAGCCCGCCGCCGCAAACGGCCAGGGAAGCCCGAGACCCGCACCCAGCACGAACGGCAGCCCCACCGCCCACATCTTGCCCGCCGCACACCACTTGGCGGTGAGGAGCAGCGTCGCCAGGAGAATCGGCTCCACGCACGCGCCCGCGAGCGCTGCCGCACCCGCGCCGAGGAAGAAGCAACCCCAGTAGCCGCGCAGCTGCGGCGCGGCGTTCGGATCCCTCTTCTTGGCAGGGGTCCGCTTGGCCTTGGGACGGAACTTCGACAGGTCGATGAAGAACACGCCGAACATCGCGAGCGCAAGGATGGTGAAGATCGTCGCCGTCACAACGTTGAACCACGGATTGGACTGGATCGTGCCGAATGCCATGCCGCCGAATGCCGCCGCACATCCAAGCGCGCCATACGCGCAGGTGATGCCGAGGCCGTAGGCAAGTCCGCGCTTCCAGCCTTTGCCCACGAGGATGAGGTTCACCGGCACGAGCGGCAGCACGCACGGGGTCAAGTTCGCCGCGAGGCCGCCGACCAGCACGAGCAAGAGGATCATCAACAGCGAATGGTCTTCGAGTTCGACTCCCGCCGCCTCGTTCTTCAGGAACGCGACCAGCTTCGCGGGGTTCATATACCCCATCGCGACCCGCACACCCGGAACCGCCTTCGCATCGGCAGCCGGCTTCGTGGGTTCCGCCGTTTTTGCAACTGGCTTCTCGGTGGGCTTCACCTCGGCAGGCGGCGTTTCACCCGGGTCGTCCAGATTGTCAAGACTGAACGTGTTCGCAGCCGGGTCCTCACCCTTCGCATGCGCCTCCTTCGCCGCCTTGATGTCAGCTTCCGACACGCCGGCCTCACGCGCCGCCTCTTCTGAAAGATAACACACGCCGCCAACACAAATCTGCTCCGCGCACGCCATGAACGTCGCGAAGAGGACACTACCGATTAAAACGAGACATTTTTTCATGGCCGAAATTATAGCAAAAAAACGAAACGAAAGGTATCCAAATCAGCATAACGTTTGATTTTTCATCTGAATGGCATTGTGGTATAATAACCCCATGAAAAAATTAATTCTTTCTTTTCTCGTCGGTCTGAGCGTGGGCTGTCTTGCCGGCGCGCTGGATCAGGTCAAGGCCCGGTGGGGACTTCCCCGCGGGAATGTTGCAGCGGCTCAAAAGTTCGCCGCGCAGTTGACGGCAGAGGGGTCCTGGCCCGACATCGACTACAAGGCGCGGCAACGTTCGGGCTGGACGCTGCCCGCCCATCTTGGCCGCGTTCGGGAACTTGCAGCGGCGGCGCGTATCAACCGCGACCCGGCTTTGCTGGCCGCCGCCCATCGGAGTCTCGGGTTCTGGATTCAAAACAACTTCAAGAATTCCAACTGGTGGTGGAACGACATTGGCGTACCCAGCATGATGGGGCCAATCGGCCTTCTCCTCGACAA
Source organism: Kiritimatiellia bacterium (assembly GCA_024405255.1). Next base: position 57,984 of record JAKSOY010000001.1, read on the forward strand.
GGATCTTACCGAAGCGGAACGCACCCACATCCGTAAGGTCCTCTCCCGCCGCAGCCTCGGATGCATGACCGGTCAAAACCGGGCCTGGGTTGCCCGCAACTATCTGGTACGCGCCCTTCTCGACGATTCAGACGTCGATTTCCGCACCGCACTCGATGTCGTCCTCAGCGAAGTGCGCCTCGCACCCGGCGAGGGCATCCAGCGCGACGGCAACTTCCACCAGCACGGACATCAACCCCAGCTCGGCAACTACGGCCTCTCCTTCCTCGCCGAACAAACCGCCTACGCCCACCTCCTTCAGGGCACGCCCTACGCCTATCCGCCCGAAAAACGGGAGTTGATCCACTTCCTCGCCGAGGGCTACCAATGGACGCTCTGGAACGGCCGTCTGGATGTCGCCGCACTCGGCCGTCAGCTTTTTCCAAACGTCGCGCGCGAGAAAGGCCGTACCATCCTCAACGCGCTTCGCACGCTTGAGAAAGACGGCTGGAAACGTCCGCCCTCGCCGCTTGGGTTCAAACATTTCGACTGCAGCGCCTATGCCGTCTATCGGACGAAATCCTGGATGGCGAGTGTCCGCGCCTCGACGGCCAAGATCATCGGCGTCGAAACGGTTGTGAACGAGGACAATGCCAAGGGCCAATGCATGGCCGACGGCGCGCTCTGCGTCTATGTGACCGGCGGCGAATACGACGACGTTTTCCCCCTCTGGGACGACTGGCGCATGATTCCGGGCGTGACCGGCTATCTCGGCAAACCCGTCGTCCGAAACGATGCCCGCAATCAGGCGGACGACATCGTCTCCCATACGACGCCAAACGGCGGCGCATTCGAATTCACCTTCTGCCGCGAAGGTCTCACCGCCCACAAGAAATGGACCTTCTCCCCCACGGAGATCCTCTGCGAGGGCTCGGGCATCACCGCCGAGGACAAATCCTATGACGTCGCCACGTGCGTCGAAGAGTCCCTTGCCGCACCCAACGCGCGTATCGTCTACCAGAAGCCCAATGAATCCTGTTTTGAAAACGGAACGATCCGCTATATCGCGGAAGCCCCGCCTGAACAGATCCGCTTCGCCGTCGAAGAACGCCACGGCGACTTCAGTGCCTTCATGCAGTCAATGGCTTCAACGCCTCGCTCCGGCAAGGTCTTCTCGTTGCGCATCCTCCACGGACGCACCCCGAAATCAGCCCGCTACCGCTACCGCATCCAGCCCCTCGGGAACCCTTGAAAATCAAGGGACGACGAGACGCATGAACCCGCGCGTGGGCGAAGGCGGAGCAATGGTCAAGGTGGCGGTTTTCCCGGAAGTGATGGGCTCTACCACGACAACCGGAGCCAGTGTGACCTCACTCGGCGACAGCCCCACGCGCACGAGTTCACCGACACGCGAGGGGACAAAAGAGACTTTCTGGGGCGTCTCCAACGAGAACTCGATGTCCCAATTCGCACCCGCCGGCTGAAACTTCTTGAAACGCAGATTTGGCCGTTCTTCAAACAGGACAGCCTGTTCGAGATAGGGAGCCAACGCGAAGGACGTCGCAATTTCCTTTCGTTGCGACATGTTGAGATCGTCAGGCGCCTTCAAGCCGCATTTGGACAAGAACGTGTTGAACGCAGCCAGACTTTTCGCATCGTTCACACGTTGCGCAATGTCCGAAGAGGAACCAAAGGTCATAGTCAAATCATCCAGCGTGGGGAATAGCGAGCTTCCTTCCGGTATCCATTGAACATGCGAAAGCCAAGCCGCACATTCTGTCGAGTAGGCACTCGAATAGTCGCGACTCGGATCGCCAACCGTAAGTGTAAATGTAAACGTACTATTTCCCGAAGAATTGACAATGTTTGTCACCGTCCCGGCAAAGCCGGTCTTGCCATTGTACCCACATGAGAGGATCGATGTTTTTCCGTTTTTGACATCAAACGTATTGTGGGATGAATAGCTATTGAATTCATAGGTGAAGACAAATCGACCTTTCCCTGAGACCGTTGCGGTGAGGACGGACACGTAGGTTGTACCATTCATCAACCCACCCGCCTTCATTTGCGCGGGATAGGCCTCTTGCCACGGCGTTGGAGATGTATTCGCCCATGTAATCCCCTGCGTCCCCAGTATGTCGCTCACAGGCGGAGGGACGTAAGCCGTAGGCGTTATGCCAACGGAGCTCAGTACCGACGAGAACCCCGCGATAAGCGACTCAAGCGAATCGGCGTAGGTCGCCGAACCGATCTTTTCGCCCGAGCGTGCCAATCCATGTGCGACCGGAGTGTCAAAGTCTTTGGGTGTGACAAAGAACATCGTTGGATAAGAAACACCACCCACAATCTGATCTTGGTTTCGATAAAGATCCCAGAACCAGTCGCCAGCTGCATCGGCATCCTGATGGACAGATGCGTCTGCCGTGACGAGATAAACACCGTTCGAGGCCGCCCACTGGGTAAAGGAATACGACTGGGCAATCGGATCTAGTCTTTGACAATACCAGCACGTCGCGAGATTGGCCAACAGCACACAGACGAGCTTACCATTCTTCGCCGCGGCGATCCGTACGCCGTCTACATCCGTCGTCCATTCGCCGGGCTGAATTGGATGGCGCTCCAAGTAGAGCCAACGTTGTACGACACTGGGCTCGCGACCGGGATCAAGTTCAACAGCTTGAACAAGCGTTGAACGCGTCAGCGTAATCGGCCCCGTATAAGGGAGAGCCGTCTCACCGGTGGGGTCGCTGCCATCGAGCGTATAGTAGATCAGTCCTTCGGGCTTGGCTGCAGAAAGGACAATATTCGTCTGACCGAAGAACGTACACGCCGTTGCTACATCTGCTGTCGTTTCAGGTTGCGCAAGAGGAGGTTGAGACAGCACGTCAAACTGCACCGTGTCAAGCCACACACCATTATAGCCCCCCATTCTTCCGCCTTGACATTCGAAATTGAATTTCACCACATGCTGACCCGCAGGGACATCCACCAGAACCTGACGCCATTCACCATCGGTTGCGCGATCGGTTTGAAACATGGTCTGACTATCGCATGTCACCATCAGGGACGCATAGCCCGAATGACATGACATCTTGTAGCGGAAACTCATTTGCGTGGGTCCCGTCACATGCGTGGAAATCCAAGAAGGTTGATCCCAAAAACCGCCTCCGTCCGTACTTTGTACAGCACATTCGCCATCATAGGTGTCCGTTGTCTGTACGTACCACGGATAATCGTCGCTTGTTTCCCACGTCAACTGAGTTGTCGTAAGAGCCGTACCTAACTCGGCATGAAAGTAAGTCGCCTCGTAGATCGGCCCGACGATGCCGTCTGTAATCGTTGCGGCTCGAACCTTGGTTGTGGCCGTGATCGTAAACGGCCCCTGATAAACGAGACCAGTAGTTGCCGTCGGGGTCGATCCGTCAAGCGTGTAGCGAATCGTGGCACCTTCTTTCCCGGGCGTAAGCGTAACGGCAAGAGAATCATCGAAAAGAGTTCGTGAGTCCGGGGCAAAAAACACATCGTACGACATCGGAATAACCTGCGCATGATAATTGGCCACTCCGGCAAAAGTGGTGCGCAAGACCCTTTCGTTGTCATGGGACAAGTCTCCCACCACGGTCCCCTTCCACGTCCGATTCGGCGATGAAAAAATCGGCGCAGACGTGTACATATTCCCATACCCGTCGCTATTATAGGCCATCACGGTGTGGTAATCGACATTGTCCGTTCCTTTGAAATAGTATCCTCGCGACCAGTCGTCTGATTGCGGGCCTCGATTCGAAACGTCCGCGCCCTGATCCGTATGACCGCACCCCATGATGTGCCCCACCTCGTGCGTAGCCGTCTGGCTCGTCGCCACAGCACGAACGGCGAGCACACAATAGGCCCAATCTGAAAACTGGCTGATTTCGTCAGAGGATGTTCCAGGAAGCGAAAAACCAACTCCCGTCACACCATGGGCGGCTCCGGTGTCGATGAGCGTACACACAATATCGGCCCCGACGGCTTCGCGTGCCGCCGAGATTCCCTCCCATCCTGAAGCCGCACTCTGTACATTGCGTAATGCGGCATGAATGTCCGTCGTCGATGTCGAAACCCGTGTCACCCCGACGAGCCGGAATCGAAAAGACGTCTCGAGTGCATTGTTGGCCAGGCAGGCATTCATTTTGGCGACAGCCTGCTGCGCGAAATTTGTGACACCGCCCCCATTGTTCTGGGCCCACAAGAATGCATTTGCATCGTAGGCGAAAAGGATGTCGACAAGTGTAGAGGCCGGTTGAAGCGAGGAAGTCAGACGCGCCGCCTGAACATGGGACGGCGACGGGGCTGTTGTTGGTGACAATTTCGGCAGATGCGACACGGCGGGTTCGTCCAGCCCGCGCGCCGAATCGATCTCTTCGACCGTCACACCGGCTTTCGTCGAAACGATCCGATAGACACGGGCATGGGTGAAATCCTGTACTTCGACTTGAAGGCCTTCCGCTGTTTCAAGAACCGTCGCAAGTTGCCATTCTCCTCGCCCCTCAACCGTTGCGAGGAACGATTCGCCGCCAAGGGGTGAGTCGAGTCGTTCTGATAGCACGAGCGTGATCGTCAGATCGTCCCACAATCTAAAGGTGAGCCGGTCCCCCAGAGACAAGCCATGTACCGACGTCAAGCCTGAGGGGAGGCGCGTCGTACGAAGCGCATCTTCATGCACTTTCTGCACATTCTGTACTGTTGCACGGGCCGGTGCGCGAAGGTCGAACAAACGCGGCTCTGCCGCCTGAGACCACCATCCGGAGAACACCAATACGAACAAACACAACCACTTCACATTCATTTACAACCTCGGTTCCATATCCATCTTTTGGTAGAGAGTGAGCCGATATTCTATCACAATCTTTCTCAACCCGTCAACTTCTCAATGGAATCTCCCGAGAGGAAATGGTATAATACCGGGCTAGAGAAAAGTCCCTTTTGACGAAATCGAGTATTCTATGGAAAGCTTCTATCCGCTGACATTCAACGACAATCTCCACACCGCGCTTTGGGGAACCGAATCGTGGGAGATTTCCGGTCATGCCTCTTCGCCCTCAACCGTCGCAAACGGTCCCTTCGCGGGGCGCACGCTCGAATCGCTCGCCGCAGAATTCGGACGCGCCTTCATGGGAACACGCGCACCGTCGGATCAAACGTTTCCGCTCCTCTTCAAAGTCATCGATGCCAAGAAGCGCCTCAGTGTGCAAGTGCATCCGAACGAAGAGACGAAAGCGCTTACCGGCGGCGAACCCAAGACGGAAATGTGGCGCGTCCTTGGCGGACACGGCCCCATCTTCGCCGGACTCAAACCCGGCACAACGCCCGAAATCGTCGCCGCCAATGTCCAGAACGGACGCTTCGAGGAAACACTTGTCCGTCACGACGCCCGGACCGGTCTCACCCTGTTCATCCCGGGCGGACTCGTACACGCCATCGGCGAAGACGTCCTCATCTACGAGGTTCAGCAGAGTTCCAACACGACTTACCGTCTTTACGACTGGGGACGCGTGGGCGCCGACGGCAAGCCGCGTCAACTTCACATTGCGGAATCGCTCAAGTCGATCGACTTCAATCTGCCCGTACCGGCTTCGCGCGAGACGGTTTCCTGTCCGTTCTTCAACTTCCGTCCCGTGCAGGCGGACGGCGAGATCCACGTGGACGCCAATCCCGAAACCTTCACTGCGCTCTTCCTGACGGAAACCCGGCAGAGCATCCTCGTGCCCGCGAACACCGCTGCGTCGATTCCGGCCACAGGCACCGTGCTCGTAACGACAATGTAAAGTTAAAGGTTAAAGATTAAAAGTTAAAGATTAAGGCTAGTGGGTTGATGGTTGGGAGAAGATGATGGAAAACAAGAGAATTACTTTTTTGGACTACTTGCGGGTGATCGCCTGCTTTATGGTGATGCTCGTGCATGCCTGCGAGGGCTTCTATTTCGACGCTGAAGGCAATACGTTCTTTGCTTCGCTCGGCGATGCCCGATGGGTGTCGATCATCGACTCCGCCTGTCGTGCCGCCGTGCCGCTCTTCGTCATAGCCTCCGCATTTCTCCTCTTCCCCCTTAAGCGATCCACGGGCGACTTCTTCAAGCGTCGTCTCGTACGTGTCGTCGTCCCCTTCCTCGTCTGGTCCAGTGTCTACATCGTCTGGAATGCGCTTGACTTCAAGTCGGGCTTCGACGGTGCAGCTCTTACCGCGAACTTCAAGCGCCTCTGTTTCAACTTCCCGATGACGACCGGCGGACATCTCTGGTTCGTTCCCATGCTGCTGGGACTCTACTTGCTGATGCCGCTTCTTTCGCCTTGGGCGGAAAAGGCTTCCGAGAAAGAGGTTCGCGGCTGGTTGATCGTGTGGCTTGTGACGACGACCTTCCCGTACCTGCGAAAGCTGTGGAGCTACCTCTTTGCAAACAGCATGGACATCACCTCGGGCACCTACTGGGCGCACACGTTCGGCACGGGCAATTTCGATAACATCCCGTTCCTCTGGGGTGAATGTCCGTGGAATTCCTTCGGCACCTTCCAATATGTGAGCGGCTTCATCGGCTACCTGCTGCTCGGCCTCTGGTTCCGCAAGTTCGCGCCGCAGGTCTCGACCAAGAAAGCGCTGGCATACGCCGCGCCCGTGTGGTGTCTCGGCTGGCTTGCGGCCGCATTGCCGTTCTTCTACCGTATTCCGCAGGCGGCCGGCTTCCCGGTGAAACTTCCCTACTCTTTCGCCGTCGACTTGGAAATGAGCTGGGAATTCTGTTCGCTCGGCGTCGCGCTCACCGTATTCGCGTACTTCTTCGTGATCCGCCAGTTCTCGGGCGAAGGCGCCTTCTACCAGAAGATCGTCCGGCCCTTGTCCGAGGCGAGCTATGGCACCTACCTGATGCACATGCTCATCCTTACGCCGGTGCTCGGACTCTTCAAGCCCAACCTCCCCACGCCGGCCACGATCGTTCTCACGGCCGCCACGACCTTCCTGGCCGCCTCCCTCATCAATGTTGTCATTCGCAAGATTCCGAAAGTCGGTAAATACATCTGCGGCTAATGTTCCTTGACCATCTGAATTAAAATCGATAACTATGCTCTACAATCAGGACACTCCCCTCTCTCTCGCTGAAAAGGACCGTCAGGCCCGTGAATGGTGTGCCGATCCGCATCGGTTTTTCAAGGCGTTCAGTCGTACGGCCAAGCGCTTCCAGTTCCAGAATCGTTCGCCCCGCTATCGGGTGATGACTCTGGTCGGCAGTGCGAACGATTTTCTCAAATTCCACCCCGTCAAGCTTTCCATCTGCGACCATCTCGCGCATGTGACGAGCTGGGAGGATGTGTTTGCAACCGCCATACGCGAGCTCGTACAGGCGAAACCGGCCTTTATTCGAACGCTTTCGCAAGCCGGCTATCTGCCCTGGATGGAGAACCTGAACCCGTCGGTCGATCTGCTGACGGCCTTCCAGAATGGTGAAATCAATTTGAAATTCATGACGCTGGTCGAAGCATTCTGCGCCGTGCAATGGCTCATCGTGATGTGCGACATCAAGTTGAACGACGTCATCGTGCAAATCGACCCGTACGAATCCGAAGAGGCCTGGCGCAAACGCGAAGCGGAAATCCGCGCCAAACGGCAGGAAGAATCGCGCGTGCTGCGCGAAATCGACGACGCACGCGTCAAGTGGGCCGAAGAGCATCCTGAGGACGACTACGCACAGGAAGTCGCCCAGCGAATCAAGTCCGGTGAAAAGCCGAAAACAAAACCCAAGGAGGATCTGACATGGGAAATCTAATCGGAGCCGCGCTTTCCATCGCCTGGGAATGCGCCAAGGTCATCGCAAGCGTGATCATCAACGGTTTCGGCGCCTGCGGCAGCCTCGGTACCTGACGAACCGAATCCATAAATGTTTATTGTTCGGTACCGTTGTATAGACATAGACAGACAGAAACACATTCCAACTGCACGGAACAATTTCTTCAATCTCCGGCGGAAGCGACATATGCAATCGGACCAAAATCAGCACAATGCCAACCACTGGCAACAAGACACCAACACCGAACAAGAAAATTGGCGATTCAAGGAAAAGAAAACATAAACGCCTGATCATCTCTAGTACACCTTTCACAAGATCAAACATTCTCATGCGTTAAGTTCCTCAAACAAGAATGTTCGGCATCTTTTATAACGATATTCAGATTACTCCCAGACATGACACGCCTAACCTCCAGTTCATCCTCCTTTCTAATGATCAATTCCCTCAGATATCACTCTGTCGTAAATTACGAGGACGGCATTGATCTTCCTCTTTGATGATGATATCCACCTGCCTTCCAGACAGAATGCGACGGACAGGTCTTTCGTCTTCCTTTTGAATGACCAGCTCCTTTAAGTCGGGAAGCAGAGAAAGACGTTCCAACCCGTCCAGTGGGAGCTCGGACACCGACATATCAAGGCGTTCAACCGAACGCGCCACATCCTTGAGTCGATAATATATCGGCGGCGTCAACTTTTTCAATTGGCTCAAATGGCGTAGCGAGTCGAGTTCCAGAAGCAACGCCCCTTCCATGTCGAGTTTCTCAAGGGGCACCCCTTTCAACCAATAAAAAGAAGTCACGACGATTGCAAGACCGACGTCATCCGGGCAAGGTTGCCAGTCTGCCCAACCACGAACAATCAATGATTTGAGTTTCTTCATTGCCACGGCCTCAGCATCCAGCCCCATGACCAACAAGCTGCCCCCCTTGATTTCCAAGTGTTCCAGTTCCGACATTTGAGGCAAACGGCAGAGAGACGTTGCGAACATTGAATAATCACCTGCCGAAGGGAATTCAAGTTGTAAATATTTGAGGCGGGGGAAACGGGCTAATTCGGGCAACATGCGCGAGACTTTTTCCTGACATTCGCCAAGCGGATTCTGTTCATCGTCCACTGGCACATCGATCTGCCATGTCAGCGCACGGACATTCTCAAACCTGGCGGCCTTCAATGGCGGCATGGCACCGACAATTGTCAACGCCGAAGTCTCATTCGAAATCAAGGCCAACTCTTTCGCGACATGGGGCTCGGAATAGACCCACTGCGAAACCACATCAGGAATCGCAACGCCTGCGCAAACATACTCGCCTCTTCCAGGTCTGGTTGTCGCGCTTGCCCCTTCGACAGATGCGACTGATCCTATGATCGAATGAATGTCGATCTCGGAACTCCCTGAGTGTTGTCCCGAGCACCCACTCATAATCAGACACAGAAAAAAACAGTACGCACTTATTCTCCGCATTTTCTACATCCTTTCACTCCAGCGGTCGTTGTACGCGAAGCGGTCGTCGTTACGCGTGACAAGCCAATTGTGCGCGTCGAACGAATACGCGAACGAGGCGAATTTAGAATTACCAACCATTCCCTGTCAGCGAATAGGCCTGGTGCGGTTCTGGGGGCACATAGCCGTGCGTCGATCCCTGAACCCAGTTGATCTTCTTCGGACAGTTCATGTTGTTGTAGAGAATCGCAATGCCGGACGGCGGACACGTATAGTCGCCCAGTCCCGCACGCGTAATCTCGACACGGCAGGTCTTCGGGAAGCGCTTGGCGAAGTTGATCGGATCGTAATATCCCATCGCAGGCGTCCAATCGACACCCCAGCCTTTCTTCACGCGACTCGTCGTCGCATTTCCACCCATGTCGCAGCACCACGGAATTCCCGCAAGCGCGAGCGAAACCTGCGCGTCGAGTCCCGCCGCCCAAAGCGTCTGAAGGCCACCCTGGCTACCGCCGGAGACGATCAGGTCCTTGCCGTTCCATTCCGGCAGGGACTTGAGATACGCCAACGCGCGCATCACGCGCCATGTCATGCCTTCGAAGTAGCACCCCTTCGGATTCGGATGTTCGGCGGCCGCAAGCGCATAGGACTTTCCGTGCGAAGCGATCTTCTTGCCATATTCCGTGTAGTAGGCCTGCTCGCGGTTGAGATCGAAGCCGTGCGCATTGATATGCAGACGGATTTCGTTTGCCGGACCGTCTTTCGGCGCATACTCGCCCGACTTGATCCAACCGCTGTAGCCGTCAACTGCCAGATGCGCCGGGAATTTCTTTCCCGTCTTCGCCGCAACCGGGATGGTGATGTGTCCGGTGACAGGACGCGGCCCCGCGCACGGAATCACAACGGCATAGACATCGGACGTTCCCCTCGACGGCTTCTTCTCCAGCTTGACAAGGCCCTTGAACGGCACCGCCTCGAGCTCGGCCTTCTGCTTCGCCCAGAACGCGTCGAAGTCCTTCGGTTCCGGCACACCCTTCAGCAGCTCGGGCTGAACGGCCGCACCGCCGTCGAAGAAGATGCGCGAATCGCGACGACCTTTCATCGGACTCCGAACCTCATTGCCCTTCTTGTCGACGACCCAGGCGTTCAGGCGCACGAAACCGGGTTCATTGAGCGTCATCTCGTACGTGTACGGCTTGTCGAGGCGCAGAGGGACTTGTCCGGCATTCCGCTGTCCGTCATCGCCTGCCAAGACCCACTTGAGGAAATAGGTGTCCGGCGGCAACGACTTCACATTCTGCAACGTCAGCGAGAATTGAATCTTCTCGCCCGGCTTGTATTCAGTCGCCCGCGCCTTCTGCGTTTCACCATGCAGAATCGCCCGATCCAATTCTCCGGCCGCGAACGCGGCACACGCAAACGCCGTTGCGGCAAAAAGAGTTCCCAGATGTTTCAACATGATCAATCTCCTTTATCCTTTATTTCAAAACATCTTTAAGCGCGTTAAGCCAGAGCTCGTAGCCGGCATCTGTCGGATGGATTTCATCGGCCATGATCGAATGCGGCACCCAGCCGTTCGGACCGACCATCTTCGCATTGAAATCGATCCAGACGATCTTGCCGTCCTTCTCGGCAAATGCCTTCAGCAGCGCATTCGTCTTGTCGTTGCGCGCTTTCGCCGCAACATGGCGCTGGGACTTCGCCGAAGCGCCACGCGGGAAAATCGGATGAAGCACGATCTTGGCCTGCGGCTGCCTCTCGCGGATGAGCGACACGATCTTCTCGACGCCTTTCGCGACATTCGCAGGATCCGTCGTCGAAGAGGAATTGTTGTTCGTGCCGATCATCAGCACGATCGTCTTGGCCGTGTAGCCATCAAGCTCGCCGTGCAGAATGCGCCAAATGACGGTCTCCGTCCGGTCGCCGCCGTAGCCGAGATTGAGCACGCTCCGCCCCTGTGCAAGCTTGGCCCAGCTCTTCGGATGATGCCATTCCCAGAAGTGCATGATCGAGTCGCCCAGCATCACCAGATCAACGGTCTTTCCCTTGTAGGACTCGATGAGCTGATGGCGGCTCAAGAAACGATTCGCCCACCAGTAGTCGCCGAAGAGTCCCGGGTCACGGCGCTTGTCCTTTGTCCGACTCTCCATATGAGAAACAGCCGTCACTTCAATCGGGAGTTTCGGCGCGGGTTGAGGTGCCGCCCAGACGCCAACAGACGCGAGGGCGAACAACAGAACGATTTGTTTTTTCAGATGCATACTCATTTTCCTTTTTTGTTTTTCAAATTCCTTCAATGCTCAAAAAACGGCAAACCCAACTTGCTGCTTGGATGCGTTCACCCTTGAAGCGTCCAGCCGAAGTCGTTATGGTAGATCATCTGGCGCGTCATGCCGCCGTCGATGCAGATGTTTTCACCCGTGATGAAACCGGCCTTGTCACTCGCGAGGAAAAGAACCATGTTCGCGATGTCGAGGGGATTGCCCACGCGTCCGGCAGGCTGCTGGGTGGCATCAGGTCCTTCGTAGACCTTGTAGGCCGTATCAATCCATCCGGGCGAAATCGAGTTCACCCGCACCTTCCCCGCCAAACTCACCGCGAGCGCATGCGTGAGCGCAGCGATACCGCCCTTCGCCGCCGTGTAGCTTTCGCTCTGCGGCTGGCTCATCCGATCGCGTGAGGACGAAATGTTGATGATGGAAGCGCCCGCCGCAAAATGATCCTTGAAGAGCTTCGCGAGATAGAACGGCGCCACCACGCCCACCGCCTGTGCGTAGGCGAATTCTTCGTAGGTGCAAGTGTCAATACCTTTGAAGAGCGGAAGCGCGTTGTTGACGAGGACGTCAATACGACCTTCTTTCGCAATCACTTCGCCTGCGAACCGTTCGAGTACGGTCTTGTCGGAAATGTCGCCCACGAACCACTCGCCCGGCTGTTTGTCGATGACGTAGACCGTTGCGCCGATCTTGCGGCATTCCTCGGCAATGCACTTGCCGATTCCCTGCGCGCCACCTGTCACCACCACGACCTTTCGGCACCCTTCTGCCGTCGCAGAGGAACGCGGTCCTTCCTGTTCACTCATGACATCTGTCCTTTCGTATGACGACTCTTCTCCCACACGCTCACTCAACCACGTCGAACTCGGCCAGGTGCGCCCACGGACCCACATGCACCGAGAGCGCCGTGAACTTGACGAAACGCGCTTTCACCGGACGGGCGAACGGGATCGTCTGCGCCTTCGCCGTTTTCGCGAGCGTCTTCTCCGCAGCGACCTGCCAGGTCTTACCGTCAAGGCTCGTCTCCACGCGACACGCCTTCACAAGACCGTTGGGGTTTCCGTCCAAACGACCCGACACCGTGACGCCCTTCAACACCGACTCACGCCGCAGCGTAAACGTAATCCAATGCGGCGGCTCGGGGTCCTTACCGTTTTTCCAGCGTGTATGCCAGATCGTCGCGGGATCGCCGTCGCAGGCATTCTTCATCTCCCAGCCGCCGGCTTCGTCGGACGAGCAGGCAATCGCCCGCACGCGTCCCTGCGCCGCCTCGAGCGCGCGTACCTTTTCAAGCGGGACTTCAACCGCCGGCGCCGTCCGATCCAAGAGAAGATAGTCACACACGCTCTTGAAGAGGAGACGCGTCTCCGGACGCGTCATCTGCTCTGCACGGAAATCGACGCCCGAAACGATGAGACGTCCCTTCCCCACCTTGACTTCCGCGAGCAAGGCGAGCGGTTCGCTCGTGAACCAGTCGGGCACCACGCGCACAATCGGACGAATCGCGGGATCAAGCAGATCGTAGCGGATGGCACTGCCCTTCAAGCACGCTTCCCACCAGAGCCAGTCGCTCACCTTCCCGCACGGGAAACCCGCGAGCGCAGGATGCGCAGGATCGGGAATAAGTCCATTCGTGTGCGGCGGCTGTCCAGCTGTCCAGGCCGTATTCCAGAATACGGTCGAGAACCCGAGAACGCGATTCGCACCCGCCTTTGACGCGAGGAATCCCTTCGGCAGCGAGAGAATCGCGCGCCCGCCACCGGCCAACACCTGCTCAAGGCGATCATCGACCGCTGTAAAGACCTCCACCTTGGGCGTTTCAATTCGCACCGGGAGATTCCACACAGGCCACTCGTTCATCGCCCCGTCGATTTCAACGCGCAGGGTGTAGCGCGCCGGTGCGGGAAGGCGCGCGAAATCGATTTCAATTGTGCCGAGCGCGAGCGGCGAGCCGAGCGGAAGCTCGTTCACCGACAACGTACCGCCGAGTGTTCCCACGGACCATTTCACCTGCGCGTTCTTGAGCGGACGCGCGTAGTTCGCCGCTTCCAGAACGACCCGTGCCACCTCGCCCGTGAAGGCGAACGACGAGAGGCGCGCAAGCGGCACGAGCGGCGCGTTCCAACGGCGGAACTCGTCCGGTCCCACATAGCCCTTCTCCTCGTGGAAAGCGTCCATAAGCCCCGTGAGCGCCGTCCCCTGCCCCATGAAGTCGACGAGCGAGAGAATCTGATATCCGCCCATCCCGGGCGTACGCAGCACGGCTTCCATATCGTGCTTGTAGCAGAGGGTCTGAAGGCGTCCGGAGGCAAACAGGAAATCGTCCGCCAAGGCAGCAAGACCGTTCTTCGCAAGACGGTCGCGGAAGAGCTCGAAATTCTTCGCCTTCAGGTCGCCCGTGTATTTTGCGATCTCGCGCAAGTTGGGGAAGGCGCACCACTGTCCCTGTTCGTGCGTGATGACGGGACGCTCCGCCTTCGCCGTCTGGTCGATGAAATTGAAGTCGGCGGTGGGCGGTGCCGAATTGATACGGCTTCCCATGCCTTCGCCCCAGCGGTAGAGCCGCGGCGACGGATCGACGAACACGTCGCTCTCCGGCAACTTCGGCCAACCCGACGCGGCGGAGACGAGGAAGCGCGAATCCCGCGCATGCCAGCTCCGCACGAAGTCGGCCAGGAACTTCTTCTGGTTGCGTCCGCTCGGTTCATTGCCATGGACGAGCAGACAGAAGCTCGGATGGTTGCCGTAGGCTTCGACGATGCGGGCCGCCTCCTCATGGAGCCAACGGTCCGTAGCGCCGCCGTCTCCGACTGTCGTCCACACGCTCGCCTCGATCTGGAAATAGAGACCGAGTTCATCTGCGACCTCGAACGCCGCCTCAGGCGGACACCACGAGTGGAAACGCACGTGGTTGAACCCCCAGGCCTTCATCGTCTTCAACTGGCGCTCCCACTCGGCGCGGTCGGTGGCAGGATAGCCCGTGCGCGGACACTGCGCGCAATGGACCGTGCCGCGCAAAAAGGCCGGATGGTCGTTGAGGAAGAGACGCTTCCCCTCGCGCCGCCAGCTACGCACGCCATAGCGGACCTTTTTCACATCGCCGCCAAAGGCGATCTCCGCCGTATAGAGGTTTGGATGGAACTCGTCCCAGTCCTCCACGTTCAACGGCATCGGCTGCGTTACGACGCCCATCTTGCCGCTCGCCGTACGCACCTCGGCGATGAGCGTGCGCGTGGCACGGTCGGGCGTCAGTTTCACGGACGCGATTTCATCCCGGGCGCGGAAGTCGATGGCGAGGCGGCCGATCGCGCCGTTCCAATTGCCGGCGATGTGGTCGGAAATCGAATGGGCGTTAATTCCCGGATTGATGGCGTGAATCGCGTTGTCGATCTCAAGACGCAACTCGTGGCGTCCGGGCGTGAGCTCGCCAAGCGGAATCTTCTGCGGGGCCGAAAGCGCCTCGCCGCGTCCCTTCTCCACACCGTCGACAAACACGACGCTGCACCAATGCGCGCGTTCGAGGAAAAGTTCTGCGAGGCGTCCCTTGGCGGCATCCGGCACATCGATCGTACGCGTAAAGACGACCTTCCCCACATAGTAATGACTCGGCGTGAGGAAGAACGGCATCTTCACGTTTTCCGGATGAGCGACGACTTCCGGCCAGGCCGCGCGCCAGCCGGGCCGGAGCGAAAGCGTCCACGGCGTATCAAGTGTAATCGCGTTTCCAAGCCCCTGCTCGGAAATCGATCCCGGCAGTCGGACGACCTGAGACCGGCCATCCGAAAGCGTCGCCTTCCACGCTCCCGCAAGTGAAAGCGAACAACTCTCTCCCGCCCAAACGCTTCCCACGGAAAGCAAGGCACCCAGCAAGGCTAATTGTAAATTTTTCATACGAAAATTTTAGCACAGCCCCACCGTGGGAAGCAAGGAGAAATTCAGCTCGCCCGGCAAGACGTCAACGAAGGATGACAGCCGTTCCAGAACTGTCCACGCGCAGACGCTTGTTGTGAACGGTGATGGCAAGCCCGGGGCGCTCCTCGCCGTTCACGATCACCTTCCAGTTCTTGAACGAACCCGAGGCGTTCTCAACGACAAGCGGCAGGGTGAAGTGCGAGCCGAGATCCTCGGGTGCGTTCACCACCTCCAAGACGCCGCCCGCCTGCGTCGCAAGCAACGTCACCGTGCCCGCCCCCGTCCAATCCACCTTCACACCCGTCGCCTTGAACTGCGGCGTGGACACGGCCAATGTCGCCTCCGCCGCCACCTCCACCGTCCCGAGCACACCCGCTTCGTCGCTTGCGGGCGAGGCGAGCGGCACAAGCGAATACGGCACGCCTCCATTGAAGGCCGTCGTCACCGTGTGGGGCGTTCCGACATTCGCACGCGTATCCACGGTGACCCAATTCACGCCATCCACACTCGCTTCGAGCTTCCAGGTGTTGGGATTGCGCTGCCAAAAATTGACAGCATGAATCGTCGAGGTCAGAAGATAGCCTGTCACGGGCGCGGCCGTATCCGCCAGACGCATGGTGACGATGATCCACGAACTCGCTGTGTCCGGCGTATTGAGCTTATGATCGGTCACGCACCATTTCGTTTGCGGATTCCCGTCAAACAGCTTATCCACGGTTTCGTTATTGCCATGGGCATATCCTTTCGCCTGGGCAAAAGTACCCGACCGGAGCGACGTCGCCGCCGTACCATCGCTCATCATCTGCAAACCCTGGTTCACCCGGTTCCCGGCAGCATCGAAAAGGGAAAGTTCGGAAGTTTCCATGATTTCACCGGACTCCGTCTTCTGGAACGACATGCGGAACCACTTCCAGCCGTTGGACGGGAACGGCGCCACCGTGAGGCGGCCGCCCGCCACGCGCAAATCGCCTGCGAAGTTCGGCGTGCCCATGAGCGCGGCTTCGCCCGTGCCGCTCTTGACAATCGCGCCCGAGCCGGTGACGGACGCATTCACGAATCCGTCCGTGAGGCGCAGTTCGCCGCCGTTCGTGAGGGCAAGCGTCTCCACGTTCACGCCGGCCGCCTTGAGCGGCATGCCGTCCATTGTGAGCGACGAACCTGGCGCCCCCCACACGTTCACCGGTGTATTGGCGGAAGGGATGTCGAACGGACCCGCCCAGGACCAACGCGCCGTCGGTGCCGTGAAGTTGAGGCGCTTGTCGAGGGTCACCCAGGTTTCGCCGTCGTTACTGCCCTGCAGGAGCCAGTCCGTCGGATCGCGCGAATCCTTCGTTCCGGCCCCCATGTTCGATGTCGCCCAGTTGTAGGAGGTCACACGCTGGGGCTGGGCGTAGTCGATCTGCAGGCGGATGAGGCCCTTGTTCGCCGCCGCCTTCGTCGCGGCGCAACGGAAGTCGAGGTACTTCGTCGAGAGCGAACCGTCAAGGGCATACTTCGGCTGTTCGGCCGTCGGAGAATTGCTGTCGGCATTGTTTGCCTGCGTCGAGGAAAAGCCACTGCGCTTCCCGGTCACGTCTTCGTCGCCGTCCATCAGCTTCAATTCGGCAAATTCCATGCTGTTGCAGTTGGAGCCGCACGCACGCAGCACCACGAACCGATAGTGACGGTAGGTAGGCGCACGGCATACCGCTGCACCCGAGAGGACGAAATCGCCGTCAAGCGATCCGTTCATCGTGAGCGTGCCCGAGCCCTCCTTGCGAATCGTCGCGTTCGCAATCGGCGCAAAACCAAGTTCGGCGTCACCATCGCCGCGCCCCACGACGACCGTCGCCTTCGTTGCCGACGTATTGACCAACGCACCGTTATCGTAGGCGGTGTTGAAAACTACGGTATGTCCGTTGAGGTCGAGCGAAGCCGGATACTCGGCGCGCACATCGCCCGCATTCGATCCCGTCGGGAACGTCACATCCGTTGAGAACGTGGTCGTACCCCCCGTGAAACGCGTATCGCCCGCGTATTCAAGCGTCGTCAACTTCCCGAGACCGAAGGTGAGCGAACCGGCGCCTGTCCGCGCGAACCCGCCTTCGCCCATGAAACGCGCCGTCACACCATCGCCCGACATGAAGGTATTCGCATTCGCGGGGAAATCGAAAATGATGTCATGCCCCGCCGAGGCAATGAAATCCATCTTGCCGTTCTGATTAAGCGAGAGCAAGGTCTTGCCACTCCCCGTGGCCGAGACACGTCCACCTTCGAACACCATCTGCCCGGCCGGATCGTCGTTCTTAATGAACTGTGCCACTTCAAGCGAAGTTCCTTCGCCGAGCGAGACCGTCGCGCGCACGGTGTCACGATCGGCACCGTCAATCGGACCGTAGGGCGTAAAGGTGAAGGTGTTCCCCGTCACCTTGGCGCCATCCTGCAAGGCAATCGACCCCGTCGTCACGCGGCGCGCTGTCCCCACATCGCCTGCGAGAATGACATTTGCGAGGTTCATCGTGGCATTGGAGACAACGAGCGTTCCCGCATCGCCGCTCTTGCCCACATAGGTGTTCCCCGTCACTTTCACCGTTCCACTCGTCACGGCAAGCGTCGCCGCCGTTTCCCCTGTACCCGTCACATCGAGAGAGGCGAAACTCGCCGTTGCGCCCGGTTCAACGAAGAGAGCCGTACTCTCGGGATCGAGCGACACCGCTCGACCGTCCGTGAAATGGGCCGTGCCCTTGCCCGCTACGCAGAGCGGCACATTCCCAAGCCCTGTATTGGCGAGGTTGAAAGTAGTTCCCGCAAGCGTCGTTACCAGGAACGGATTCTCGGGCGAAATCGCGCCCGACGTCACCACGCCAGTCAATGTCGCGGTACCCGCGGCCGGACCCATTAACTGGGTGTCGTAATAGAGCGTGTTCAGGCTAACGAGATCAAGATCCGTCGTAATATCGAAATTCACTTGGAAAACCGCCTTCTCGGCGGGTGTTTCCTCCCATGTGATTTTCTCGATGTCGGACGGTGAACACACTTGAAAATGCGCACCGGCGGCCACATGCAGCGTCTGGTCCGCAGCAAGGGGATTTTTGAGGTAGAGCGTGCCTTCGTCGACAAAGACCTTGGTCGCGCCAGCCAGCTCATTGAGAACAACGAGCGTACCCGCGCCCGTCTTGTGGAATTCGGCGGGACCGGTCTGCCCCTCGGCCGACGTCACTTGAATGGGACTTTCAATCCGCGTCGTCACTCCGTTCGGAACACCCACCGAACCGAGCCCATCCACTTCGACGCGGGCAAGGCTCTTAATCGACCCCGAGGTAATGCAAATGGTGCCGCCGGACAATTTGAGCACGCTCAGATTCGCCGACGGCGCATCATAAGGCGCTACACCCTGCACCGTCACCACGCCGCCCTCCTGAATGTCGAGCGTTGCAGAGCCACCCTTCTCGCCGAGATAAAACATTCCGGTCGTCGTAAGCGAACCCGCCACCGTGCCCGTACCCGTACCGTTGTTCGGTCCGAGAATGACAATCGAAGCCGTCGCCACGCCACCGTGATCGATTTGCAGAGTACCATTTCCAAAATAGTCACCGAAACGCAGCCAGCTTGTTGTGTTGACCGTACCACCGGCGGCAACGACAAGTCGCCCGGAACCACCCGGTCGCGGTCCAAACGCGAGCGGGGTCGTTGCAGAGATGGTTCCTCCTTCTCCAACCGTCAAACCGCCCTCATGCCCCGCGCCGTAGCCAAAAGCATTGTAGGTAAGAACATTTGAAAAAGTCAGCGTGCCGTTCTTCACCGTGAGGAAACCGTTGTCGGCCTGCACGCCGTTCACGGTTGTTGTAACACCGTCCAGAACGAGCGGTGTCGCCCCGGCCACATCGAGCGTTTGATTGCCCGTGAAGGACTGTCCCTTCCACGCGCCATCTTTCCAATACGGCGCAAGCGTGGTCACATCGCGTTGGAAGACGGCATTCTCCTCTTCGAAGTTCGCGAGCACCTGCGCCGCCGTGAGGCAGCCGTCATGCACGCGTACCTTGGCAATGTCGCCCACGAAACCGTTCGTGTAGCTTTTCGACGAACGGTTCCAAACACCGCCCACCGTACAGAAGGCTGTGTCGCTCGACAACTTCAACGTCTGCCACACTGACGAGACACGCCGTCCGTCCACATAGAGGCAGGTATTCGTGCCATCGACCGTATTGACGAGGTAATGCCATTCGCCGGCCGTGGGGTACGTCACCCCCGTCGGCGCATTGACTCCCGCATTGCCATACCAGGTGAGGTTGCCGCTACCATAATATTCAACGGCATTCTTGACATCCGTCGAATAGCGCATTTCGCATACCGTACCATTGTTATTGCTGAGACCTTCGCGCGCCGTCGTCGCGAACATCGTATGCGTGCCCGTGGGCGTAGAGGAACACACCCAGAGTTCAATCGAATAGTCGTTGGCACCGAGAATGCTATTGGGCGTCGCCACCGGACACCGAAGCACAGTCCCTGCGCCGTTGAAACGCACCACGGGTATGCCACTCCGCGTCTGGCGCGTGGGCGGGGTGGACGCATTCACAGCCTCGAAATCGCCAAGCGTACTCCCGCCATTCCAGAAAAGGACCCCCGCGCCATCGGCAAGCGAAAGCGTCGACGCATCGAGATTCAACAATACCGTCCCCGCCTGTTCAAGTCCGAACGCGAACAGCACCTGTGCGAAACAAACCGTCACAATAATCTTCTTCATTCTTCCTCCACAAAAAACTCTGATTCAAAGAGCCCACCTACACCTCACTCGAGACAGGTAGCCAACTCAACTTTCGACAATCATTATACAAAGAAACACCCCAAAAAGCAATTCGAATCCTCAATCCGAACAACGGATGGGTGTAAACTAAAAATGTGAGGTCGGTCCTTCGGGCCGACCTCCACATTTTTC
>JAKSOY010000010.1 GCA_024405255.1 Kiritimatiellia bacterium
TGGCCCTACATCTCGGCGCAGATCGTGATCCAGCTCCTCTCGTCGGTGATCCCGTCGCTCGAAAAGCTGAAGAAGGAAGGCGAGTCGGGTCGCCAGCAGCTCGCGCAGATCACCCGCTACCTGACCATCGTGCTCTGCGTGGTCCAGTCGTGGGGTATTGCGACGGCGTTGATGCATCCGGCGTCCCTCGGATTGGGCAACATCCAGATCGTGGCGAATCCGGGCATCGGCTTCCAGCTGATGACGGTGATCGGCATGACCTCGGCGGCGCTCTTCGTGATGTGGCTCGCGGATCAGATTACGACGTTCGGCGTCGGCAATGGCGGTTCGCTCATCATCATGATCAACATCACCTCGCGTCTGCCGCAGGCGATCTTCAGCGCGTGGGAGCGCTACTTCGGCTACAATGGCGTGCAGGCCACGCGTTCTCCGGTTGAACTCGTGCTGCTCCTCCTCTTCGGCTTTGCCGTGGTGATGGGCACCGTGATGCTCACGCAGGGTGTGCGCAAGGTCGCGATTCACGCGACGCGTCGTTCGATGGCGGGCGCCGGTGGCAACAACTTCGGCATCCAGCAGACGTACATGCCGCTGCGTGTGAACTACACGGGCGTTATGCCGATCATCTTCGCGCAGCCGTTGCTTCAGATTCCGGCGATGCTGCTGAAAAAGATTCCGGCGACGGCGACGGGCGCGACGGGTTGGCTGCGTACGTTCGGTGATCAGCTGGCCGATATGGGCAGCCCGACGCACCTCATCATCTATGCTGCTGTGATTATGTTCTTCGCGTTCTTCTGGGTGGCCACGCAGTTCAACGCGGTGGAAATCGCCGAGAACCTCAAGAAGGACGGCTCGTATGTGCCGGGCATCCGTCCGGGCCAGCAGACGGCCGAATACCTCGATGCAGTGATGACGCGCTTGACGCTCATTGGCGGTACGGGGCTTCTGGTGGTTGCGCTTCTGCCGCAGATCCTTTCGGCCGAACGCTTCCTGAACGTGCCGTGGGCGATCGCCTCGTTCTTCGGCGGTACCTCGTTGCTGATTATCGTGGGTGTGGCGCTCGATACGCTGCGCATCATGGAATCGCACCTCTTGGTCCGCAAGTACGACGGCTTCCTCCGTCACGGTTCGCTCCGCGGCCGTAGCGGCATGTAAGATTCAAATTGAATCCAGAGAAATAGGCGAGGTCTTCGGGCCTCGCCTATTTTGTTTGAGGTAGACGTCATTGACGCGCAGGCGTTAAGTGTGGTATTATATTTAATGTTGGCGTGGTGAATGCTTTGTCATGTTTGTTGGTTGGTAATAAAAGGAATCAAAAATGAAAATGACGATGAGACGGGTGATTGGATGTGTGCTGGTTGTGGGCGGTGCGTTGGCGGCGGGGATCTGCTCCGCCGTACAGCCGCTGCCGGCAAATTACACGGCGCTTGAGTGGATTTCGTCGGACGGCAACCAGTGGATCGACACGGGTTACCTGCCGAGTGCCAAAACGCAGCGGTTTGAACTGCGGTTCATGCCGCTGACGAACAACATCGGTTGGGGCGCCTTCTGCGGATCTTTCAGTTCGAATAGTTCGGCCGGTTGGTTGTTGACCTATTCAGGGAGCACGGAGGACATTCGAACCTGGTTCTACAATGGCGAAGGGGACTGGACGACGGGTCTCTCCTGGCGAGGACAGGTGGTGGACGCCGTGGTCGAAGTCGGGAAGTGCACGTTCTCGTCGAGCGAGGATTCCTTTGAACGGGTACTCACGCCTTCATCAGTCGGTCGATACGCAGGTTCGGTCTACCTCTTTACCGCCAATCGGAATGGCGGTCTCTTTCAACCTCAGGCCATGCGCTGCTACTCGTTCAAGATCTATGACCGCGAGGGAGATGAAGATGTGCTCGTGCGCGATTTCGTGCCGTGTCGGACGGACGAGGAAGAACTGGGCCTGTGGGACCGGGTTTCGGGGACTTTCTATCGGAATCGCGGAATCGGCCACTTCTACCAGCCCGGGGACGATCTCGCCGCGCGGGTGAGCTATCTGCAGTCCAGCGGAACGGAGTACATCAATACAGAGTATGCGCTCAATGCCAATACGGCACGCTTGGAACTCGATGCCCGCCCGTTGGCGCGTACGGGAAGTTGGGCCGCACTCTGCGGTGCCTTCAATGGCACCGGCAGCAAGGCTGGTATCCTTCTGACCTATTACGAAAAAACGGATGACCTTCGTACGTGGTTCTTCAACACGGAAGGCGATTGGAAGACGGGGATGACCTGGGCGAACCAGGATCTCCATGTGGAATTGGAAGCCGGGTTGATGACCTATTCCTCCAAGCAGGGCCAGACCTTCCAAAAGGCCACGACTCCAAGCGACGTTGCGCGCTACACGGGAAACTTCTACCTTTTTGCGGCCAACCAAAATGGATCGCTCTATCAGCGCCAGGCTATGCGGCTTTCGTCGTGCCGCATCTTTGAAAACAACGGCGCCGGCGGATTGGTCTGCGTGCGCGATTGGTATCCCGAACGCCATGCGGACGGGGCGATCGTGTTGACGGACCATGCCGACCATTCGGAGGAACCGGGATACAACCCCCTCACCTTTGGCGAAAACTATCTTCCGTGGGGCGGCATCGCCTATCGCGAGGAAGCCAACTCGACGCTGCGCATTTTCGAGGGTACCCTTGAAGAGGGATTCATGAATTCCTGTGACATGATTGTCAAGGACGGGCGCTACGTGCTGGCGGCGGGCGAGGTGACCAACTATCCGCGGTTCAGTCTTGAGAAGGGCACTTTCTCGTTGCAGGATGGTACGGCCCGCGCCTATGACTTCACGGGGATCATCACTTTGACGGGCGGTGCGCACCTGGCCATCGATCTGACTTCCGAAGGGTGCGACACCCTGCATACGGCGTATGGGGTGGTCTTTCAGAATGCCACGGCGGCAAATCCCGTGTACGTCGACATCACGAAGGCGGCGGATGTGACGCGCATCGCCGAGGAAATGACGTTGATCGCGACGAATGTCGCGTTGCCGGATGGTGAGGTGGACTACATCGTGGCGAAAGGATTCAACCCGTTCAGATTCAAGGTCGTGAACGGTCAGCTGATCATGTATTCGCTCGTGAACCTGCCGCTGACGGCGACCTGGGTTGGCGACACGCGTTCGCCGGCGAGTTTCGATTTGGCGGATCCGGCGAACTGGTGCTGTACGAATGCGCTTGGCGAGGCAATCGCGGTCGAAACCGGGGTGTTGCCGACGGACTCCTGCACGGTCATTCTGCCGGATGGTTGTACGTTCAAATGTCCGAAGGGCAGCACGCTCGCCGCGAAGGAAGTCCGTTTCCCCGCGACGCTGGGCGGCGACAGCGATTGGAGCGGACTTTCGATTCGCCCTTCGGGACACATCGACTTGCTCGGTCACAAACTGACGCTCGCCGATCTGGACGGCACGGCGACGATCGTCGACACGCAGGGCGAGACCTATCAGCGGCTCGAATTCATCGAATCGACGACCGCGCGCGAATGGATCGACACGGGCTACTCGTTCAACAACGATACGGAAATCGCCTGTGACCTGTTCGCGTTCAATTCGGCGCAACAGACAAAATGGTCATGTGTGTTCGGTTCGCGTCCGCAAGCTTTCCAGGCGGGCAATACGTCGTTGTGCTTCTTCTTCTATTTCGACGCGAAATATCGTCCTGTTTTCGAATACAATGTCTACAGCGTGGCGCAGCAGGGTGCCGAGGGCTCGTTCCCGATGAACACGCGCACGTCGCTCGCCTTTTCCAATCCCGCGAAGACGGTTTCGTGGAGCGGTGGCGGTGTGACGGGCACGATGACGTCGACGAACGACTTCCCCGTGTGCCAACAGACGCTGGCCATTTTCGACGGTCACACGCTCGCCGGCGCGATGGGCAATCCGGCGCGCATGCGCCTCTACAACTTCCGAATCTCGGAAAGGGGTACGGTGATGCGCGACTTCGTGCCGGCGCGGCGTACTTCCGATGGCGCGGTGGGACTCATCGACCTGGCAAACGGCGAGATGTTTTATGGAAATGCGAGTACGGCGGGCGCCTTTGTTGCGGGGCCCGTGGTGCCGACGGCGACGCGACCGCGCGGCGAGGTTCACATTGTGACGCCGGAGAACGCACCGGCGCCGCTTCCGGGAACGGACACGTTGACATTTGGCGGCGCGGTGAAGCTGGTGAAGGAAGGCGCCGGTACGTTCGTTGCGCAGGATTCGGCCGTGGCGCAGGTCAATGCCGTGGATGTGTTGGCGGGTACGCTGCGTCTCGCGCACGGCAAGCAGACGACGATGTCGAACGGCGGTGAAATCTACATCGCCCCCGAGGCGACGCTGGACATCAACGTGGCGCTGGCGGGCAACGAGACGTCGTTGCTCTACCAGGAGGTCACTCATGGCAAGACGCTGTACGTGGCGGGTTCGCTTGTCAACGATCTGGCCAATGTGTCGTGGGGACCGGCTTTCAGCCATGTCAAACTCCTGAAGGATGTCGCGGTGGGCAGTGAAACGGTTTCGCGCATGGATTTGCGGGTCCTCTACGGCAGCGCCAATACGGACATTTTACTTGAAGGTCCTTTCACTTTGACCGCCCAGGGGCGTACCACCTTTGGACCCGTTGGTAATCGGTTCGAGTTGGCGCGCCTTGACAATCGTACGCACGACGAGGGTAAACTGCTGCTGGCCTTTTCCATGAGCGGCGCCATTACGAATGGCATCCACTGCTACAACGGATCCACGACTCATTTCTACGGTGTGCCGGCTACGGGCAATGCCCAGACCGATTACACGTTTGAGGAGGGAACAGCACGGATTGAGTGCGAGAACGCGTCGACGATTCTGGGCAATCTGCTGGTGCGAGACGGCGTGACGGTGACCGCGCCGCTGAAAACCGCTCTCACCTGGCGGGGCGGCGTGACGAACAACGGCGAGATCGCGACTTCGGGTGCGGTGGCGCCTCTCGTCCTCGCCGGGCGCCTGTGCGGATCGGGACGGATCGCCGGACCGCAGGTGCACTTCGCCGGAGATGAGACGTGCTGGTGCCTGCGCGCGGACGAGACGGGCTTCACGGAGAAGGTGGACTTCGATGCGGTGACGGACGCGCAGCTTTGGAACGGACTCAAACGCGTTGAGGTCGTCTACACGGGTCGCACCACGGAAAAGCGCTATCTCAAACTCGGACCGGTGTTGGGACTGTCGACGGTGGAGGGCATCACGCTGCAGGTGACGGATGGCGCGGGTGCCGACATCACGGCGGCCTGCCGCCTTGCGGTGAGCAACGGCGAGTTCCTCCTCTGCATCGGCGAAGACGTGGTCGTGGAGCGGGCGGTCTGGACGGGCAATGGACGCGCGAACGATCTTTCCGATCCGGCCAACTGGTCTTGCACGACGGGCGGCGCGACGGTTCCGGATGCGGTTCCGATGAGCCAGACCACGGTGGTACTGCCGGACGACAAGGTCTTCAACTGCACCGAAATGTCGCAGCTCGTCTGCAAGACCGTCGTGTTCCCGTCGACGCTTTGTGCCGACTGCGATTGGCGTGGACTGCGCGTGCCGTTGTCGGGCGTGATCGATTTGCGGGGACATTCGCTCACGCTTTCGTCCCTGCTCGGCGAAGCGACAATCACGGACACTGTGGGCGGCGACTACGATCGGCTCCAGTTCATCGAATCTTCGGGCACGCAGTGGATCAACACGGGGTATATGCATCGGTCCGATACGCGCATCGAGATGGATGTGTGGGTTAACAGCTATCAGCAGAATGGACAGAAGTACGCCTGCCTGTTCGGCGGCTCTTCGCTGCATGGGACGACCCGTGGTGGCTTCTACTTCCAGCCGGTTTGCGGAAACGTTTCCGTCGCGGCACCGTATTTCTATCTCTCGGGGAAGAATGCGCATGCCCCGACATTCCCGTTCCGCGAACGGATTCTCCTGACGTGCGCCAACGGGTCGGTGACCTGGGGCGAGACGAAATTGACGCCGACCGGTCTGGACGGGACGCTCGGCGAGGGCGTGGGGCTCTTGACGCTCTTTGCCTACAACAATTCGGGCAATAGTACCGATGTGGCGATTTGCGGGAACACCTGTGCGACCATGCGGCTCTTCGCGACGCGCTTCTGGGAAGGGGGCACGCTCGTGCGCGACTATGTGCCGGCACGGCGCCGGAGCGACGGCGTGGTGGGGTTGCTCGATCAGGTCACGCAGACGTTCCTGACGAACGGTGGCACGGGGACGTTCGTGGCGGGGCCGATGCTGACGTTGCCGGGCGACGCGGGCGGCGAGCTGCATGTTGTGGTACCGGAAGGCGCGGCGGAAATCAATTCCTCGGTTGCCTTGACGGGCCGGATGAAATTCATTAAGGAGGGCGCGGGCGCGTTGACGTTTGCCAAGGCGGGCGGAGACTACGCGGGCGGCACGATTGTTCGCGGAGGACGGTTGTCGGCGCGTCGTGACACGTATGCGGTTGTCGGTACGGTGCGGGTCGAGTCAGGCGCGGTGTTCGACATCAATGGCGCGGCGGGCCTGGATTGCGTGTCGTCGGAAGTGGTGTTCACCTTGGCGGGCGGTACCCTGGCGAACTACGGAAAAGATGCGTCGAGCGGCAACATGTGCGTGGGGCAGGTCGTGCTGGAGTCTGATTCGTTCTTCGATGTTTCGTTGAATTTCGGGATCATCTGCTATGGATACTGCCCAACCGCGATCGACCTCGGCGGGCATCGCCTCACCGTGAATGTGCCGCAGAGCAAGACGCTCTACCTCTACAACGCCGACATCACGGCGGGGCAGATCGTGCTCACGGGTGGCGGGACCCTGGGGTTGGATAAAACGTCAGTACGTGCCGCCGCGACCGACTTCGACCTCGACTGCGCGCTCACGCAGGGCGTAACGATCGACGTTCACGATTGGGTCGTGCGGACCGACCCCGCGCGGGTCTCTTCGGGTGCGGGCTTGATTCGCGTCCACGGTGCCTACACGCCTGCGACGGATGCCGCCCGCAATGTCGTGCTGATGAACGGTTCGACATTGGACTTCTCGCTGCGTGCGCGTGGACAGGAACTCGATGGTGCCTCTCTCGCCTATGCGGAAGGTTCGACCCTCGTCAACGTGCGCGCGGGGGCGTTCGGAAAGGGCAATCCGTGCCGTCTCGTCCATTGGGATGCGCCGCCCGAAGGTGTCCAGTTCGTCAAGGCGCCCGGTAGCGACTTCATCGTCATCACGGCGCCGGATGGCCTTTACGCGCAACGGGGATTGATGCTCATCCTGCGCTGAGAAATGCGAGGGATGCTGACAGCATTGGCCGCACTTGGGCTGGTTTGGGTCTCAGGTGCGGCTGAATTTACGGCTACCTTCGCCGACTACGATGTTGGCGAGGCCGTGAGTGAAAAGGGCACGGCGGGTGGACGCTGGGTACTCGCGCCCGGCAGTGCCGCGTCCGCCGTGGTGGTGGACGAGGTGCCGGCGTGCGAACTCGCTTCGGCGACGGACGAGCTGACGTTCGATCTCGCCGTGCGCGTAGCGGAAACGCCGACGCGCTGCGATGCGAAGATGCGGTTCGATTCGTCCGTGGTGGCGGCCGCTTCTTTGCCGGTTCCGACGGATGCCCGTGCGGCGCTCACGCTCGGGATGGGCTGTCGTGGCGGACTCGCCTTTCTCGGGCTTGCGCGCGGCCGGTGGCAGGAACTTTCGTCGTCGGCGGTCGTGGCGGAACTGGACCGCTGGTACGACGTGCGGGTGGAAACCTGCAGCTGGGATGGTGCCGCCTATGTGTCGTATGCCGTGAAAGTCGCGGACGGGTATCAGCGCCTGGCGAACAGCCTGGGGGCGATGTGGTTTCGGCTGGACGGGACGACGGGCGATTTTACAGAAGTGGCGTATCAGGGGAATGGCGGACAGATCGCCGACCTCGCGGGCGGTGCGGGCGACGAGCCGGCGCAGTCGGTCGACTGGCGTTGGGTCGGAGGAACTGCAGGCGATTGGAACGATGTCGCGAATTGGGCGGAGGCGGCAACCGGCGCGCCGGCCGCGCGTTCGCCGTCGGTTGGCGAGACCGTACATCTCGCAGGGAATGTGGCGCTCACGCGCGGAAGCGAGGCCGCGACGGTGCACGATGCCGTCTTTCGCGTGGACGCGTCGGGTGGACTCGAACCGTTGGCGGGGGCGCTGGAGACGCATCTCACGCTCGACGTGTCGCGTCCACGGGCGGGACGGGCCTTGACGGTGACATCCGCTCCTTTTGGTGGCATCGTGCCTTCGGTTGGCCGCTGCCAATGGACGCGGGGCGACATTTTCGGCGTGTTTGAAGACGAGCCAATCTCGCAACAGCCGACCTGGGTGCCGTCCGAAGCCGACTACGAACATTGGGTCCACGTTCAGGCGGCGACGACGGACGGACAGTGGCTCAGCGAGCGATTCTTCTTTTCCCGGCTGCCCGTGTGCTATCTCACGACCGACGACGGGAAGACGCCGAGCGCGTCGAAAGAGGAACATGCGGGTCGGGTGCGGATGCAGGGCAACGACGAGTGGAAGAGTCCGTACGACGGTCGGATGACCATCAACGTGCGTGGCAACTACAGCAAGGGGCGCCCGAAGAAACCGTGGAAGATCAAGCTTGACGAAAAGTCGAAGTTGTTCGGCATGCCGTCCTCGAAGCATTGGGTGCTGCTCGCGAACTATCCAGATGCAACGGGCATGCGCAACAAGCTCGTGTTCGATTTCGCCAATCGCATCGGTTCGCTCGGGATGAGGTCCACGTGGGTGGACTGCGTACTCAACGGCGAATGGCAGGGACTCTACCTGTTGTGCGAGCACATCCGCGTGGGAAAGAACCGCATCGACGTCTTCGACTGGGAAGAGGCGGGTGAAGATGCGGCGAAGGCGATTGTGAAGGGATCGCCCGCACTGACGGCGGCGGACCAGGATGCGCTTGAGAAGTCGCTGAAGGAAAATCTGGGATGGGTGAGCACGGGCACGGTTGCGTACAAGGGCACGACGTATGCGCTGGGAGATTTCGTGTCGGATTTCGCGTCCATCACGAACGATATCACGGGCGGGTGTCTGTATGAATTCGACACGTATTACGACGAGAAGTCGAAGTTCTCGCACACCTCGGGCAGCTTGACCCTGCAGACGATGGTGAACCGTCCGGAATACCTCTACACGAATGCGCGGATGTTCGACTTCAATCAGACGTTCATCGGGAATTACGTGAAGGCGATCACCTCCGTGGACGGATACAGCGCAGAAGGGCGGCATTATTCGGACTATGCCGATGTCGAGTCGATGGTGGCCTATTTCCTTGTGGCCGAAATGTGCGGCAACTGGGATGCGGCGTACCGGAGCCGTTACGGGTACAAAGAGCGGAGCGGATTGCTGAAGTTCGGTCCGCTGTGGGACTATGACGCGGATGTCGGCGGCGATTTCCGTCCGGCGGGCGATCGCGATCCGGAAACGTGGACGGCGAATTTCGGGCCGTATTCGTTCTTGCGCGAATGGGCGGACGACCCGTGGTTCTGCACGCTCCTCTGGACGCGCTATCCGGCGGCGCGGGCCGAGTTCTCGGCACTCATCGAGGGCGGCACCGAGGGCGATGGCCTCATCGGCGAGGCGTATCGCCTGCTGCGCGAGGCGGGACTGGCCAACGACCGCAAGTGGTCCACGCAGAGCGATCGGGTGGGCAAGGAAACGTTCGAGCCGGCAGTACAGACGCTTCGGCGTTACTTGAAGCGGCGGCGCACCTGGCTTGATCGGCAGTTCCAGAATGTGCCGGGTTTGATGACATCGCTGCGGCAGGGCACGCGCGGCACGCCGTCGTCCGCACCCTACGAAAAGGCGACGTATGCGCTTGCGATGACGTTCGTCAATGCGCCTGAGAACCGGTTGTGGAAGGGACGGGCGCTGGCGCTTGAGGTCCAGGCGTATGCGGCCGCGACGGTGGCGGTACGTGTGTTTGTCAATGGACGCGAGCTGGGTGCATCATGGCCGGTCGCACGCGGCCGGGCGGTGGGCGAAGTGCCGCCCGAGGCATTGACGGCGAATCTCGGCGAACCGAACTGCATTTCGCTCATTTCAACCGACGCGGCCGGCAAGGTGCTCGCGCGCAACTACGCGCTCGTCTGGTGCCAAAAAAACGAGAAAGCCAGCGTCATCCTCCTGCGCTGACCGTCTCGACGACGGCTCCTACACCAAGGTGCCGATCATCCTATGGACCAAGATTGGTCTGATTCGGGTTGTTGTCACGCGCGTGAAATCAGACCGCCAGAATTGGAATCCTTGACTTGTCGTTTTACGTTGTGCTATAATGAAAATGGTTTATGTCAAATGAAGTTGAGGTACTGATGAAAAGGAAGATGTTCTTGGGTTTGTTCCTGACGATGGCGGTTTGCCTGTCGAGCGCGGGGGCGGATGCGAAACAGTCGAAACCGGTCGATGTCGCCGTGTATTATTTCGGCAACTACCATGTCGATCCGTGACGTGTTCGGTCCGACAGGAAAATAATTGTCATTTGAAAAGGGAGGAAAGAAATGAAAAAGAAGAACTGGTTGATTTTCGCAGGGTGTTTTCTTGCGTGTGCGGCGAGGATGGTTCTTGCGGGGCCGAATCTGCTCGTAAACGGGGATTTCGAATCGGAGGCGTTCAGCGGTACGGACACATTCGCATATCGCGTACCGGCGGGATGGACGGCGGGCGGCGTGCCCGTCCAGGTGGGCAGCAGCGGCGCGAACAATATCTTTCTCTCCAAAACCAGTTTGGGGTATGGTACGCGCGGGTGCTTCATGCAGTCGTACAAATCGTCGGCGCAGAGTCTTCGCCAGACGTTTACGGTGCCGCAGACGGGCCTCTATCGCGTTTCCTTCGACTATGCAGCGCGCTATGGAACGAACCAAACCGGCGTGCCGGCGCGTTTCTGGATTACGAAGGACGATGAAACGGTGGTGGAGCGGGCGTTCAAGCCGAATGCCCACTTGCCGATTCGCTCCATTATGACGAATGTCGTGCTGACAGCCGGCGTCCATACATTCAACCTTGAACAGGAGGAGATGGAGACCGACCAGTCGAATGTCTACGACAACTTCGTCGTTGTGGCGGTAGACGAGAACCTGCTCGTGAACGGGGATTTCGAGCTGAGTCCGTGCGAGGACGCGAATGGCCAGTATACCTATGGTGCGTCCGGTCCGGGTTGGAATTATTCGGGAGCCGTCGTCGTGGGCCGTCCCACAGGCCAGTGGGGGTATAACGGCCTTGCGGGCGCGGGGACGAAAATCGGGGGGCTTCAAACGACGCCGACGCTCAGCGATGCGATCCTTTTCCAGACGTTCACCGTGGCGACGGCCGGTGTCTATCGACTCTCCTTCGATTATGCCAGCCGTTTGGCGAAGTTTACCGGTGGGTCGTTCCAAGTTCAAATCCAGACGGACAACGTGGTGCGTCCGCTTGCCGAATTCAAGCCGGTGGCGGAGGCGCCGTTGCAGCACTATGTGAAAGACGTCTACCTCGCCGCCGGCGAGCAGACGCTTCGGTTCTGGATGCCGCCCGCGACGGCCGATTACGGTAACATCGTGGACAATGCCAGGATCATCCCCGTGGGCGGGGCGACATGCTATTGGACGGGCGCTGTTGACGGCGATGTGACGAAGCCCGCCAACTGGACGACGATTACTGCGGCCGGCGAGACGGTTGCTGCGGTGCCGGATGCGACGGCGAGCGTGGTCGTGCGTGGAAGCGACGTCAATTTGCAGATTCCCCCAGGGACGGCGTTCACCTGTGCGCGATTCCTCGTGGAAGATGCGACGCTGGGGGCGGATTGCGATTGGCGCGGCCTTGGCGTGGTGCCGGAACTGGACGGAACGACGCTGGATTTAGCGGGACATGCGCTCACGCTCACGGGCCTCTCGGGGAAGGGTACGGTGCGCGACAGCTTCGGCGGCGAGACGATGGGCGAGCTGCAGTTCGATGTTGCCGCCAATGCCTTCTGCAAGGTCGATGCCATCAATCTTTCCGGCTTCCTTCGTCTGGTCAAGCGCGGGGGCGGTATGCTGACGTTTACCGGTGAACAGAACCAGACGGGCGGGACGGTGCTCGAGGCGGGTTCCTTGAACGACACGCTCGCCAGCGATTTCGCTTGGAGCGGACTTCTCGCCCATCGATGGAGCTTTACGAACGGGGCGCTCGTGGACGCGGTGGACGGTAGGACGGCAACGGTGAATGGCACCATCTCCCACACGGTGGATGAAGTCGTTCTCCCGGGCGGCGAAAAGAATTCGGGCTCGCTCAACCTTGGCGCCAATATGTTGCCGCCTGAAAGCGCGGGTGTGACGATCGAGATCTGGGGACGTCTGCTCGCGTTCCAGCCGTGGGCACGAATCTTTGAAGTCTGCGGAGGAACGGACGATGAATTTCTGATGATGTCCTGGGCCGAGACGACCTTCCCCTCGGAGCGTATCCACATGAAGAAAGACGGAATCTCGATTTGGTGGAGCAATACGCTTCGTCCCTTCGAAATCGGGGAACGGTATTATGTTTCTCTTTCGTTGACCCCGAACGACCAAGGACTCGGCGGATGCCATCTGGTGTGGTCGAAGCGAAGCGCCGCGACGGGAGTCTGCCTCGCGCGTGGTTCGGGAAACTTCCCGCTGCGGAGCATCCAGGAGCTTTCGCAGGAGATATTCGCTTTGGGATGGTCGAGCGGGAGCGACGGGGATGCGCCGGCGGCCTACGACGAAGTGCGTGTGTGGCGGACGGTTCTGAGCGAGGACCAGCTGGCGGCGGATGCCGTACATGGCCCGAATGAAAACACCTTTGCCATGCGTGCCATGATCGGCGAGCGAGCCTTCGCTTCGCTTGAGGCGGCGATGGAGGTGTCCGAAGCGTATGACGTGGTGACGCTGCGTGCGCATGACGATGTGGATCCGCTCCCCTTTGGATCCCAGACGATGGCGCGATTGTCCCTGCCGGCCGGTTCACGCCTCTTCTTCGATCTTTCGGCGGCGACGTCGGATGTCGCCTTTACCGCCGCAGGGGGAATCACCCTGCCGGAAGGCGCGGACATCAATGACATGGTCGTCTTTTCCGAACCTTCGTTCACGGCGCAGCTCGTCAACAACGGAAAGAGCATTATCGCCGTCAATGCCGACATGCCGATTACTGCTGAATGGGTGGGGGCGGGCGATCGTGCGAATTTCCGCGATCCCGCGAATTGGGTGTGCCGCAACCTCGCGGGGGGCGTCATTGCGGACGCCATTCCCACGAACAGCCTGACGAAGGTGACATTGCGCGGGAACGTGAATTTCTCCTTCCCGGCGCAGGCGGAGGAACTGTGGCAGACGCTCACGATCACGAATGTCCAGCTGACGACCGACTGCGACTGGCGCGGACTTCCCGCAAAGGCCTTTGCCGCAGGGGCGACGATCGACGTGCAGAATCATCGTCTGGAGCTGACGGGCGAACAGTATGCGGCCGCGAATGTCACGTTCACGGATACGGCGAATTGGCCGGCGTTTTCGCGTTACCGCTTCAAAGAGGACGAGTCGCCGGATGGCAATATCGATATCGGCGCCGTGTTCCTCTATGAGGACGGCAACCGGTTTTCGACGAGCTATACCTCCGTGACCTCGGGCCCGGGCGGGGCCTACAATGCCGCGCAGCTGTTCGATTCCAGTACAACAACACGTTGGGCCAACTGGAACAATTTCAAGTACGACGACTTCTGGGTGGCGGCGACCTACGCAGCCCCGCATCGCGTGACGAAATACGAGTGGTATACATACGATACGGTTACGCGCGCGCCCACGAGCTGGCGTCTCCAGGGATCGAACGATGGCGTCAATTGGACGGATCTCGACGTGCAGACGAACATGCGTGTCGCCACAAAGGCGAAATCCCTCAGTTTCACGGGGATGATCAAGGACGGTTTCGCCTCGCACGGCGAACTTCGCGTGACGGTGCCGGAAGGGGCGTCCGTGACGAGCGCGGTGGCCACGCTCGCGGGACACATTCGCCTCGTGAAGGCGGGTGACGGCACGCTGACGGCGTCGAAGACGGGTCTCCTCTATTGCGGCGGTACGCAAGTGGAAGCGGGTACGCTCATGGCGGGGCAGAATGGTAGCGCCCAGCCCTATGGGGCGCCGGGCTGCGCGGTTTCCGTGGCTTCGAACGCCGTCTTTGAGTTGAATGCGAAGTACGATCAGTTTTTCAACACGTTTGAACTCGCGGGCGGCACGTTGCAGAATACGGTGAACCTGGCGGATCCGGGGAAGAAGGCGCAGGTGGTCAATCTTCGCCTTACGGCCGATTCCACCTATCGGGTGTCGCAGACGGCCGGACTCATCGGCCCCAACTACACGCGAACGACGCTTGATTTGCGGGGACATGTCCTCACGGTCAATGCCGGAGATACGTTCTATCTTCTGAATACGACGGCGACGGCCGGAACGCTCGTCCTTGAGAAGGGGGCGCTTGAGATGTCGCCGGGCGACCTGCACGAGATGAGCCTCGTTTCGGCGGGACACCTCCATCTGCAGGCGAATGCGGCGCCGATTGTCCTCGCCAACTATACGGTCAATACAACGGCGGCCGACAAGTCCACGCGTACGGACTTGACGGGTGTTTTGCAAGTGACCGGACGGTTCCGTCCCAATACGGATTATTTCCACGGGTGCGAACTCCAGAACGGCGCGGTGCTCGACTTGCGGGGGCGCAACTTGAAGGCACTGGATCTCGTGAGCAAGAATTCAGGTAGCACGGCCGCTGCGACCCGGCTGCAGTTCGCCGAGCAGGCGACGATTCTTGTGGATGTCGATACGCCGCAGCGTTTCCCCGAGAAGCGTCTCCTCGCCTGGACCGAAACGACCGCCCCGGCCTCAACGGTCACCTTTACTCTCGCCCCCGGAATGTCGGGTTGGTTGCGCAAAACGAGTTCCGGCCTCTACTACGAAAACGGTCTCACGCTCTTCGTCCGCTAGGACATTCATTTTTTGCTTTCAGTGTTTGAAAAGTATTGTCACCTAATAGGAGGAATTCATGAAGCAGTTCATTGCACCTTTGCAGAGAAAGGTTTGTCTGGGGATGGTTTCGGCGTTGGCAGTTGCTGCCTGGGCCGACAATTCGCGTGTCACGGCGCTCTCGTACATCCATAACGGACTCATCGCCCAATGGGATGGCATTGACAACGCCGGTACGGGTACACACAACGCGTCTGCGACGGTATGGACCGATTTGATCGGCGGGCGAAAGTTCGAGCTTCATAACACCGCATGGCAAAACGGTCAAAAGCTCAAGTTCAACGGTTCAAGCTCCTATGCGTTTTTGAGCGGGACGGATACCAGCGCCACCTTTGGCACGACTGCGTCGAAAGGCGTGTTTGAAATCGCCCTCTGGCTTCCCAATCAAACTTCGCGAACGGTACTCAAATCGACGGCCCAAATCGCGTACAACATCCAGCCGAGCGTCTACTATTGCGCCTTCCGCAATTCGACCACGCACACGCACAACGTGGGCGTGAACCAGACGGCGACGGTCGCCGTCGTCTACAAGAGCGGGACGGTTAGCGATTTCGTCGTTTACAAGAACGGTGCAACGCAAATCGCCAATACCGGCAAAACCGACAATGTGGGCGGAAATGCCTGCGGGGGTACGATTCTCGGATGCCGGTCTACAGCGTCGTCGTTTAAAGGTGAACGGTGGTGGGGTGGCGACATCAAGTCGATCCGCCTCTACAACCGCACGTTGTCGGTGGAAGAGCTCCAGATCAACTACGCGATCGACCGTGTGCGCTTCTACGGCGTGACGTCCGACATCAACACGATTCTGCCGGCCGGCTGGGGCGTGGGGGATGACCACGAACTGTGCCATCTGTATACGGGGGCCTGCACGCTCACGACGGGAACGTCGTATGGCGACTACAATGTGGAATTCGCCGCCGATGCGAACGTGACGTTTTCGGCGGTGCCGAACGCGGGAACGGCGGCGCTCACTGTGACGGGCAAGAAGGCAACGGTGAAGGGGAATGTAACGTTCACGCTGCCGCGGAATGTCCAGCCCGGTACCTATACGCTCGTCCAGGCGCAGACGGTTGTCGCCGACGGTGTGACGGTGGTCGATCCGAGCGGCGGATGCGTCTGTACGCCCACGGTGACGGAGAACGCCATTACGGTCACGGTGGCTTATCGCGACCCGTCCCTCCCGGTGACGGCG
This sequence comes from Kiritimatiellia bacterium, assembly GCA_024405255.1. The sequence goes on from JAKSOY010000010.1 coordinate 16,193, forward strand.
CGGTGGCTCGGCGGTGCGACGGATAGTTATGCCGAATCGGCGAACTGGTTCTGCACGGATGCGAACGGTGTGACGGTGGAGGGGATTCCGAACAATCAGACGACGGTCGAGTTGCCGGACGGGTGCGTGTTCAATCTGCCGGCCAATGCGTCGTTCGTCTGCAAGTGGGTCCGTTTCCCGGCGACGCTCGGAGGAGACTGCGACTGGCGCGGCCTCAAGGACATACCGCTCCATTCGACGATAAATCTGGGCGGGCACAAGCTCTATCTAGCACAGCTTGTCGGCGCGGGTACGCTGACGTCTGCTTCGGGCGGCGAGGTGCATGTGGACGTGCCGAGCGGCAAGACGACGGAGAACACCACGCTTACGCTGGCAGGTGCGCTCAAGCTCGTGAAGGACGGTGCAGGTACGTTCGTTGCGCACAAGAAGAACCAGACCTATTCCGGCGGCACCCGTGTGACGGGCGGCCTGTTTGCGCTTTGGAACAGTGCGGCGAATGCGACCGACTGGTCCCCGAAGAGCGCCCAGACGATGGGTGCCTTGGGCTCGACGATCGATGTCGATAGTGGCGCGCGGTTCAATATCGTGGGCAACTACGATTTCAACCAGATGACGTTTCGCCTCAATGGTGGACGCCTCGAGAGCAATAACCGTCCGCTTCAGGACGTGAGCGGCGGTTCGGCGTTCGCGCAGTCTCAGATGACATGGGGAGGCTTGGGCAACATCACGTTGACAGCCGATTCGAAGTACCTTGTGCGGTATGAGATCATTCAAAACCAGGGCGTGGTGTCGTTGAACGGTCACACGCTTGACATCGAGTTCACGAACGGGAAGAACCTCCATTGGAGCAGCGGCATCAAGGACGGCACGATCATTGCTCGTAATTCGGACACGTCGGCGTCGGGTGCGTCGTGGTTCAAGACGATTGCGGCCGTGGATGCGCGTACGATCACGTTCGATCTGTATGAGCAGTTCAACCTTGCGAATGCGTTCAGCGTGAGCAACTACGTGTCGCACTCGCGCAATGACCTGACGACGGGCCATTCGGGTACGGCGGCGTTGAATGTCTACGGTACGTTCTCCCCTGTCACGGACTTCTTCTACGGTTGCACGATGCAGAATGGATCGACGATCGACCTGTCGAGCAAAACGGCTGTGTGGTCCACGACGAGCCGGTCGAAGACTGGCAAGACCACGGTTGATTTTGTCAATGACGCCACGATCACGGTCAAGGCACCCGCCTTTAAGCTTACGAACGATGCGCTCGTGATCGCGTGGGCGGCGAAGCCGGCGAACGCGGATACGCTCAAGTTCGTTCTCCAGCCGAATGCCGTCAATCCCTCGGGCCGGTTGTACATGAGTGACGACGGTGTCCGTTTCCGGTACAATACCTTCGTGGTGCTTCTACGTTAAGCGACTGAGAGGTTGTTTTCAGGTGGCCTCGCATGAAGAAAACTCTGACTGCGTCGTTGAAGAAAGGGTCTAACATGATTGGAAAAATAGTGGCTTTGGCGGCCGTCTCGTTTTGGGCGGGAATGGCGCGGGCAGAGATGGATGAGCAGAATCTGGCGGCAGTCTTGCGCGACATGCGGGCAGACGTGAAGGCGCTCAAGATGAATGTCGGTTATCCCGGCAAGTTCCTCGAAGTGCCGAAAGAGATCAAAGCGCGACGCCTGCAGAAATACGTGACGCGTTCGGTTGCGTTGCGTCGGGACGGCGGGTTCTACGACGTGGGCGAGGAGTCGGTTGGCTATGTCGAGGCCGAAAGCGCGACACGGCCGCTTCTCTTCGTCGGCGAGTCCATGGCCGAGGCGATGAACGAGAATGAGAAGGACTTCGAGCAGACGAACGAGATGGTCGAGGTGGCGAAGGGCCGCTGGCGCACGCCGCTGCCGCTCGCCTTGCGCTATTTCCGGTTCAAGGGCCAGGAACCTGCGGCCGTTCGATTCGTCGAGGAGATCGCCGATGTCGTCGACCGCGTGCCGTTCTCCGGAAGCGAGCGAGAGGTGCGCATGCGTACTGTCGCCCTGCGTACGCTTCGTCTGTGCATGCGGGAATTCCTGATTGACGGTGTCAAGCGCGATCGTCTGCCGTGGGGTGGCGATCTTTCGGTTTCGCTGATCGCCAATGCCTACTCGTACCGCGATTCCGAGATCGTCAAGCGCACGCTCACGGTACTTGATTCCGCCGGCTGGAAGGCGGGCGATGTCAACGGCATCATCGACTATTCCCTCTGGCACGTGATCTCGCACGAGAAGTTCCAGGAACACTTCGGCGATCTCGACTTCCTGAAGGCCTCGTATAAGAAGGTCGCCGGGCGCCTCGACTCCTTCGCGCAGCGCGTCGGGCAGGATGGTCTGATCGACCGCGCGGCGATCAAGAAGCGTCGGACGTGGCTTTTCATCGACTGGACGAACGACGCCAAGTCGACGACGGCGGTCAACATGCTCTACTACGGCGCCTTGCTTTCGGGCGCGAAGCTGGCAGACCGCGTGGGGGCGAAGGCGGATGCCGAGCGTTGGACGGCGCGGGCTGCGGCGCTCAAGGCCAAATTGCACGAGAAGGCGTGGGACGCGGAAAAGGGGCTTTTCCGCTTCGATGTCACGGATCCGGCGTTCGGACACTTCACGCGCCACGCGAATATCTACGCCGCCTATTTCGGTGTTGCCGAGGGTGCGGAGTTGGCGTCCATTGGCGCGGCCCTTGCGGCGGACGATCTGCCGGCCGTCGGGACGCCTTACGTCTGCGCCTATCAGGTGATGGCGCTTCAGAAATGCGGTTGCGCCGATGCGGCGCGGAAGTGTCTTGAGCAGGTCTGGGGCGGTATGCTCGATGCGGGCGCGACGAGTTTCTGGGAAGGGTTCGACGTGAAGGAGCAGGGAGACGCGCGGTGGCGCTTCTATGGCCGTCCATACGGCAAGAGCCTTTGCCACGCCTGGAGTGCCGCGCCGGTCTTCCTGCTGCCGATGCTGAAAGGCAAGTAACGACTGGCGGGGACAGTCCCCGACGGCCTTAAAGATTAAAGATTAAAGGTTAAAAGTTAAAGATTAAAGGGGAGGGTTGGATGTGAATGTAAAATGCGCATCCAACCTTTGCCATTTGTCTGCTGGTTGTGCTATAATGATGGGCAGTTCATGTCAAAAGGAAATTGAGGTACTGATGAAAGCGAAGATGTTCTTGGGTTTGTTCCTGACGGCGGCGGTTTGCCTGTCGAGCGCGGGGGCGGATGCGAAACCGTCGAAACCGGTCGACGTTGCCGTGTACTATTTCGGCAACTACCATGTCGATCCGCGCAACGAGGCCCATCACGGGAAGGGCTGGACCGAATGGGAGTATGTGAAGGGGGCGAAGCCGCGTTTTGAGGGGCATCGCCAGCCGAAAGTGCCGCTGTGGGGCTATCTCGACGAGGCGAACCCGAAGGACATGGCGAAGAAGATCGATGCGGCGGCGGATCATGGCGTCGATGCGTTTCTCTTTGACTGGTACTGGTACAACGGACCATTCCTGAACCGTACGATCGACGAAGGCCTCAAGGGCGCGCCGAACCGCAACCGCATCAAGTACGCGCTCATGTGGGCGAACCATGAGTGGCTCTCGCTGAAGCCGGCGCTGCCGCGCAAGCCGCGTCCGCTCCTCTACCCGGGCGGCGTGACGCCCGCCGAATTCGACCAGGTCTGCGACCACGTGATCGAGCGCTATTTCAAGGATCCCAACTATTGGAAGATCGACGGGTGCCCGTATTTCTCGATCTACGATCTCACCATGCTTGGAAGCAAGTTGGGCGGATTCGAGGGTACGAAGGCGGCGTTCGAACGTTTCCGCGCGAAAGTAAAGGCGGCGGGCTTCCCGGGACTCCATCTCGCGATCGTCTATTGGGGGCGCATGAGGCTCGCGGGCGGTCCGAAGAACTCGGCCGATCTCGTGAAGGCGCTCGGCTTCGATTCTGCCACCTCCTATGTGTGGGTGCACCATACGCACCTGCGGAAGCGGGAGACGGACTACAATTCCGCCCGCGACCAGTACTTCACGGCGTGGGATAACATCTCGAAGTCGCTGGCGCTGCCGTACTACCCCAATCTCTCGATGGGGTGGGATTCGAGTCCGCGCACGGACCAGACCTGCACCTGGACGCCTTCCGGCGGCTATCCGTTCGGCAACGTGATCGTGAACAATACGCCGGAGAACTTCCGCAAGGCGGCCGAGCTCATCAAGGCGCGGCTTGACGCAAACCCGAAGCTGCCGCGCATCGTGACGGTGAACAGCTGGAACGAATGGACTGAAGGCAGCTACATCGAGCCGGACAAGGAAACGGGCTTCGCCTATCTCGAAGCGATCCGCGACGTGTTCGGTCCGACAGGAAAATGACAGTCGTGAAAATCGGCATTTCCTTCTCAGCCGAGCGTACGATCACGGAAGGCGGAGGTTGTGTGACGCCTGCGGACGTTGATGAGGCCGTGGACGTGCTGGTTGCAGAGAATGCACTTGTCTATCGCGACTTGCTCATGAGCCAGTCTACGGCCGAACGGGCGCTCTTGCAGGCGATTGCGCGTGAAGGACGGGTGAAGGGGATCTCGGGAAAGGGGTTCATTGAACGTCACCACCTGCCGGCGGCTTCGACGGTCCGTTCTGCCGCCGCCGCCTTGATCAAACGCGAATTGCTCTATTCCGATGCGAATGGCGTCGCCGTCTATGACCGCATCTTTGCCCGATGGCTCGCAAGAGCGGGGGTGTCCGCATGAGAGCGAATTGCTTGGAAATTGGAAAGAGCTTTCGAGGGTTTGGCATCTATCGCCAATGGATTGACGAATGACTAATCTAATCAGAAGTTCGAAGTGGGGCGAGCGAGAATTTAACCGAAAAGGAGTAGTCTACTATGGTAAGTGAATTGACCTGTGGTGTTTGTGGACGCAAGGATTTCATCTGATTTTGCTATATTATGGGTTGTAAATGAAGTCAATGGGGAAAGGAATGGCGAAATACACGACAGGACTCCTCGAGGAGGAGCTGAAGAACAAGGTTGCGGCGGATTGGTTTGCGGCGTACGATACGACAAGCATCATCGGCAAGGTCGATTTCTGCGTGGCCGTCCCTGCGACGGAACTCGGCCCCTACAAGGCGGAGGTGGATGCGAAGGAGTGTTTCGCGTCGCATTTCATGAGCGACTTCCTGGCGGGGAAGGGCGGCGGTTTCTGCGAAAACGTGCTGCCGGGGCTTGAGGGGGAAATATCTCACGCAGAGGACGCAGAGAGCGCAGAGGGAGAAGATGGAGGTTGTGCGAACGCTCTGCGTTCTCCGCGAGCTCCGCGTGAGATTCAACTCTCCCCGGCGGCTCGTGCCGTTCTTGACGTGGGGCGCGAGTTGTGGCGCTACTACCATGCGCAGCCCGGCGCGAATCCGAACGCCTCGTACTATGACATCCGCAGACATTTCCAGGGGATGAAAAAGACGGCTTCGGGCAAGGAGCAGATGAACGCGACGAGCGACGATGTGAAGTATAATGACTTACTGGCCGCGCTGAAATCGGCGATGAAGAAGTTGGCGAAGCAGATCGAGCCGAAGGTCTATGCCTACGGATTCCTGAAGAAGTAGAAGGCGATTCGAAATGGTAGAAAATCTCCAGTCGTTTTATGTCAATACGGTCTATGCCTGCGCGGTAGGTGTGGGAGTTTGTACGATTGGTGCTGGTGCCTACTGGATTGCGAAGAAGCTCGCGCGAAGTACGCGGCAGATCGCCGCCGTGTCGCTCGTCGGTGCCGTGCTGATTGGCGGCATGGTGGTCGTGGGGACAGATGGTGCCGGAACAAAGCCCGGAACCAACGACGTGTCGCAAGTCGAAGGCGGAACCAACGTTCTCAATGGTGTCGTACAGGGTAGGGCGCGGATTCCAGCCGCGCCGCAATGTGGGGTGAACATGGAAAACAATGGCCAGGCATTGCGGCGCAGCCGGAGTCTGCGTCCTACTGGGATGGCGGATGTCACGCAGGGGTGGCGTCTCGTCTCGGTAAGTTCGAACGCTCTTCCGGCGGCGACATTCACGATGCCGACCAATGCCATCGTGTGGGAGTCGGCGCAGCGGTGTGGCCGTGGGTGGGGAAGCTGGAAGATTCCTGTTGGCGGCTGGCACTTCCCGTTTGGCGAGGAAGGTTGGACGAATGCGTTTGTGTGGGCCGAGGGCTATTTTCGTTCGCGTTTCAACAGCCGTGCGAACGAGATCTCGATTTTGAGCGAACGCATGGCGCTGTGTCCCGCCGCGAACTGGTCTCGCTACAATCTCCCGTCGAGCCGAGCCTGGTGCCAGACGAATGGCGTTGGAGGACTCGTTACGACGTTCGAGAACGCGGCAGTCGGAGACGATCCGGCGAAGATCGTGAGCGCTCAGTTGGAACTGCTGCCGCAGAGCGGAAGGGTGGCGTTGCGCTACGACTTGCACGCGGTGGGCGATACGCAGTATGAGGTCGGCGTCACGGCGAACGGAACGAACCATTTCGTCACGGTCGGATCGAACACGAGCGAAGTCGTGTTCCAGCGCGTCCATCCCGACGATTGGGATTTCGACGGGCTGCCGAATGCGCTCGACCCCAATCCGTACCAGCCCGAGGCGAATGCGGGTTTCAACCAAAGCGACGCCTGGGCCATGCTCGCCTTTCCGAGTAATGCCGCCGAAATTGCCGCAATGGGCTATCCCGCCTGGGCGGCGGCACGCGCCGCCGATCCGAACCGGCGGCTGGTCAGTTTCACGCTCGCGTCCAAGAACAACACGTGGCCTGTCTGCCTGGCTTTCGGCGATGTGCAAGTGATGTGCGACGGGACAGAGCGGATAGTCTTCCCTATTGACTGCGGTGCGCGCTATACGTTCTCGGTTTCGGGTGGAGAACTCGCGGCGGTGTCGATGCCTGATGTCGAAACACGGGAGGGGTTATGGCAGGATTGGTACAATCCGTGGGACTTCAGCGTCGGCGACGTGACGGTCCATCTTGAGTCGGCAGGAACGGGCTGGGTTAGCCGTATCCCTGATGTCTTGATGGGTGATCTTTCCCCAGTTTACCTTCCTCCCGGTACAAGTCATGCCTTTTCTGCTGTCATCACGAACTGTCATGCTGATGCGTTCTTGGGATGTAGTTGGTCGGGAGATTCTGGCTTGTCTTTCACGGAAACCAATGTGCTTGAGACGACGGTTTCAAATCCGGTGGGGCAATGGACTGGTGAAATGAGTGATGTTTCATTTGTCGCTTCGTTTGTTGGTGGGTTTGAAATTACTAATGTTCTCAATGTAATTACGGGAGCGCAGACGGATCCGATAGAGCATGAGACTGTGGAAGAAGGGAATGTGCGATTGACGCTGTCAATGCCGCGCGGACTTGTCTGCCAGGGGGGACGTCAATTGATGACGATGTCGTTCGATTCAAGCGTTGCAACGAACGGGCATGTCGTCCTTCAGTGTCTCAGAGGGCATGATCGGATATCCCTATACGCGGCCGTATCGAATGACATGCCAGTCGCTGTTTCGAACAGGTGGCCGGTCACGCGGACGCATCGATTTGAATGTGCCATACAGGGAAATTCAAACAGCGATTATGAGGGCGTGGAGTTTTCGTACACATTCGTTCCAGCAGAAGGTACGAATGTGGTCGTGACTGGGCGTTCAACCGTGTTCACGTGTTATACGCAGCCTGTAACGACCGTTGGTGTTGAGTCTCAGGCGGGAGACGCCAATAGGCTTATTGTCAATCCGAGTTTTTTTTCGAGAGAGACGAATGCAGTTTTCCGCGTGGAGGTCATTCCCGAATCAATTCCCGACTCAAAGATTTTGTGGCGACCTGTTGCGGGACGTGCGACATTCGACGGCGTGCGTACTGGACGCGAAGTCCGACTTGTTGACGGTGATGGAATGGTCGATCTGGAGATTAGTGTTCTTGGTGCATTCGATGAGAGGATGCACTTGAAGTCAAGGTTTGTAGGAGATTAAAACGAATGAAGACATTGTTAGAAATACTCTTGGTTGTATTGGCTTGCTCGATGACGATGCATGCGGAAGCGATTGACCAGAAAAAGGTTGATCGGGTCGTGGACGACGAGATCGCCTTGTACTATCATCATGAGGATGCTGCGTCGGCCATTGAAGCGCTGAAAAAAGAAGGAGCCACGCAGGAAATGCTGGTCTCGTCGTTCGCGAAGATTCTACGGCGTGATCTCAATTCGGGCCTCGACGAACCGGCAAATGTCAGAATGAATTCAGCGATTTACTGGTTTGGCGAAATGGCATCCCAAGACCAATTGACCAATCTTGTCTTTGTGGCAGAAACGGCGACTAACAACCACGCACGTACCGCGTTGTTCGCCTATCATCGGCATTGCCGTGACAAGGCCCGTTTTGTCGAGATTTGCCGTTCCTGTCTCAGACAAAAGAAAATGGAACCGCTCCATTGGGGGATTTGGAATTGCCTTGAGCAAGAGCTGAATGGTCCACACCGGGAATCTGTTTTGAAAGTGGCGATGGAGAATGTTTCCGAGTCTGATTTGAGAGCTCTCTACGCCGATCGATTGCTTGTACGTGCACGTCCCGAGTATAAGAAAAGCTTCTTGCACAAGGCGGCTCTCAAACGCATCTTAGAAAACAAGTCTTTCAAAAAGACTTGGCCTAAAATCTTCGACAGAGTAAACAAGGAATACGAACAGCTGGAGGTCAGATGAAAAACCTCGTCGGAATTTTTTCGTTTGCCCTCGCGTTGTTCTTGGCTGCTGATACAGTGCCTTTGAAGTGTTGGATAGTTGCGGATGATATGGGACAAGGCGGGCGAAGTGAGGCTTCTGTGTCGAATCTCATTGCGGGTGTCAATGCGATCTACGCTCAGGTTGCGATGAAATTCAGTGTCTTTTCAATTTCAACAACCAATCGTACGGAATGGACGAATGTCGATCTGACCAATAGGGTCCAGTATACAGCTCTGTGTGCGATCGAACGGAACTCGGGTTTTCTTGAGCTTTACTTTGTCCCACAATTGACGGGTGTAGCAACGGCTTTTCATACGCGTGGCGGTATTGTGATTGGGCCGAATGCGAACGCACGCACGGTCGCGCATGAAATTGGTCACGCCTGCCGCTTAGTCGACATCTATGTTCAAAGGGCGGACCAAGGACTCACCGTGACGGGGTTGCCGACAAAGGCTAGACTGCCTGATGACTGGGGTTGGTATCCGCCGGAGGTGAAACAGGTGGATGTGATTCAACGATTGCTTATGTATGGCGTATTCAGTACGAACAAGGTCGATCTGTCCTATGGCGATGTATATGGCGTCTATTACACCAACTCTTGGGATCGGACGGCACGGAAGTGGAACAAGGTTTGGCTTATGGATAATGCCCCTGTCGGTTTCGGTCGGCATGGTACTCGGACACCCACAAGCAGATGAGGTGACGTTCGTGAAAATCGGTGAGTGAATTTGGCGATGTGTTCGGTTGAAATGATGAAAGAGAAATTAAAGAACAAGGTCGAGGTGGATAGGATTCCGTTTACGGAGGCGGAGGTGGATGCGAAGGAGTGTTTTGCGTCGCATTTCATGAGCGACTTCCTCGCGGGGAAGGGCGGCGGTTTCTGCGAAAACGTGCTGCCGGGGCTTGAGGGGGAAATATCTCACGCAGAGGACGCAGAGAGCGCAGAGGGAGAAGATGGAGGTTGTGCGAACGCTCTGCGTTCTCCGCGAGCTCCGCGTGAGATTCAACTCTCCCCGGCGGCTCGTGCCGTTCTTGACGTGGGGCGCGAGTTGTGGCGCTACTACCATGCGCAGCCCGGCGCGAATCCGAACGCCTCGTACTATGACATCCGCAGACATTTCCAGGGGATGAAAAAGACGGCTTCGGGCAAGGAGCAGATGAACGCGACGAGCGACGATGTGAAGTATAATAACGGGATTGGGGTAATGAGACAGGGAGAGGATTCTATGGGGAAGACGATTCGCACGGGACGGTCTATAGGAATTATCTGATGTGCGGATATGGGTATCCTTCAACGCGGGATATTCCTGATGGTCAAGTTTTCAGCCTAAAAGAAATGGCAATCTCAACAAACGATGTCTCGTATGTTGAGATCGGTGCGGAAGGAATCAAAACAAACAATGTGGAGGTTTTTACAAGATGAAGCGGTTCTGCTGGTTAGTGTCATTTGCGGTTTGTCTGGCGGTGGGCGGTCTTTGTGCCTATACGCCGGCAGAAACAAACGATGTCGTCAAAGGTATGCTATTTTATGTCGTTCAGTTAGGCAGTTATGATAATTTCACCGATGACAGGGGGATTGTGATTAAGGGACCCAATCCCGATACCTGGGAAGGTTTTCTGGGGGGAGGGCGAGATGGCTCTTGGACAACGGCGGAAAGAAAAGCTGCCTTCGACTGGTATCTTTCAACACTTGGCACGACCGACTTCACTTCGTCCTGTGATATGGATAAAAAGCTGGTTCATGCCGCGCTCACTCGTTGCGAGGTGTTCAACTATTCGAATTCTGTCCCTTCATTGCGGGCATTGGCTTTAAATCCAAAAGGCGTTTGGAGACATAAAGCAATCAAATTGGCTTTGGGGCTGTCAACAATCGATGCCTCAACTACGGCATTTGTTGAAATGTTGGTTACAAATGTGGTCAGCTTCAGTTCTGTTGAGAGGGGAATTGCATGCGGCGTCTATGCGGAGGACGTATTGTTGCTTTCGCGGCAGGAGAAATTTAGATCGCAGGTTGAGGATGCGGTGAGAATGTTCTACCGAAATCGATCTGTGGATGTCATTGGAACAGAGGTTGTGGACGATTTGTTTGTCCAGACGATCAGCGGATATCGCGAAAGTTCTAATCGACTTGAATTTGCGACACAGGCTTTGTCACAGACAGATTGTCCAGAAGAGGATCAGAGGTACTTCGCTGGGGTGACAAATGATTTGATCTCCCTGTGTCACCCCCTGACGAATCTGACGTCGGTTGTGTTTGCTCAGGGGAATTGAAATGAATGAGTCGGTTTTACGTAGAGAGGATTACTTAGAATTAAAGATGCTCAGCGATTTCGGGATTATATCAAAATCAAACGACGCATGCTCCTCTTGGCGCACGAACTGTGGAGTCTAAAACTGACGCAGAGATTTATTCATGGTGAGAAGGAGTTTGACAATGAGGTTGTGTTTTTTCCTGATGCTGTTTTCCATGCCAGTTTGGGCGTTTACGCCGACAGAGACGAATCAAGTTGTTCGGTCACTGTTGAATCGAATCATGGCGGATGCGTATGATGATAATTTGACATTGGAGGGACGGGTTCTTCTCCCTGAGGAATGCATTGACACGTGGGAGACTTTCATCGGGGGAACGCATGCGCCAGGTTGGTCCTTTGAAGACAAAAAGGGCGCATTCGATTGGTATCTGTCAACACTAGGGACAAAGGATTGCCGTGCGCTCCCGCAAGGGCAGAAGGACTATGTTCTCGGTGCGATTTCACAATGCCACGAACTTCACTATACGAATGCCGTACCCTATCTCCAGGCACTTGCATTCAACACAAATGGCGTACATCGAGACTCGGCTTTCAGGAATGCGATCCAACTCGGACAGGTCGACGAGGAGATGACCTCTTTCGTTCAATCAATCGTAACAAATTCTGCAATTTTCTCGGAGGTCGAAAGAGAAGCTGTTTTTGCCGAATATTCAGATAAGTTGGTCGCCATGTCCAATGATTGTTCTCTGGCGCGTTTGAATGCGGGGCGGATGTTCTATCGTAATCGCTTCATTGGTCCCGTGGGGGAAATCAGCGTCGATGACGCCGTCAAGGCGTGTTTTCCTCTCTATGAAAGCAGTTCCAATCGTCTTCAGACGGCTATTGCGACCCTTGCGCGGTCAGATTGTGAACCCCATGTAAGAAGATATTTTACCACTGTCACCAACCAGCTGCTGTCCTCGGGGCGGCCGCTCGTGCAGCTGACGATCGGGGAGTAGAAATGAAGACGATTGTATGGACGCTGGCTTTTGTGGTTTGTCTGGCGGCGGGCGATCTTCGTGCCTATACGCCCGCTGAAACGAATGATGTTGTAAGGACAGAACTCCAGAGATTGTTGGAAGTTTCGCTTGACCGTGGAGCTGAAGTACCTGAAGTCGGAGGCGAAGTCCGAGTCCCAGGCGGAAGTGCTGGACTGACATCTCCGCGCGAACGGAGACGCATGGTTGTTTTGTCCTCGGTTTCCAAGTTTATTGCGATTATAATTATGAAAAATGGGGGGGGGGCTGTTCAATTGTGAAAGATTTGCTCTAGACATCTCCCGTGCGGATTTGCTATACTGATCAGTAGGTGGCCCATAGTATAAATGGGGTAGATCCAAAATCTAAGAGGAGGAACATGATGATGAAATGTGGCGGGATGAAGAAGTGGTTGGTGGTGGGGTTTTCCGTTTTGAGCGGTTTGGTCGCTTGGGCGGAGGCATTGTTGCCGGTCGGATATACGCAGCTTGACTGGATTCAGTCCTCAGGCACGCAGTGGATCAATACCGGCTACTCGCCGAATGCGAACACGAAGATCGAGGCGTCGTTCAACACGTGCACGCGGCGTACCTGGGGCGTCTACTTCGGCTGTTCGACGGCAGATGAGCCGCGTGATGGCGTCCAGGTGCGGTGGTATGGCGGAAACGACCGACTGAACGGTTGGTTCGGTAATCCTAACTTCCAGACGGAGGGCGTGATCAACATGACGCAGAATCAGGACGTGACGGTGACGTTGGAACGAGGGAGTTTCTCGCTCAACGGTACGACGTCGACGTTGACCTCGCAGAACGTCCCTGATGCGAACCCTCTCTATCTGTTTGCGGGCTATTGCCTGCATCCACAGGGGAGCGCGGCGGAAACCTTCGATGCCGCGAATCATGTCTACCGTCCGCAGACGATGCGCCTCTATTCCTTCAAGGTGAGCGAAGAGGGCGTGATGAAACGCGACTTCGTACCATGCTGCAGTGCGACGGGAGAGGTGGGCCTTTGGGATCGTGTGGAAGGGCGTTTCTACGGTAACCAGGGAACGGGAACCTTCAATGCCTCCTATGGCGTTGCGTCGCGCCTCAGCTGGATTCGCTCGTCGGGTACGCAGTGGATCGATACGGGCTACAAGCCGAACATGTCAACGAAAATCGATGCCGCGTTTAATACCTGTACGCCGACAACGAGTTGGGGCACGTTCTTCGGATGCACGAGTGCCGACGTGCCGAATGACGGTGTTCTTGCGCGTTTCGATAATCGAGCAGCCAGATTGAACGGATGGTTTGGAAACTCCAACTGGCAGGCGGAAGGAAACTTCAACATCGCATTTGACACCGATGTCGCGATCACGTTGCAGCAGGGAAGTTTTACGGTCAATGGCGATACGATGACGTTCGCGACGGTCCAGGAACCCGATCCGAATCCGTTCTATCTGTTTGCGGCCTACAACAAAAAGACTTCGAACCATGTCTATCGTCCGCAGGCGATGAAACTCTACTCGTTCAGGATCAGCGAGACGAACGTGGTGATGCGCGATTTCGTGCCGTATCGCACGGTCGATGGCACGTTGGGACTGTGGGATGACGTGGAAGGAAAGTTCTATCCGAATCAAGGTACCGGCGTTTTCACCTGGGGCGGCCTTGCCTATGATCGGCAGGGAACGACGCTCTTTGTGCATGAAGGTACGTTGACGGCGGATGACCTGACGGGTTCGACGGAGGTGCGGAAAATAAGTTCGAACAAACTTCAGGCGGCGGGCGTGCGAACCTATCCGGGCTCGCTGACGCTGGAGAAGGGCTGGTTCTTGCTGCAGGACGACGAGCCGACTGCCTCTACCGTGAACGGTACGTTGACGTTGAAGGGCGGGGCCTTTATTTCAATCGACTTGACCTCGGCCGGTTGCGATATGTTCAATGCAACGGCGGTCGCGTTTGAGAACGCCTCGGCCGAAAATCCGATCGGGGTGAGGATCAATTACGTCGACAGCCAGCTTGCGGCATCCAATACGTTTATCGCCTCGGGCGTACCTGGCGAAAACGGCGAGGTGGACTTCATTCGGGTTCTCGACGATGCGCCTTTCAAGTTCGTCATTCAGGATGGTGCGCTTCTCCTCTGTGCGGACGAGACGGTGCCGACGCACGCGGTTTGGGCGGGGACGGCGACCTCTGCGCTTGATGATCCCGCATCTTGGACGCACCAGAACATCATCGGGGGACCGGTGGCGACGAACACCGTGCCGCTCGCCACGGAAACGATCGTGCTGCCGAATGCCTGTACTTTCAACTGCCCGGCCGGTCAGACGATTGCCGGCACGAAGGTGGCACTGCCGGCGACGCTCGGAGCCGATTGCGACTGGAGCGGACTCGATTTGCCGCTCTCCGGCAAGGTCGACTTGAAGGGGCATACGCTCACGCTCGCGCGGTTCAACGGCACCTATGAGATTACCGACTCCACGGGACTCGACTACCAGGTTCTCGCGTCGATCCAGTCCTCGGGCACGCAGTGGATCGACACGGGCTATCTGGTGAACGCCGGAACGAAGATCGAGGCGTCGTTCAACACCTGCTCGCGTACGACGGGTTGGGGCATCTTCTTCGGCTGTTCGTCGACGGATGATGCGATCAACGGCGTGCAGGTGCGGTGGTATGGGACGAATAACAAGTTGAACAGCTGGTTTGGAAGCGGCGACTATACGAAGGAAGGTTCGATCGACGTTAACCAGAATACGGATGTGACGGTGACATTGGAACGGGGACTGTTTACGCTCAATGAAAAGTCGGCCACGCTCTCCAACCAGGCGACACCGTCGGCCAATCCGCTTTACCTGTTTGCCGGATACTGCACGACGCCCTACGGCGGCGTGAAAAATCTCTACGATCAGGCGAACCACGTGTATCGTCCGCAGGCGATGCGTCTCTACTCCTTCAAGATCAGCGAAGGCGGCGTGGTGAAACGCGACTTCCTGCCGGTGAGACGGTTGAGTGACGGCGAACTTGGCCTTTTGGACGTGGCCGAGGGCCGTGTTGAATTCTATCCGAACCACGGGACTGGTTCGTTCACGGCGGGCAATCCCACAGGACGCATCGTGAATTCCGGAACGCAGTATGGTACTCTGCGGCTCGTGGCGGCCAACGACATCGAGAATGCGACCGTGGCGCTCACCGGCTCGCTGAAGCTTGTGAAAGAAGGCAAGGGTGCGTTCACCGCCAAGAAAACGGACCAGACCTATTCGTGCGGCACGGTGGTCGACGGCGGCGTGATCCATCTCTACAACGACAATACGCGCTACACGACGAGCAAGTGCCTTCTGGGGGCACTGGGCTCCACGATCACGCTCAATGCGGCCGGCAAGTTGAACGTGTCGGGCACTTACGGGCTTGGAGCCTACGCGTATGTGCTCAACGGCGGAACGCTTGCAAACGAGAGTTTCAACGGTGTCGCGTACATGATCAATGAAACGGACGCCGCCGCATTCGACCGCGTGACGCTCACGGCCGACTCGACGCTCTGGCCGCTGCGGCAGTTCATCTTCGACAAGGGTACGCTTGATCTGGGCGGGAAAACGCTGACGGTCGATTTCAGGTCCTTTGGATCCAAGAACCTTTTCCTAAAGGGCGGCACGCAGCAGATCGTGAACGGCACGATCCGCGTGCAAGGCGGCCTGGCGGGCGAGTATGATCGCGTGCGTGTGAGCAACGAGGCCGTGGATGCGCGTACCGTCACCTTCGAGATCGTCCAGGCCGAATTCGACCTGCAGAAGGACTTGAACGTGAGTAATTACATCGCCCGCGCCTCGCTCGGTACGGGAACGGCGGACAATACGGGAACGGCGGCTCTGAACGTTTGGGGCATGTTCCAGCCTTGGACAGATTTCTTCTACGGTTGCACCTTGCAAGATGGCGCCACGCTTGACCTTTCCGAACAGGCCGGCACGTGGAGCGTGACGAGCGTCGGTGCGTGCGAACAGAAGACGGTGCAGTTTGCGACGAATGCGACGATCACGGTCTCCTTTGGCGCTCGTCCGATCAAAGGAGGAGATTGTGTGATCGCCTGGACGGAAGAGACCTGTCCGCCCGGCGACGTGATCTTCAAGTCGGCGACTCCGAATCCCGACTATCGCCTTCGCCGCGAGGCACTTGGTCTTTACATCGAGCGCGGCCTCGTGATTTTTGTGAGGTAGTGCACTTTCGGATCGCAGTCCCAACTCCCTGCGACTAAATTTATGTCGCGAGGGGTTGGGATTATGCTATAATGTTCCTGGCAATTTAAGGAGAAACGGAACGACGATGAAGAATTCGTGGATGAAGACTTGGTTGAGTGTGGCGATGGCGGTGGCGGCGCTTGCGGGTGTGCGTGCTGCGGTCGCCTTGCCGACGGGGTATACAGCGCTTGAATGGATTGAGTCCACGGGGACGCAGTGGATCGACACGGGCTATGCGCCGAATGCGAATACGAAGATCGAGGCGCGGTTCAATACGTGTGAACGGACGACGGCGTGGGGGAACTTCTTCGGCTGCACGTCGGCCGACGAATCCTGGGACGGTCTGCTCGTGCGCTATTTTAACGATTCGGACGTGTTGAACGCCTGGTTTGGCAATGCGGACTATCGGAAGGAAGGGCAGATCGCCGCCGGGCAGGAGACCGATGTGACGCTCACTCTGGAGTGGGGCGCGTTTACCCTGAACGGTAAAAAGACGACCTTTATGACGAAGCAGGCGCCGTGTGCGAATCCGCTCTATCTCTTTGCGGCCTACTGCGCGAAGCCCCAGGGAGGGCCGTTCATCGCGGCACACCGCGTGTATCGTCCGCAGGCCATGCGCCTCTATTCGTTCACGATCGGCGAGGCGGGCGTGCTGAAACGCGACTTCGTGCCGTGCGCGAATCCGAAGGGCGTACCGGGCCTGTGGGACCGCGTGGCGGGCAAGTTCTACGGGAACAGCGGTACGGGCAAATTCCGCGTGAAGGGGGATGCGGCGCCCCGTGCGGTTCTGCGTGCCGAGCAGGCCGTGCGGCGCGCCCGGGAACAGCTCGTGCGCTTCTCGCCCGAGGCCGCGCGCCGTGCGATGGCGGACTTGAAATCGAATCCGAAATACGACTGGGCGAAATACAATCCCGCCGTCGAAGCGCTCATCGCGCATCTCGACGAAACGAAGGCGGCGCTCGAGACGGGCGATGCGGCCGCGAAGGCAACTGCCGTCGCACGCGTCGAAGCCTACCGCACCGCGATGCTCGCCAATCCGATTCTCGACTTCGACCGGATCCTCTGCGTGCACCGTAAGCTCAAGAATCCCCGCAGCGCCTTCGGCGGACGCGCCTCGGGCATGATTTCCACCCATTTCGACAACCACGCGAGCTGTCCCCACACCGGTTTCCAGAATGAAATCGGCTACCTCTCCAATCTGCGCGGCGAGCCGACGTTCACGTCGCTCTACAAGCCGGCGGACAATACGTCGGTCGTGCGCGACATCGATCTCGACTTCGACGCTTCGCGCCTGCTCTTCACCTGCAATCGCGGCATCAACAACCTCTTCGGCGTCTACGAGGTCAAGCTGGACGGGAACAAGGTTTCGGCCCCCGTGCTCGTCTCGCCCGAGGACGGCAAGTTCGACGTGCAATGGTGGGACGCCTGCTACCTCCCCAATCGCGACCAAGTGATCATGCTCGGGACCGGTTCCTACCAGTATCTGCCCTGCATTGACGGCAACGAGCCGATGGCCGTGCTGTATCGCGTGGACCGCAAGACCGGCGAGGTGCGCCAGCTCACCTACGAGCAGGACAGCGACTACACGCCTTCCGTCACGCACGATGGCCGCATCCTCTACACCCGCTGGGAGTATTCCGACCTGCCCCACAACTTCAGCCGTGTGCTGATGACCATGAATCCCGATGGCGTCGGGCAGCTTTCCGTGTGGGGTACGGGTTCCTTCTTCCCTACGTTCATGTACTCGGCCCGCGTTGTGCCGGACGATCCCCATCTCATCACCATGATGGCCGGCGGTCACCACGACCGCGCGGAAGTGGGACGCTTCCTGATGATCGATCCCTCGCTTGCGCGCGCCTATCCCTTCAAGTATGAGGCGCCGAGTCGCGAATGGGGACCCCATCACCACGTGCTGCGCATTCCCACGCAAATCTTCCCCAAGGAAAAGACCGGCATGGTGCATGAATTCCCCGGCTGGGGCAAACCGGTCGAGGGCGACGTCGCCGATCCGCTCACGCAGAACCAGTTCGCGCGCGGCAAGCCCTACTTCCTCTATCCGTACCCGCTGAGCGCCGACTACCATCTCGCCGGTGTCAAGAACGCCGCAGACGGCCTCATCGGCATCTACCTCGTGGACCGCTTCGACAACATCACGCTCATCGCCGAGGCCGAAGACGGACTCTACTGCGAGCCGGTTCCGTTCCGCACGCGGAAGCGTCCGCCGATCATCCCCGACCGCAGCGACCTCTCGAAGACAACCTGCTCGGTGCACATCGCCGACATCTACAACGGACCCGGCCTCGCCGGCATCCCGCGCGGCACGGTGAAGAAATTGCGTCTTTTCAGCTACCACTTCAACTACTACCGCACGGGCGGACACTCCTCCGTCGGCTGGATTCGCGGCACGTACGAGGACCGCGTCGAGTCGGGCTGGGACGTGAAGCGTCCGCTCGGCACCGTCGACCTCGAACCGGATGGCAGCTGCTGCTTTGAAATGCCGGCGAACGTGCCGATCTCCCTGCAGCCGCTCGACGAAGATGGCTGCGCGGTGCAGCTGATGCGGTCGTGGATCGTGGGCATGCCGGGCGAGCGCGTGTCGTGCACGGGCTGCCACGAGGACAACCGCTCCTCCCTTCATACGAAGCGCACGCTCGCCGACGTAAAATACCAGCGGGGCGAGATTCAGAAAATCCAGCCGCTGGATGCGGACGGTGTGCGTCCGTGGGGCTTCGCGAACGAGATGTTCCCGGTCGTGAAGAAATACTGCCTCGGCTGCCACGGCGATCCCGCGAAGGCGCCGGTGGCGAAGGCCGACCAGGGCGGGTTCGCCGAAGGCGGGAAACTCTCCGGCAGATGCATTCTGATGAACACGGCGGAGAACGCCTTCCGGGCGCTCCATCCGTATGTGCGCCGTCCCGGCCCCGAAAACGAAGAGACGATCCTCACGCCGATGGATTTCCATGCGTCCACGAGTCCGCTCGTGCAGATGCTCCGCAAGGGTCACCACGGCGTGAAGATGGATCCCAAGGATTGTCTCAAGATCTACGAATGGATCGACCTCAATACGCCGTTCTGGGGCAAGTGGAGTCCGCCGCGCGTCAAGAAGGGCGATCACTACGTGCCGGCCGGCACGCCCGACCAGGTGGCCCGCCGGCTCGAACTGCAGAAGCGCTATGCCCGTGTGCCGGACAATCCTGAAAAGGAACACGACGACTACGCCGCGAAAGTTGCGAATCGCGTGATCAAGCCCGTCCCCTCGCAGGGCGAGGTGGCGCCCGCTCCCACGCCCAAGGCGAACGACTGGCCGATGAACGATCTGCGCGCGGCCGACGCGCAAATCGGCGGCATCACCCAAATCGCGCCGGTCACGCTTAAACTTCTTCCCATCGGCGCGTGCGAGCCGATCGCGTTCCGGCGGATTCCGGCGGGCGAGTTCGTGATGGGATCCTCCACCGGCTATCTCGACGAGCAGCCCGAAACCGTGGTGCGCATTGAAAAACCGTTCTGGATCGCGGAGATGGAAATCCAGAACCAGCAGTACCACATGTTCGATCCGGAATACGATGCCGGCTACCAGAACGAGTTCGGAAAGGATCTCGTCGATCCGGGCCATATCGGCAACCATCGTCGTCAGCCGGTGGTGCGCGTCACGTGGGAAGAGGCCATGCGCTTCTGCGCGTGGCTCTCGAAGACCTGCCATGTGAAGGCCTCGCTGCCGACGGAAGCGCAGTGGGAATGGGCGGCGCGCGCGGGCACGGCGACGCCGTTCCCGTGGGGCGGTCTTGATGACGACTTCTCGAAGTTCGCGAATCTCGCCGACCGCTCCGTGCGTTTCCAGGTGACGCGGTGGCATGGCGGCGGACACATCCAGCAGCGCAAACCCTACCGCATCGACCAGAACTTCCCGCTCCATGACGAGCGGTGGGAGGACGACTGGTTCAACCTCAACTTCGTCGGTCGCGCCAACTACAACCGCTGGGGCCTCTTCGACATGCACGGCAACGCGGCGGAATGGACGCGCTCCGACTACGCGCCCTATCCCTACGTCGAGAACGACGGTCGCAACGCCGGCAATCCGAAGACGAAGAAAGTGGTCCGCGGCGGTTCCTACGCCTCGCGTCCGCGCGATGCCACCAGTTCCTGGCGCCAGGGTTACGCCCCGTGGCAAAGAGTCTACGACGTCGGCTTCCGCGTGATCCTTGAAGAATGAAAATGTCTCTGCGGCATTTTGTTTTTCGCGTGGGGAAGTGGAAACGGACGGGGAAATAGTGTATAATAGGGGGCATGAAAAAAACATTCTTATCAGTTTGCGCGCTTTGCGCGGGGTTGGCTTTTGCCGCTGAGCCGGTGAAGGTCATTTTCGACACGGACATGTACACCGACTACGACGATGTGGGTGCGTTGGGCATTCTGCACGTCTACGCGGATGAGGGCAAGGCCGAGATCCTTGCGTGCGGATCCTGCACGTGGGGTGAAGGCAACGCCAGCGTCGGTGCGATTGAAGTCATCAACAACTACTATGGTCGCGGCGACATTCCCGTCGGCGGAACGGACCATGGTGGCATTAAAGGGGCAGGGGCGCGCGGTTTCGACTTGCTCAAGAAGTATCCGAACTGGTTCAAATACGGCAACCCCAAGGCGGCGCCGAAGGCCGTCGATGTCTATCTCGAAGCGCTCCGCAAGGCGCCGGATGCAAGCGTGACATTCATCACTGTGGGCTTTCTCAACAATGCGGCCGATCTCGTGAAGGCGGATCGCGACCTCGTGGCGAAGAAGGTGAAGCTCTGGGTTGCGATGGCGTGTGCCTATCCGGACGGCAAGGAATGCAATTCGATGCACGACCCGGCGGCCTCCGACTATGCATTGACGCATTGGCCCACGCCGATCATCTTCACGGACTTCCAGCTCGGACGTTGGCTCTTCGCGGGCCGTCGCGCCGCGGAGCTTCCGTCCGAAGGACCGAATCCGATTCGCGACGTCTTTCGCAAGATGCTGCAGCCGCGGTCCAGAGTGGTGCCGCTGGGGACGCCCGGCAAGCGCGCGACGTGGGACCAGCCGGCGGGCCATCCGAGCTGGGACGAAACGGCGGTTGTCATCGCCGTGGAGGGATGGCAGAAGTGGTTCAATCTCGAGCGCGGTACGTTCAAGATGGTCGGTGACAAGGGGGCGGACGTGTGGGTGCCCGATCCGAAGAGCCCGAACGGACGCGTGACGGAGAAGGTGCCGCGTCAGGAAGTGGGCGTCCATCTCGACGACCTGATGTGCCGTCCGCCCAAGACGCCGGGCAAGTAAGGGAAGTGTCATTTGAAGTTCGAGGCAAAGAAAATGCAGACAGTTACGAATCAGATCAAGCAGTCGATGGCAGGGTCCTCCTGGATCCGCAAAATGTTCGAAAAGGGAATCGAGCTCAAGAAGCAGTACGGCGCCGATGCCGTCTGCGACTTCTCGCTCGGCAACCCCGACGTACCGCCGCCCGCGAAGACGAAAGAAGTGATGGAGCAGCTCGCGGCGAAGGCGATCGAACCGCTGGGGCTCGGGTATTGTCCGAACGCCGGCATCCCGGCCGTGCGCGAAGCGATGGCGGGCTACATCGCCGCGCAGCAGCAGACGCCCGTGAAGGCGGCGCAGATCGTGATGACCGTCGGTGCGGCCGGTGCGCTCGTGAGCTTCTTCCGCGCCGTGATCGAACCGGGCGACGAAGTGATCTGTCCCGCGCCGTACTTCGTGGAATACGGCAGCTATTGCGGACATTTCGGCGGCGTGCTGAAGGCGATCGCCTCCAAGCCCGATGAAGGGTTCCGTCCCGACTTCGAGGCGATGGCGGCGGCGATCACGCCCAAGACGCGCGCGTTCCTCGTGAACTCGCCGAACAATCCGACGGGCTGCATCTACGCGGAAGAGGATTTGAAACGCCTCGCGGAAATCGTGAACGAAGTCAACGCCGCGCGCCAGGCCGAATTCGGCGAGGCGGCGCGTCCGCTCTATCTGCTGAGCGACGAACCGTATCGGGCGTTCGCGTACGACGGCGCCGTGGTGCCGCCTGTGATGCCGCTGACGCCCTATGCGATCGTGCTGGGGTCCTTCTCGAAGACGCTGTCGCTCGCGGGCGAGCGTATCGGCTATGTGGCAATCCATCCGGAGATGCCCGATGGCGAGACGCTCGTGAACGCGGTCACGCTCACGAACCGCACGCTCGGCTTCGTGAACGCGCCGGTGATCGGCCAGCGCCTGGCGGCGCAGCTTCTCGACCAGACGGTCGACCTTGAAATCTACGATCGCCGTCGCAAGCTGATGGCGAAGGTGCTCGCGGATGCGGGTGTCGAGTTCGTGATGCCGAAGGGCGCGTTCTACTTCTTCCCGAAGGCGCCGGGCGGAGACGACCTCAAGTTCGTCGATGCGCTGCAGGAGGAACTCATCCTCGTGGTGCCGGGTCGCGGATTCGGCATGGCCGGACACGTGCGTCTGTCGTGCAGCGTGGATGAAAAGATCATCGCGCGCGCGGCGGAAGGCTTCAAGCGCGCCGTGGCGAAGTGCAAGGCCTAATCGTTTCATTCACCCTCGTAGGCATAAAGTCATGAGAACGCTCGCCCTTGCCGTGTTGCTGGCGCTGCCCTGTTGGGCGGCGCCGTCGAAGTCGCCGATGGAATGGTCGCCCGTGCAGACGAATGAAATCGCCCGCTGGAAGGCCGAAAACAAGGCACCGGCCGGTGTGGTGGCCGACAAGGCCGCGCGGTCCGTGCGGTTCCTCGTCGAGGCGACCGGCATCGGGGCGGACGAGACGATCGAGTTCTTTGCAATCGGTCCGCTCTCGGACCGTGCCTACGAGTCGATGTTCGTGACCGTCGCCTCGCCGACGGCGATTGCGCAGGCATTCGATACGGTGGGGGTGCCGCGGGGTGTCGCCGCCGACCCGCTGCAGGCGCGTTTCTGGCCGCTGGGCGAAAAGGTGACGCTCGCCATCAAGCCGTGGGGCAAGGAGGCGGCGTCGCGTCCGACGGGGGGCTTGACGGCGTTCCTCAACGATACGCGCGCCGCCGAAGAAGGGGCGATGCTCGACCGTCCGCTCGCCTATGCGGCAGGTTCGCGCGATGCGTCCGGACTGCCTGTGGCGTCCACAAACATCCCGTGTGCCGTGTTTGCGCTTTACAATCACGCGCCGGCGCTGTTGCAGCTGGATGGACAGCTCGACCAGTCCGGGGCGTATGGACGCTTCCTGACGAAGGCCAAGTACGTGGAAGGCGCGCTTTTCGAAGTGACGGCCACGTGGGACGGCAAGCGCGTGGTGAAGGACGTCGAACTCAAGTTGTCCGCCACGAACGCGGGCGAGGCGATGACGACGCTCAAGGAGGACGCGAAGAAGTTCGACGTGCATGCGCGTCTGTCGTTCGATGCGTCGGTGACGCTCGAACGGGCTGCCGCCGTGTCGCAGGCATTTGCGCTGCTGGATGGCGCAGGCGTGAAGATGAGCGGACGCAGCGAGGGCCAGTTCTTCTTCCGCGCGTTCCTGCCGGATCCCAAATGGCGCGACCGCGCCGCGCGGATCTTCCAGCCGTTCGAGGTGCATGTGGCGGCGGATGGCGCGAAAACCTTCACCTTCGTGGAAGAGGACTGGAGCGGGGACGGACTCGATCCCGTGCTGAAGCCCAAGACGACGCCGTTTAAGGAATGGACGGAGCTCCCCGGTCTGATCGCGAAGACGGGCGAACAGGGGTCGAAGATCACCGTGCTCTTCGTCTATGCCCCGAAGACCGCGCGCGTGGTGGATCTGACGCCCGTCATCAAGGCGGTCGAACCGCGTATTTCCACATTCTACGTCTTCTCCGAAGAGTAAATCTCTCCGCAACGATTTTGTTTAAATTGTCTGTGGAATTTACGGACTTCTTCGCGTACTCTCTTTTCGGAGAGATGGGGCTCTTTAAATCAAAATCGAAGAAAGGCAAAAAATGAAGACGTTGATGAAACTCGTTGTCGTGTCGGCGCTCGCCCTCGGGCTCGCCGGAACCGCCGCCGCTGCGCCGCAGGCGCCGTGTCAGGCGAAGAACCCCGAACGGCTCCAGCTGGCGCGTGCGCGCGGTCAGGCCCTGCAGATGGCGGTGAAGTCGCCGCAGTTCCAGAAGATGACGAAGGAAGAGCGCCGTGCATTCACGATGGGGCTCTCGCAGGGATTCAATCAGGGATTTGGTCAGGCGAAGAAGGGCCCGCAGGCGGTGAAGCCGGTCCAGAAGCCCTGCCCGAAGGCGAAGGCGCAGGCCCGTCCGGCGCAGTGCCCGAAGGCCGCCGCGAAACAGTGCCCGAAAGCGCAGGTTCGTCCGGCGCAGTGCCCGAAGGCGCAGCTCAAGGCGCAGCGCCAGCAGATGAAGGCGAGAAAACAGCAGCTCAAGGCGCAGCGTCAGCAGAAGAGAGCTCAGATGCAGCGTGCGAAGCAGCTCCGGAATCTGCAGCAGCGCAAAGCCAGACTTCAGCAGAAGCAGCGTGCGCTTCAGCAGAAGGTGCAGAAACTGCAGGCCGAGGCCAAGAAACTTCAGGCGGTTCGGAAGCCGAAGGCTCAGCAGAAGGCGCAGCGCAAGCGTCAGAACGTCCAGAAACTTCAGGGCCAGCTGAAGAAGCTCCAGATGCGGCAGCAGCAGCTTCAGGCCCAGCAGCAGAAGCTTCTGAAGCCGCAGTGCCCGAAGGCCCAGCAGCAGAAGCTTCTGAAGCCGCAGTGCCCGAAGGCCCAGCAGCAGAAGCTCCAGGCGCAGAAGCAAGCCCAGCAGAAGAAGCTGCAGGCCCAGAAGAAGGCCAAGTAAGCCGTTTGAACAGCCGATGAGAAAGACGGACGGGAATCTCTCCCGTCCGTTTTTTTTGATGTCGGCGTCGAACCGGCAATGGTAGGGCACGCTCTCCGAGCGCGCCGCTCGCTGCCCGTTACGCCAAAACACGCATGGGGTGTTGACGCGGATGAAGATTTTTTGTAGACTTTTGTCAAAGGGAAACAGGAAAACAGTTTAAAGATGAAGAAGTTCTTCAAAATACTCGGCGTCTGCGTCGGCCTTCTGGCGATGTTCTTCGCTGTCTACATCTATCTGGGAAGTCTGGATGCGGAGCATCCGGAGATGCCGGATTTGGATCGGGGAGGGGACAGTGTGTCCGATTCGGACAACTGGTACGTGACCGTGGTGGCGACGAGGAAGCTTGTTTCATTAAGCGAGGAGGACCGAGAACTGGTGAGGGCTGCTGGTTGGGCGTGTTTGGAACCCGGTTGGTGGAAGTCGCTCAAGAACGCCACGGAGGCGAAGTCGCTCAAGAAGCTTGATGCGATTCTGGCGCGACAGGCCGAACTGTTCGTTCGCCTCACTGCGGAAAAGCATCGGACCAGTTGGCGATTTGTGCAGCCTGAGGACGCGAAGGTCGAGGTCGAGTATTACGACCAGGACTCCTTGCTTGCCTTGTTTTTGCTGGAGCTCAAAGTCCTGCGGGCGTTCCAGCAGGGTGAATATATGTTCGCGTTCAATGATTTGCAAGTGTACGACGCGTTCTCGCTGGCCTTCCTGCGCGCGGCGGGGGACGTGTCTCGCTTGAATTCGCTTTTGGGACTTCGTCGTTTTGTGCTTCGGCGCGTACGCGACAACATTTCCCAGCTGGACAAGGAGCAGCTGATGCTGCTGCAGCAGATGCTCGACCGTGAAGACGAGCTTTTCCCGCAGTTCTTTCCACAGGCATTTGCGCGTGAAGTCGCCGGGGCCGAAAAGAGGATCCGGCACTACTTCTTCAATTACGCTAAACCCTGGCGGTGCGGTTTCCAGCAAATGCTCGAACCGGTTGCTCAACGGTTGAATTTGAGTGCCATGTTCCTTGCCGACCTGATGTTACGGCTTCCGCGTGTGGATTCTTTTTCATTCCACTTCAATCGGCATCTGTCCGCCTACTATGAGACGGTAGCCAAAACGCACAGCTATCTTGTACGAGGACGTTACGATGCGTCCGTACGCCTTCTGCGGCCGAGATGGAACCTGCAACAGCTGGCATCCCGTCCTCTGCCCATTACGCCGAATTGGTGTGGGAAGCTGCATAGGTATATGGCCGTAGATGTCGATACGGAGAAGCTCAAAACGGCTGCACAGGCGCGGTTCGAACTCGCGACGGAACGACTCGTCGTCGCTGCGGCGCGCTATCGACTCGACCATTCGGCATACCCGGCTCGTCTGGAGGATCTCGTGCCGGACTATCTCGCGGCGGTGCCGAAAGATCCATTCGGGGAAGGGGAAAGTCCGCTTGGCTTCAATGCCTCGCAGCTGACGATCCATTCGGTTGGCGAGAACGGATGCTTTGACGGCGTGATTCCTCCCGAAGGGATTTCGGCACTTCGGGAGAATGACGAAAACGGGCACACGCGTTCGTCTGTCCCTTACCTTCGCCGCCTGGACGGAACATCTGTCCTAACGCCGCGCCCGTGAGTTTTCATTTGCACGAGAACGGGGTTGTGTGTTAGACTATTCACCATGGAAAGCTCGTGGCTAGAGAAAGCGTTCGTCGATTATCGCGAACCTTTGCTGAAATTGGCGGAGAGGACCCTGCATCCGGCTCTTGCGGGACGCTTTTCGCCCGAGGACTTGCTGCAGGAGACGATGCTTGAGTTACGCAAGGACGACAACGCCTTTCTCCGCGACGAGGAGCTTCCGCTCTACATCCGTCTGCGGACGGCACTTGTTCAGCGGGCGACTGATCTTGAGCGCCGTCATCTCGGCACGCAGATGCGCGACGCCTATCGCGAGGCCCATCCTGTGGATGCCGAGGGGGAGACGCTGTTGGAGCTGATCCCCGATCCGGCGACATCACCGCTTTCGCGTCTCGCCCGCGAAGAGCGTTACGCCTTGTTGCGGCATGTGCTCGGTACCTTGTCGCCCGTCGATCGCGGCATTCTCGAACTGCGTCACATCGATGGCCTTGGCAACGGTGAATGCGCCAGCCTCCTGGGCGTGAGCGAAAAGGCCGCTTCGTTGCGCTATACGCGGGCGTTGCTGCATCTCAAGGATGCGCTTGAGAACTATTCGGAGTTCCGTCCGTGAGTGCGGAACCCGAACTGGACGACTTGGTCGAAGAATTCCTCTCGCGGGTCCAGCGAGGGGATGCCGTCGATCCCGACCAATTCCTCGCCGACCATCCCTCGCATGCTGAAGAACTGCGAGGCCTGCTGCCGATCCTGCTCGACATGGAAGGTTATTCGCGGCGGCGTTCGGCCCGTCCTGCGGATGTGGTTGCCGCGGAAATGCCGTCGGCGGTTCTCGGTGGCGACTATCGATTGCTGCGTGTGCTGGGCCGGGGCGGCATGGGCGTCGTGTGGGAGGCGCAGCAGATTTCGCTCGACCGCAAGGTGGCGGTGAAGGTTCTGGCGGCGCCGAATCCGACGGCGGAAGGGGATAGCTTTGTGCAGGAGGCGCGGATTGTCGCGCAGCTCCACCACCCGAACATCGTGAAGGTGTACGGGGCGGGTCCGTGCGACGATTCGACGCGTTATTGGTACGCGATGGAACTGGTGGAGGGAACCGAATTCAACAAATACGCGTTCCCCGAACCGCGCGCCGTCGTCCAAGCGGTGGAACAGGCGGCACGCGCGCTCGCGTATGCGCATCGTTGCGGCGTCGTGCATCGTGACGTCAAGCCCGCGAACCTCATCCTCGACCAGGCCGGTACGGTGCGTGTGACGGACTTCGGATTGGCCGCGGTGCTGACGGGCCAGAAGGCCGACGATGAAGGCGCGCGCGATGGTACGGTGCGCTATATGGCGCCCGAACGCTTCACGGAAGGGACGTGCTCGTTTGCGGTCGACCAGTACGCGCTTGGAATTACGCTGTGGGAGCTGATTGCGCGGCGGCCGGTGTTTGCGGCGCCGTCTCCGCGTGCGCTCGTCGAGTGCGTGAAGAAGGGTCCCGTACCGCCGCTGGAAGGTGTCGATGCCGATCTGGCGGCGGTTGTCGCGAAGGCGACGGCGCATCGCGTGGACGAGCGCTATGGTGACCTCTCGGCGTTTGCGGACGATCTTTGCCGTTGGCTGGCGCACGAGACGGTCTCTGCTGCGCCGGCATCGCCTGTACGTCGGTTGCGCCTGTGGATGCGGCGCAATCCGGCGGCGGCTGCGGGCGCGGCGGCGGCCCTCCTCTGTGCGACGGGGTTCGTGGGGGCGCTCGCCATCGGCTATGTGCGCACTTCGGCGGCGCTGAATCTTGCCGCGCGTAATGCGGCGCTTGCCGACTCGGCTCTCGGTGACGTCTTCCAGCACATGGAAGCGGAACCGCCGTCGCGCCGGAATGCCGAGTTGATGTCGGCGCTCTTGCCCTATTATGGAAAATTGGCCGAGGTGGAAGGCCACGCGCCGACGAAGACGGTCGACGCGAATGCGGCGCTCGGCATCTGCGCATTGCGCAGCGGCGACTATGCGCAGGCGGAATCCGCCTTCCGCCGGCTCTGCGCGGTGCGTCCGACGGCCCGTGCGTTGAACCTTCTTTCGGAGACGCTCCTGCGGCGGTCGAACGTGTCGGAGGCGAACGCGCTGGCGCGGCGCGTGGTGGACGAGTTCTCCCGTTCCTCTGAACCGGAAGAGCGCTTCGAAGCGGCCCGTGCGCTCGTGGCGCTCGATCGCCGCCAGCGCGTGACGCGTCACCGCCAGCAGGCCTTCGATCTGGTGAACGCGCTTCTCAAAGACCATCCCGACAATCCCGAATACCGCTTCCTGCATGCTGTGCTATTGGCGGAAACGCCACGCCTTGGGGTCGGCAAGGAGACCGTGAACGAGAAGCCCTTTGCGGCGTTGGCCTCGCTGGCGGCGGACTACCCGGAGCGCTCCGACTATGCATTGGCCTTTGTGCGAGCGGTGACCCGCCAGATGCGCCAGGAAGAGAAAAGTGACGAAAAATCGCACGAAGCGGCCAGAAAAGGGCAGGAACTGTTCAAAAAGGTCGGGGGTCTGTCCCCAAAGCTCGGGGGCCTGTCCCCCAGTGAGATCGAGAAGGCGCTCCAGACGGCGGACCGGTTGCTGGGGCGCCAGCCCAATGTGCCGGATGTGGTGACGACCGTGTTGGCGTTTCGGGCGGCGTTTGTCGCACATCTGCGGCGCACGGGCGATGCGCGACGGGCGACATTCGAAAAAATCCGAACCTCCGGCATGCTGGAGATGCTGGCGCACAACCCTGAGGCGCCGGATGCGAGCCAGGGACATTTCGACGGCTCGAACGGCAAGGGATTCGACTATCGTCAGATTCTCGTCGGCGATCGCGAAGCGGAGCCGGTGTCGCTTATTCTGTTTTTGCATCATCGGCCGCAAATGGGTAAAGACAATGCCTTGCCGCTCACCTCGCCGGTGTTGCGCCGCCTCGTGACGCGCGCGGAAACGGCGACCGGACGAACCGTGTTCCTAGTACCGCAGTGTCCTGCGGGGCGGGCCAATGCCTGGATCGGGGTGAATCGCGGCCATTCGGACAATCTGCTGGAGGCGGTTGCCGAGCTCACGCGGCAGACGGCCCAGACATTTGGCGTGTCGTCCAATCGCGTGTTCGTGGTCGGTACGGGTGCGGGTGCGGCGGCCTGCCGTGTATTCGCCCAGCAGAAGGAGTGTCCCGTGGCGAGGTTCTTCCTGGCGGAGCCCGTTCCCGCCAAACTGCCGTTGTCGCCCACGTTCACCTATTTCTCCGAGGCCGCCCTCGACTACCTCTGGCCGCCCGCGACGCCACCCTCCCCCGGGGAGTGACGTCCATTTGGGTCGTTTTCGATTGCAAAACAGTCAGAATGTGATACAATATTTGTGTGTAAATCGTTTTTTTTA
>JAKSOY010000100.1 GCA_024405255.1 Kiritimatiellia bacterium
TTCATTTCGAAATCAGGTAGCCGAGGAAGACGGCGAGGAGTCCGGCGAAAATCGAGACCGTGACGTAAAGCGTCGCCGAGAGCCAGGCGTTCGCCTGCAGGAGACGGAAGGTTTCATTGGAAAATGTGGAGAATGTGGTAAAGCCGCCACAGATGCCGACGACCGCGAAACAGCGAACCATCTCGCCCGTCGTCGTACCGCCCCACTGCTTCGCAATGAGCCCCGAAAAGAGCCCGATGAGAAACGAACCGACCACGTTGACCGAAAGCGTCGCCCACGGGAATTCCTTCGCCCCCGCAAGCGCAAGCGTCACGAGATACCGCATCACCCCGCCCAACGCGCTTCCCAACGCCACTAGCGCAATCGTCATTTTCATCTTTGCCACCACCCTCAGCGCAGGGCGCCTTCCAGTTGACGGCAGAGATCGGGATACCACGCGAGGTCGCTCTTTTCCAGGGCGCTCTGACGTCCTTTACGCATGTCGTACGGCGCAATGATCACCTTCACGTTCTTGCGTCCGACCGCATGGACAAGGTAGAACACCTCTTCGATCGCCTCGTCGCCGATCGCCACGCAGCCCACGGAAACGTTCCGGCCATGGATCATGATGTCGCCGCCGAGATTCGTACGCCCCTCCTTCTTCGCCCGGGCACGTTCTTCGGCATTTGGGTAGGAGACCTTGAGCGAAAGGTGATAGAGGGAATTGGGGTTCAGAAACTCGATGCCGTAGATGCCTTCGGGGATCTGTCCATCCCCTTCGCACAGTTTCGGACCCAGCTGCCCGCTGAACGCCGTCATTTCATAGACGCGCGACGCCGTCTTCCACCCCGGTGCCGCGACCTCGACTCGGCGCTCGTTCTTGAAGACGCGAATCGTGAGGCTTCCCCCCGCCGATTTCGCCACCGCCTCAAGTCCCGGCTTTTTCGCGACGATCTCCGCAACGCGTTCTTCCACCGTGTGCCGTTCCATCCGACTCCGCACCATTCCTTTACCGATCGTCACGAGATCTCCTCCCGACAGATTCTTGGCATGGGCCCAAACGCCCACACCGATCACTGTACTCAGCACCAAAGCCAGCAAAACAATGGTTTTCTTCATCTCGACCGCTCCCCCGTTCTCCGTTACCTAGACCGTCTTTTGCGCCAATAGGAACCAACCTTAGGCTTGCCAATCCGAATAAATGGCCTTGCCCTTTCCGCCGAAACAGTTGCAGGGTCGGACGACGAAACGCCAACGGGCAGCGGCCTGGGTGGTGAGCGGCACAACCTTGCGCATTGAATCCCAGCTTTTGTAGGCGGGCGCGGTGAGTTCGTTGTCGCCGAAGACGCACGAGACCTGCTTCACGTCCTTTTCGGGGGCACGGTAATAGCCGTCCGAATAGACACGTTTCGTCGCGAGGATCTTCGTCGTATCGACATCTTCGCACTCGACGACCACTTCATAGTCGAATGCCCGCACGGGACCGCGCACGTTCGGGAACGTGACGGTGGTCTGCGGCATCGGCACGCCCTTGCGCGTCTTTCCCTGCCTCTTCGTGATCGTCACCGCAGCTCCCGCCGGGAACTCCGGTACGGACGCCCGGGCGGCGCGCGGCGCAAACGCGAACGAATTGTCGCGCGGCCAGGGGATCACCCAATCGGCGCCGACGGGAAGGTCATACTGGAAATCGCGCCGCGCCAGAACCAGACAGTCGTCATAGACGGAAACGAGGAGTCCGTTCTTGCCGTCCGAGCAATCGATCTGCCGCATCTGCTGGTCGGGCAGGAGGTCGCGCCGCGCCCCGAACACCACTGAATTCTCGCGTCCGCCGAAGGGAATGAGATACCGCAGGGAGGCCGTGCCGATCGAAGTGAACGCGCCCTGCCACACCGTACGGTCGTCGCAGAGCGGCGTGTGGGAGTGTCCGCTGAAGGCAACGGCGTTCGGGAACGACGAAAGGATCTTCGTCACCACGCCATTATCCTGTCCCCATGTCCACGGTGCCGAACACGTGCCCCGCGGGTGATAGTGCTGCACATAGAAGAACGGCTTCGAACCCGTGAGGAACCGGCGGTGGTTGGCGATGAACTCGGCATACGCCCCGTCGGCGGGATACTCGAGGAGGTGGTTCAAGACGAACCGATAGCCCTTCACTTCCTTGATGAGGATTTCATCGTAGTCCTCGTCGAATGCCGTGCGCCACGATTCGGCGTAGTTCGGACCAACGGTCGGACGCCCTCTGCGCGCGCCCATCCAGCGGTCGTGGTTGCCGTAGACGAAAAGTTTCTCCACGTGCTTGCCGCCGAGTCCGCGATTGCCGGGGAAGACCTTCTTCCAGGTATTCCCCACGAGCACCAGCTGGTCGAGAAGCCCGTCGTTCGCCATGTCGCCGGCAATCACCACGCCGTCCGCACCGTGGTCGCGGAAATAGGTGAATGCTTTTTCGAGATGCGTAGTGTCGCCGGCATAACCGGACCTCCCGTCACGGAGGGAAGAAATATGCACATCCGAAATCGCGCCAAAGACGAGTTTGGGTTCCCCTTTGGCGAGTCCCGCCGCCTGCGCGGCCTTGAGTCCGGAGGTGCCCACGGCGAGGAACGCCGAAGCGGCTGTCAAAAAGTCTTTACGAGAACTATTCATGGTACAACTTGTGTCCTTTTCGATCAAGCGTGGCAGGGAGGGTCAGGGGGCCGAAGGCGCGCCAGTCGCAATCGGCGGCGAGGGTGATGGGGCCTTTCAGAACGAGTGTGGCAAAGGCGAGGTTGCGGTTCGTGGGGGCCTGAAGCGTGGTCTCGCCCGTCACTTCGATGACCGTGCGGTCGCAGGGGACTGTCCCCGCGAGGACCTGTCCCGTCGCGTTGCGGCAGCACCAGTTGGCGGGATTCTCGGGGTTGCCATCGTGCGCAGCACCCGTCCATACGGCCGTTGTCGCGGCGGTGGCGTCTTTTGCCACAAGGCAGATACCGTTCGGACGCACCGCGAGGTCGTAGGTCTTCGCCGTTTCGGCATCGAGGACGTACCGGGTCGTCGCCGGCGGCGTGATGAAGCAGGGCAGCACGCACAGGCCGTCCTTCAGGTCGCCGCGTCCAGCGAGGTTGAAGGCGATTTCCGAGGAGCGGATCGGACCCGCCGTCAAACGTCCGCGTCCGGCATTGCGGAAGAGCGCGCCCGAGACGCGATCGTAAAAGCACGGCTCGCCCGAGAAGTCCACCACCGGCACGAAGTCCCGCACGGGCTTCCCTGCGCGCGCAATCGCATAGCGCCAGATGCGCGACGCCGAGAACCAGTCGGCGCCCTTCTCGGAATTCGCGGCGAAGATGAGCATCGTGCGGTCGATTTCCTGGTAGGCGTTCGTGAACGTGCCCACGCAGGTGCCATCCACCCACACGCGGCGCGCCGCATCGTTGAAGACGACCTCGCGCCGCGTCGCACGCGGGAAATCCCGCGTGAACGTGGGATGTCCGAACACGTAGCGTTCCTTGCACACCCCGCCCAAGAGGGACACGGGATAGTAGCGCGACACGTTCCCCGCCTTCGACCGCGCGCCGCCGATCATGTCGAGCCGTTCCGATCCCGGTACCAAGCCCAAGTAGGCGTAGCTCACCGTGGTCGTCACATTCGTCGCGGCCTTCACGCCCGTATCGACGTATTGCCGTCCATTCGACTGAAGATACTCGACTTCAAACCAATACGGCTTCGTCTCCGCGCCGCACACCGCGAGCGCCGAGAAAAAGCCTATAAGAGAAAGCTTCAACTGTTTCATTACAATCTCACCTCAACAGAATCATGAATTCGTTCACCTTGAGATAGATGCCGTCGTCCTTCGTCGCACAGACGAAACGACGACCGGCGCCCGCCTTCACAAGCTGGGGCATGAAGGCACTGCGGCGATTGGCCACATACGTATCGGGTCCGGCGAGGAGGCTCGCGGCGAGTTCCGTTTCCGTGAACGCACCACGCGTGATGCGCACTTCGTCGAAGGAGGCATCAGCGTCGTTATCGGCAGACCAAGCCGACCAACCGAGCTTCCACGGCACCTCGTTGATGAGCCCCAGGTTCCAAGCCATCTTGCCGGAATCCATCCGATAGAGTTCCTCGCCCGTCGTCGCATCATGGCAACGCCAGATCACCGTGGTCTGATCGGCGGAATTCCGCGTATGGATCACCGCCGAGAGGTAATAGCGCCGATCGAGCGAGAGCGCCCCTTTATCCGCCCCCGCCCGGTTACCCGTGGCACCGTAAATGGTAAAATCACACGACGCTCCGCTCGCATTGCATCCGCCAAATGCGAAGTCGCTCTTCCCCGCCACGGTACCGACCATGAGCAGCTTCGCCCATTTCTGGAACGAGTGTTCGGTCACCCACATTTCCACCGTCACCGCCTCGTTCGTGGGCAGCGTCAAGGTGGTGCCGAGATCGATGTACGACGACCCGTGCGTTCCGCCGAGCGTGCGCGCGACACCGCCGTTTTCCAGTCGTGCCGTTCCTTGCGGCATCGCCGTTACTCCGCCCACCGAATCGGACCAGTCGCCGTTGAAACTCCAACGGTGCAGCGCCTCGGGCATATCCCAGCTCACGAGTTGCATCCCGTTCGTGAGATCGGTGCGGCCCGTCACGTCGATCGCGATGGACGCCCCGGGCGCGACCGTGAGATATTGCACGCCATGCTCATCGCAAACGCTCTTGGTGGACCACGTTCCTTCCTGTCCCCGCAAGTCGAGCGTCGCACCATTCTGCAATTCGACATTGCAGAAGCTGTTCGACACGGGCGTGAATGTATCAAGCACCTTGTAAGCCGACATTCCCCCACCGTAGGTTACGCTTCCCTCGCGCCCGCTCCAGCGATTGACGAGATTGCTCACCACGCACGGGTGGTCCAACGTACTCGCACACGCGAGATCGAACGTACAGGTGGCCGCATCGATCATCCGCGGTGTGAAGAGCGTGCCGCCATCGGTCACGCGCACGACTCCGTTGGAAATCGCGGCCACGTTGAACCTCAGGCTCGTGCCCCCGCTCAGATTCACGGTAAGCTCGTGATTGTTGAGGGCCAGGCAACTGTCGGCCGCGCCCGTACCGATCTGCAGACCCCTGGGGACGGAGAGAATCGAGTCCTTGGTCAGCACGAAATCCTTCACCACCGCCGAACCCGACAAATCGCCGGCGTTGTTCGCGAGCGTGCCGCCGTCAAGGACAAACGAATAGTTCTGGAAGCCGGCCTTGCCGTTGAAATCGAACGTCGCCCCTTCGCGCACCACGATCGTCGCATTCGTGTCGCCAAAGGGCGTACTCGTGCCGGCCATGTAGGGGAACAGACGTCCGCCCCTCACCTCCGTGCCGCCCGTGTAGGATTGCGAACGGTTCGATCCAAAGGAACCGTTGCCCGTGAGCATGAACTTGAGCGACCCCGAGAAGGACGGACGATTGTTGCTCAGCGTGGCGCCCTCGGCCAGATCGAGCGTGAACGTGCCGCCCTGTTCACTCGAATCGGTGAAGCCGATCGGGAACTGGTCGACCTGCACTTCCACCGTTCCCGTGTAGTTGCAGAGCGTGAGATCGTGTCCCTTTAGGTCAATGACCGTGCCCGTGCCCAGGAACAGCGACCCGAATCCGCGCCAGTCGCAGTCCCCCGCCAGTTCCACCGCGCCGCGTACGAGGAAGCGCCCGTAGACGAGCTGGTCGGAATAGGTGAGCGATGTCGTGTTCCTGACGAGAATCGTCGTGAGCGGACCCGGCACGCCGGTGACGGGAGCGCCGTCGAAGCCCGTGCAGGACCAATTCGCCGGATCGTTCACGTCGCCATTTGCCGCCTCTCCGGTCCACTCCGCCGTCTTCACGGCACGATCGTCGCGCGTGACGAGATAGAGTCCGTCCGTCTTGCGTACAAGCATAAGACCCGCCGATGCCGTCGTCGCATCAAGCACGAAGTCGAACTCGCAGGGCGAACCGGCAAAGGTCGTCGATTGATGCCAGGCGAGCACATGAAGGCCGTTCGTGGCGGACGCCGAACCCGCGAGATCGATCGTGATGCGACCATCCTCGGGGAACTGGACATAGGTCGAATTCAACGGCGACTGGATTTTGAACGGGAACTGCGCGCCGGTGAGTTCGTGCAGATCCAGCGTCGCGCCAGAGGCAAGGGCAATGTTCGGATGGTTGTCCGGCTTGTCCGATTTCACGTGGTAACGCCCGAGAATCGTCAGCAGCGAACTTCCCGAAATGGCCTGCGCCCGGAAGATGAAATTGGAAACCGTCAGCGGCGCCCGCAGCCAAATTCCGCCGGCCGTCCCCGCGTAGGACAAAGTCAAGTTCCGTCCAATGCAGGCGTAGTTTGCATTCGTCGGCCCGATCCAGCCGCTCTGGACTTCAATCGTCCCCTCGCCCTCGAAAGTCGTATTCGCGAAAGAGAACACGTTACCTGATGAACTCACAGTGGCGGAACGCAGCGTGTTGCCGTTCATCTTCACCGTCACCGGTTTCCAGCTCGGCGCGATGAGCGCGAAATCGCGGTTGCTCACGACGGAGTTCGCGACGAGGTCGATCGCGTTCGTCACCACCTGGTTCCAATCGGAACGCACACGGCTGCCACCGTTCATCAGCGTACCGCCGGCAAGCGTGTAGGCAAACTTTCCGTTCACGGTGCCGTTCAAATCGAAAATGGCGCCGGCGCCGATTTCCATGCGCGTCTCGTCACGCGCCGCATCGAAGCCGAAGGCGCGATTGTAGACGTCATCACCTGTTTCTGATTTCAGGATTCCACCGAGGACCGCCGTGCCGCCCGTGTAGGATTGATTGGCCCGCGCCGCGAGGAACGTACCGGGGCCATCCTTCACAAACCGCAGCGAACCCGAGAGCCGCACGTTTTCGTTTCGGATGAGCTCGTCGTTCACGACGACGCGCAACGTACCGCCCGCGCCGGCGGCAGAAGTATCAGTAAAAGTTGCATAAGTGGCAGGCCGCGTCACAAAGCCCGCGAGCGTGAGGTTGTGGCCGGCAAGATCAATCGTGAGATTGTCAGGAACGACAAACGTGCCGAGGCCCTGCCAATCGCAGTCCGCCGTAAGGCGCACCGTACCGGCGAACGTCACCGCCTGGCAGGGCGGGAGCGTGGCGAGCGGGATCGACGTCGCGCCCGTCACTTCAATGACCGTGCGTGCCGCAGGAAGCGCGTCCGTGAGCGGGGAACCGCCCGCATCCTTGCAGAGCCAGTTCGCGGGATTCGTCGCGTTGCCATCGCCCGCCGTGCCCGTCCAGGAGGCGGTGAGCGGAATCGCGGGATCCTTGGCAACGAGGTAGGCGCCGTCCACCCGCCGTTCCACATCCCATGCCTGGGCCGTCGTCGCATCGAGCACGAAACGCGTCGTCGGCGCGGGGGTCAGCGTCCAGGCGAGCACCTTCAGATTCGCCGCGAGGTCGGTGCGCGCGGAAAGGTCGAGCGTCACGACGGGCGAGATGATGCGGCCCGGGGTGAATGATCCGGTCCCCTGGTTTTTGAAAAGTGCGTTCGACACGCGATCATAGAAACAGGCCGCGCCGTTTTCGTCCACCACCGGAATGAAAGCCCGGGCGAGGAGACCCTTCTCGTAGATTTCATAATGCCACACACTCGCCTTGGCGTGCCAGTTGTGATAGGGCGAAGCTGTCTGGCTGGCCGCGAAAATCAGCATCGGGCGCGTGGACTGCCGCACCTGCACCGTTCCCGTGCCCACGAAATTGCCGTCCAGCCAGATCTTGTGGTTCGCGTCATTGAAGATGACTTCGTGGTGACACAGGGATGGAAGCGTCTTCTCGAACTGCTGCGTTCCCCATACATAGCGTTCGTTCTTGAGCGCGCTCGTACCTGTGAGCGAAATGGGATAGTAGCGATCCGGCGACTGCGAACCGCCGATCATGGCGTTGCCCGGCTGGGTCACGACGTCGTAGCGGTATCCCACACGCGTTTCGACGTTCGAGTTCGCATAGACGCCCGTGTCGATGTATTCCGTACCGGAGGTCGCCTTCAGGAATTCCGTTTCATACAGGTAGGCGGCCTTGCGCGGACCCGCCTTGAACGGCGCCGTACTGGCGTCGGTCCGCCCGTTACGGAAGAGCGTCTGCGAAACCGTATCGAACATGCAGGCGACGCCGTTTGCGTCCACCACCGGAATGAAGTGGCGCACAAGCACCTCCCCTTCCCAGATTTCGCAGCCGTAGATGCGCGCGTTCGCATACCAGTCCGCATTACCAGGCTTGGCCGTCTGCTCGGAATTGCCGGCGAAGAGATAGAGGTTGCGCGAGGCATTGGCAAACGAAGACGAGAAGGTGTAGATGAGCTTACCATCCAACCACACGCGGCGACTGCCGTCATTGAAGACAATGTCGTGGCGGGTTGCGGAGGAATAGTTCACCGCGCCTTGCTGCGACGACAGCACATAGCGCTCGTTCGGGAAGGCACTGTTCAGCGACACGGGATAGTAGCGCGTCGCCGCGGCGCTCGTCGTGCGCACGCCGGCGATCATGTCGCAGTTCCCGCCCGCGCCTTTGCACTGCGACACATATTGATACGTGCCCTTGAACATCGTCTTCGACGTCGGCTTGATGCCGGTGTCGATGAACTGCACACCCGTCGATTCGAGATACTGAATCTCGTAGGCATAGGTATCGACAGCCTGAAGCGCGCGCATCGAGCCAACGAGCGCGAAAGCTGCAATCAGCAGAGCAGATGTTTTTCTCATGATGAACTCCCAAACTTCGATGACGGGAAGTTTAACACATCAACGAAGGAAGGTCAATCAGAATGTCGGCGGTTAATCAAACGGGGACTATCCTCATGTAATCAGACCGTCACGAACAGATCGTCGAGCGTGACGATTGACTGGATGCGATGCCAATAGGAATTGTGGACAACACCTCCCGGCGTCACGAGCGTCAGATGGAGCGCCTTTTTCGTTTTCGATACAACACGGAAAGTTTCCATCCGTGTGACGAGCCGATCGGCCTCCTTTTTGTCAAGCGCATAAGCGGCAGCCGAATATTTCATTTCGCAGACATTGATAACATTGTCGGATCGATCGATGAGCAGGTCGATCTGCGCACCTTGAGGATAAACCGCGTCGCCGACATGGCGCCAGGCCGACATCCCCACGTGAACACCGCCGACACCAAGCGCTTTTCGTATGGCTTCTCCATGTTGCAGGCACAGCATCTCAAAAGAAAGCCCCCGCCAGTTGTGCTGAATCGGAGACGAAACGGTGGACGTCCAGAAATGTGGATCTCCATTCGACGCCCCTGTTAAAAAACGGAAATGGAAAAGCGTAAAATTGTCCATCAATTGATAGACCGCATTCTTTTTCCTGCTCCCGAACACGGCATATTTTCGAATGAACCCGCTCCATTCCAAGTTGGCCAGAACCTCGGTGAGTTTCCCTGAAACCCCGACTTTGATAGCTTCGGCCACTTCGGCCAGCGTCATACCGACCTTTTTGGTCGCCAACGCCTCGACGACCTTTTTGTGTAGAGCCGCATTCTTGAAAAGCGAGGCATAAAGTTCCACGAACTCTTCCCCCAGCGGCGCCGACGGTACAAAGAACAATCGATCGATATTTTCCGCCACTCCAAATCGTTTGTCCAAGTACCGCCAATAATAGGGTATTCCACCCAACGCCATATAACACTCGGCGATGTCTAGCCGCGTCATCGCAAGCCCCCGCTCTTTCACAAACGCCTCGCATTCGCCCAGGGTGAACGGAAGAAGACGAATCCGGCAGGTCACGCGATTATGCAATCCGCCTCGGTTCCTAAGCAGATTTTTGACCATCCACGAAGCCGCCGAACCGCAGACAATCAAAAGGATGTCCTTGCGCGCTGACGCCCACCCGTTCCAAAAGGCTTCCAAGGCTGAAACAAATCCCGAGCGCGGCGTATCCAACCACGGCATCTCGTCGATGAAAACGATCTTCCGCCCCGTCCCTTTTTCACCCAACGTCTTCTTCAAAAGCGCGAAGGCATCGATCCAACTTCGTGGACACACCTTCACCGAACACCCCGCCTCGAGCAGGGACTGATGAAAATTCTTGAGCTGGTTCTTCAACCCTTCATCTGCAAGACCCGCATGACGAAAGGCAAAACGATCTGCAAACGTCTCACGTATCAAATAGGTTTTCCCTACACGCCGACGCCCATAGACCGCAACGAATTCGGACTCGTCCGACTCGTACATTCGTATAAGTTCATCAACTTCCTTTTGCCGACCAATCATGACAAATCCTCCAGAATTTCTGTCACAATTGTACCAGAATAAGTAGATTCTGTCAATATTGGAACAGAAATCGACGCAAAACGGGACTAAATCTCAGTTCGTTAACAACATTTTGCCGCGTTTCAATCATCACCAACGATGACCGAGGTAACACCAAATCAACTGGGAACTGTCCCCATGCAATCGTAATCAGCGCACGAAGAGGACCGTGCCGGCGGTTTGGTAGATCACGCCGCCGCCCGCTTCGGGGATAATGGTGAAGACACCGCGCTCGCCCTTCGCCGGCGCGATCGGGAAGCATTTGCTGCCCTCCGTACCGGTGTAGGTGAGTTCGATGCGCTTCAAATGCTCGAGGAAACCAGGATCCGTCACGCCGGAGACGTCGATCTTCGACGTGAACCCGTGGTCGTCCGCCGCCATCACCCAGCAGTTGTCGGTGTCATGCCAGAAATGCACATTCGAACCCGTAAGCGTACCGTTGCCGCTCACCCGCCCGCCGAACACGAGCGCATTCACCTTCTGCTGCTGCGCGAGCGTGCCGTTCAGCTCGAAGGCGCCCGTCAGAACGACCGCCTGGGCGGTATCCATCGTCACCGACGCCCCCTCGGGTACGACGAAGGCGCCATTGAGCGTGCTGATGCCGTTTTCCTCACGAAGAAGTGACTTTCGCTTCACTCCTTCGGCTGTGTACATGTGTTCACTCCACAAATAAGTTCGACAATGCATAAAGCGGTATGATTTCGACCTTGTCCAACTTTGAAAAATTCTCAAGGGATGTCCGCACCGCGCTTTCGATGCCCTTCAGGTCCATCAGATAGCGGAGGCTCTTCATACTCCCCCTTGTACCCGCCTTTACCTCCAGCGGAGTCACCTTCATATCGCGCTCGATGACATAATCGACTTCCGCATTGGCCGAACGATTGAGATTGCACCAATAGTAGAGGTCATGACGAACATATGGTTCGGCGTACTTCAACAATTCCAGTCCGGCAACCATTTCCGACACCTCGCCTTTATTGACTAGCTCCGCAGCTGTCATCGACAAAAGCCGTGCCGCCGGCTGTTCGTTCTTCTGCAGGTTCAATCCCAATGCCTTCAGTAAAAGTCCGCTGTCCAGAAAATGATACTTGCTGAACTTGAGATTGACCTCTGCCCCGAGCGGTAGACCGTTCGCCGCAGTATGCAGGACAGGCACGACAATCCCTGCCGCAACAAGCAGATCAAGTGCCGCCTTGATTCTTTCACCTCGAAACCCATCTTGATTTTCACTGTAGACGAACTTGCCACCTATCTGACGCGCCACACTCATCAGGGTCGCACGCAGCACCTGGGGATCGATCCTGTCGCCATACTTGGAAAAATCGTCGAAATACGTCTGGATCAAATCGGCCTGTATCTCACCAACGCGCAGATAGTCCCGATGCGCCACCCAGTGTGCAACGCATTCCGGCATGCCCCCGACGATCAGAAACATCCGAAACGCCTCGACCAAATCATTATGCAAGGCATCAAAGAGCGGCTTTCCCCCGGCATTCCTCTTTTCATCGATCCAGGCGGCATGTCCACAGGCCGTCAGGAATTCATCAAATGAAAAAGGATACACAAACAGCGACTTGATCCGTCCCACGCCAAACGAGGACATTTTGCGCAAGGCGAACTCAAGCAATGATCCGGCCGCAATCACATGTAGATTTCCGAGTTTCTCCTTAAAAGCCCAAAGGGAATGGATGGCCGCCTGCGACGCCTGGATTTCGTCAATGAAAATCAGCGTCCGCCCTTCGGCAATCGGCACGCCGCGCAAGAGCGACAACCGACGTACAATCTCATCAACAGGAAGTCCCGAATCAAACAATACCCGAGCATCACCTTCGAGTTCAAGGTTAACCTCGATGTAATAATCAAACACCTTCGCAAATTCGCGTACGGCGGAGGATTTTCCCACCTGCCGCGCGCCACGAAGCAAAAGCGGTTTGAGTGGCGTTTCTGACTTCCATTTTTTAAGATACGAATCGATTTCCCGCTGAAAATACATTTCTGCATCCCCTCTTGTGAAACATCAACCATATCATACGCCCTTTTCCGTAAAAAGTCAACCATATATTCCGCCGTTTAACGGAAAAAGTCAACCATATATCGCTCTAAAGGATTTCCCGACATAGGACTCGGCAAGCCTAGGGGATTGATGCAAATCTTAGGGCGCACATCCACATAACGTGTCGGGCATCCTCCAATTCCCTCCGCCGTGTTCCGTGTTCAATGCGACGGTTCGGCTTCTTCTCTTCGGCACCAAGCGCCTGCACATATTTCCCTTCATCACACCACCCCCGCTTCATTCATCACCTCGTCAATCAGATATCCGTGCAACCACATGTGTCCACGAATCGGATCGCCCTTGTGAGGACGTGTAGCGAAGATCTCCGAACGCGCATAGAGCGGAATCCGCACTTCAAGCGCCTCCTGCAATGTCGATCTGGCTATTGCGATTGAAAAAACAAAATACCGTCGATCAAATGCTTTCGTTAGGCCCACACGCTCGAACACAGGCGACTGGAAAAACGCATCGTCAGGATATGCATCGGACGAAGACCAATAGGCCGTACCCATAGATTGATCCGCGATCCACGGTTTCACCACACCATCCGACCCACGTTCCGGCTCTTGTCCCAAAGCCCTGTAAATCCGCTCTGCCTGTTCACCCGAAACGACGATCTTCCGTTCTGCCGGAGGCAATATCCCACCATCTTCATAACAAAGTGCCGCAAGTTTGAAGCGATAACGATTGCCGATCACATACTTCCCCTTCTGCATCGCGTAGCGTGTGTCGAAAAAAGCGACACGGCGTTCATCCTCTCCCTCGCCGAGCATCGTTCCCTCCAACGTAGCCTCGACACCATTGGACCACTCATGAATTTCACGTAGAACCACCTCAACCGTCGCTCCATCACATTCCGGATAGGCGGAAATCAAAGTGTTATGTTTCCCCGGCTCCACCACCCCGACCAGCATCTGAAGTCTAACTTTCCCCCTATCGCTCGTCAAAAGGACAAACGGCAACCGCTCGGGCAGGCCATTACCCAGAGCGCACGGAATCGCGTTTTCAGTTCTGCCGCAAATCTCGCTTTTCGGAACGATCTTGCAAATCCACTCGGCCATCTCGGGTTTATCCCCCCCCGGGGACCCGAACAGGCAGTCATTGTGATTGCCGTGACCCTGATTAACATCAAACTTCTCTGCCATCTTCTCCATACACACTCCTTTCAATCTACTCATTTTTACATGATCATCGGTGGAACCTCACACGAGGTAGTGAAGCGACTTGGCGCGATTGCGGTAAATCGTCAGACTCTCAGGGTGCATCTCCTTCTCCCAACGCTCGCGGGCTTTAAGCTCGTCATCGTCGTCATAGGGATTGTCCACACAGATACGATCTTTCGCGACCGAGAGTTTTCCGCTCATCATGTCCAGCTGTACATCGCCAACGCAGAACTCCACATTGCATCCGCAACCGGATCCGTTGCGGTACATCCAGGTACGTACACGCGCACCCTTGTCGAAGAGGTCGATGCAAACGGATGAGTCCTGGAACGTCACCCCATTCGTCATGCGCAGCACAAGTGTGTATCGTTCCTCGTCAAGGTTGACGATGTTGAGGTCCTTGACCGCCTCCGCGAACGTCGCACCATGATTGATTTCGAACGCGATTGCCCGCAGACAGTCGTAGTTGAGATCGACTTTCTTGGAGAAGCTCACGACGTCTTCAATCTGATCTAGACCTTCTTCCGTCACCTTGTCACGAAGATATTCGCGGATGCCATCCGCATCCGGATAATCGAAT
This sequence comes from Kiritimatiellia bacterium, assembly GCA_024405255.1. Next base: position 14,052 of record JAKSOY010000100.1, read on the forward strand.
CGGAAGTGGTAATGGAAACGCCCAGGACGATTGACCAGATAGTCATTGAGTCCATTCAAATAGTTGCAGGTCACCACATAGAGCTTCTTGCCCATGGCGGTACCGTCAAAAAGACTCAACATGCTCGCCTGCGGATCGTCATCGTCCGTTTTCACAAAAGCCTTGTCAAACTCGTCGAACAGGATCATCACCTCCTGCTCAATGGACTCAATGAACGAAGCGATGCCAGGAATATATTGGTCGCAAACAATAACCGGCATCCCGTCGGAGATCGCCGCGGACGCAATCAGCTTGGCCGAAACGGATTTCCCGATTCCCTTAGCCCCGCTCATGATTACTCCCAGACTGCGGTTGAAATCCTTAAACGCCGCCAATACCTTGCGCGCCTTCTCAGGATGGCAACCGTAGATTTTCTCCTCCACGGTCATATCACTCCGGGTCATAAGATAGAAACCCACGGTCTTGGCAAAGCAAATCGTGTACGTTCCAACTGGAATCCGATCGTATGTCTCAACATCATCTCGATAGAGGTGAATCGTGTCGTTGGTTTTGATGACTTTCATTTTCTGCATTCCTTCATATTGGCTCGGGTGGCTGGATTCGAACCAGCAACCGTACGGTTAACAGCCGTATGCTCTACCATTGAGCTACACCCGAATCAGTGTCGCTGGAGGCTGGACTCGAACCAACGAAATCATACCCCTAAAGTATGTGCCTGCCGTAGGCTACACCAGCGACTGAATATTCATAGCACAAGGCGTGCCATTCACCTTAATCTCAAAGACCACAAACCTGCCGCAACAGCAAATTGCCACAGCATCTTCAGCAACACGCAGTTATTTTTCAATTATGAAAACAAAAATACTTTCTTCGCAAGATCGGCCCGTCGGTTTTCAACAACTTTCACCCCAAACAGATTTTGTAAAATATTATAGGAACTATCCAATCGAATATCACATAGGCCAATTTCACAAATAACAAGTCTTCAAAATCGTAGAATCAGAACCTTGGATATCACACTTCCCGAAAAAAAAGTTCCTTTGCCGGAATCAGAAAGTCGAAGAACCTTGACGCAGGGACGGACGCGACAAGATCCCCGTCGTAGACAAGCGCAGTTCTGACGGACATGCGCCTACTGTGCTTGAACGCCTTGAGTTTCGCCTCCACCTCAGAAATGATCGAACCGTCAATTTTCGTCTGTCGCTTGATTTCGACGACGAAAAGCGTCCGTTCGGTCTGAATCAGGAGATCAATCTGACATCCCTT
>JAKSOY010000101.1 GCA_024405255.1 Kiritimatiellia bacterium
GGATTGATTTTGATAATGGGGCAAAGCCTGTCGGAACGGCTTCCTTTGGATTAGACCTGCGATGCGGTCTATTGTCTAACGGATGTCCGAATGAAGACAGTCCAGTGCGCATTTTCCATTTTTCATTTTCAACTAAAAAACGGCGTGTCCCCAAGGGGGCACGCCGTTTTCATTTGCTGGTGCGAATGAATTACGCACGCGGATTCTCGTGATACACCGTGTGGAGCAGGTGATGCGCCTTCTCCGAACCGGGTTCGCCGAGGTATTCAGCATAGAGCTTCTTGATGTCGGGGTTCTCATGCGAGAGACGGATCGGCTTGCCGGCGTCTTCGTCATAGAGGCCCTTCATACGGAGCTCAAGCGTCTCCTTACGATCTTCGTGGATGAGCGGCTGGCCGCCACCGTTGATGCAGCCGCCCGGGCAGGCCATGATTTCGATGGCCTGGAAGCGGTTGCGATCGGCGCGAACCATGTCCAGCACCTTACGGGCATTGCCGAGGCCGGAGGCAATCGCGACGTTGACCGAGAGACCCGGCGCAACTTCGACCTTCGCTTCCTTCACGCCGTCAAGACCACGCACCGCGCGGAAGTTGATCGCGTCGCCCGCGAGGTTCTCGCCCGTGAGCATCGTATGGATGGAACGAAGCGCCGCTTCGAGCACACCGCCCGTGACGCCGAAGATGACCGCCGCGCCGGTCGATTCGCCGAGCGGGCTGTCGTACTGCGCGTCTTCGAGGTTCTGCAGGTTGATGCCCGCCTCGTGGAACATCGCGACGAGTTCGCGCGTGGTCACCACGAAGTCGACATCGCGCACGCCGTCGTGCGTGAATTCGGGGCGCGCCGCCTCGTACTTCTTCGCCTGACACGGCATGATGGAGACGACGACGAGATCCTTCGGGGCGATGCCCATCTTCTCGGCGTAGTAGCTCTTCGCGATCGCGCCGAACATCTGCTGCGGGCTCTTGCAGCTCGACGGGATGTCGAGGAGGTCCGGATAGTGATGTTCGAGGAAGTTGATCCAGCCCGGGCAGCAGCTCGTGAGGATCGGGAGGTTCTTGCCCGCCTTCACGCGCTCGACGAGCTCGTGGCCCTCTTCCATGATCGTGAGGTCGGCGGAGAAGTCCGTATCGAACACCTTGTCGAAGCCCAGCTGCTTGAGGCCCGCCACCAGCTTGCCCGTCACAGGCTCGCCCGGCTTGAAGCCGAATTCCTGACCCACGCCCACGCGAACGGCCGGCGCGGTCTGAACGATAACCGTCTTGGACGGATCGTGCAGCGCGAGCCAGACCTTGGAAACGTAGCTATTGCCCGTGATCGCGCCCGTCGGGCAGACGTTCGCGCACTGACCGCAGAACGTGCAGCTCGAATCGGCGAGCGGAATCATCGACGCCGTACCGACCTTCGCCTTGAAACCGCGGCCGTTGCCCGTGAGGGCGCCGACGGTCTGCACCTTGTTACACACCGTTTCGCAACGGCGGCACATGACGCACTTGGAAAGATCGCGCACGAGAGCCGGCGAAACGTCAAGCGGCAAGTCGTTGCGCTCGCCCTTGAACTTGATCTCGCGGATGCCGAACTCGGCGGCGAGCTTCTGCAGCTCGCAGTCCTGGTTCTTCGTGCAGGTGAGGCAGTTCATCGGGTGGTCCGAGAGCAGGAGCTCCATGACCGTGCGACGCGCCTTGAGCGCACGCAGCGAGTTCGTCCACACTTCCACGCCGTCACGGCTGAGCGGGGTCGCGCAAGCCGGCACGAGGATCTTGCGGGGACCGCGAATGCCCGTGGCTTCGACCACGCAGAGACGGCACGAAGCCGGCTTGTTCGAGGTTCCGCAACCGACGTCCTTGCAGTAGCAGAGGGTCGGGATGTGCACATTGATCTTGTTCGCAGCGTCGAGGATCGTCGAGCCGGCGGGCACCTCAACCTTGGTGCCATTGATGATAACAGAAACGTTTGCCATTTTCGATTACTCCTTGATGATCGCCTGCTTCGGGCAACCGCTGATGCAGGCGCCGCACTTGATGCACTTCTTCGTGTCGATGACGTGCTTCTGCTTGAGCTCGCCCGTGATCGCGCCGACCGGGCAGTTGCGCTTGCACTTCGTGCAGCCAATGCAGGCATCGGTGATCGTGAGGTTGTAGAGCTTCGTGCAGGTGCCCGCCGGGCACTTTTTGTCACGCACGTGGGCGATGTACTCGTCCTTGAAGTAACGCAGCGTGGAGAGGATCGGGTTCGGCGCCGTCTGGCCGAGACCGCAGAGAGCCGTATCCTTGATCGTGTTCGCGAGGTCTTCGAGTTCGACGAGCATCTCTTCCGTGCCGTTGCCATCGCAGATCTTCTCGAGCATTTCCAGCATGCGACGCGTACCGATACGGCACGGCGTGCACTTGCCGCAGCTTTCGTCCTTGGTGAAGCCCAGGTAGAACTTCGCCATCGCGGGCATGCAGTCCTTGTCGGACAGAACGATCATGCCGCCCGAGCCCATCATCGAACCGATCTTGCCGAGGTTCATGTAGTCGATCGGCGTATCGAGGTTCTCCTTCGTGATGCAGCCGCCGGACGGACCGCCCGTCTGCACCGCCTTGAACTCGCGTCCGCCGGAGATGCCGCCGCCGATGTCGTAGATGATCTCGCGCAGCGTCGTGCCCATCGGAACTTCGACGAGGCCGACGTTGTTGATCTGGCCCGCGAGCGCGAACACCTTCGTACCCGCATTGCCCGAGACGGTCTTCACGAAGTTGCCGTCCGCATCGAGTTCAGGCTGCCAGTTGCCGATCTTCGCATACCACTTGGCGCCCTTCGTGAGGATCACCGGGATCGACGCATACGTTTCGACGTTGTTCACGTTCGTCGAGCAGCCCCAGTAGCCGCCACCGATGTTCGCCGGGAACGGCGGCTTCGTCGTGGGTTCGCCACGCTGGCCTTCCATCGAGTGGATGAGGGCCGTCTCTTCGCCGCACACGAACGCGCCGGCGCCGAGCTTGATCTCGATGTCGAAGCTGAAGTCCGTGCCCATGATGTTCTTGCCGAGGAGGCCGACTTCGCGCGCCTGGTCGATCGCCTTCTGCAGACGGCTCACCGCGAGCGGATATTCCGCACGGATGTAGACGAGACCGTTCTGCGCGCCGATCGCGTACGCGCCGATCGCCATGGCTTCGACGACCGAGTTCGGGTCGCCTTCCATGATCGAGCGGTCCATGAACGCGCCCGGGTCGCCTTCGTCGGCGTTGCAGACGATGTACTTTTCGTCAGCCTGCACGCCCGCCGCGATTTTCCACTTCATGCCGGTCGGGAAGCCCGCGCCGCCACGACCGCAGATGCCGGAGTTGAGCACTTCCTGCACCACGTCCATCGGCTTCATCGTAAGCGCCTTCGCGAGACCCTGATAGCCTTCGTTCGCGATGTACTCTTCGATGCTCTCGGCGTCAATGAGGCCGCAGTTACGCAGCGCGATACGCATCTGCTTCGCGTAGAACGGCATCTTCGCATAGTCGTTGATCTTGGCCTTCAGCGTCGGCTCGACGTAGAGGAGACGTTCAACCGGCTTGTGGTTGACGATGTGCTCCTGCACGATTTCCTTCGCGTCTTCCGGCGTGACCTGCACGTAGAACACGTTGTCCGGCATCACCTTGACGATCGGGCCCTGGGCGCAGAAGCCGAAGCAACCGGTCTGAATGACGCGCACCTTGTCCTCAAGCCCCGCCGCCTTGATCTCGGCGCGGAGATTGTCCATGAGGACGTTGGAGTTGGACGCATGGCAGCCCGTGCCGCCGCAGCAGAGGATATCCTTCTTCTCGGAGTCGATCGAACCCGCCACGAGACGAAGGGCCAGCTTGCCCTTCGCAGCCTCGAACGCGGCGTCAAGATCGGCCTTGCTTGTAATCTTATTCATTTTCAGCTCAGCCTTTCGCCTGATATTCTTTAATGATCTCGACGGCCTTCGCAGGCGTCACCTTACCATAGACCTTGTCGTTCACCATCATGACCGGCGCAAGACCGCACGCACCGACGCAGCGGAGCGCGCTGATGGAGAAGAGACCGTCGGCCGTCGGATTCGTATCCGCCTGCACGCCGAGGTAGCGCTCGATTTCGCGCAGCACAGTCTCCGACCCCTTCACGTAGCAAGCCGTACCGAGGCAGACGTTGACAACATACTTGCCTTTGGGCTTCGTCGTGAAATAGTTGTAGAACGAAACAACGCCCGACACGGCACTCTCCGGGATGCGCATCTTCGCAGCGACATGCTGCTGTACTTCGCGGGGCAGATATCCGAAGATATGCTGCGCGCGATGGAGAATCTGAATCAGACGTCCGCGCCGACGCTCATCGTTCAGGTCCAGCTTCAGACCGTCGATGAACGCGTCAAGCTCGGCGAATTTGCCGGCAGCCGCCGGCGAGCATCCTTTTTCGCACATGTAACGAGTTCCTTTTTAGTGTTAAAATTGATTCCCTCTATTATCTCATAATGGAGAAAAATTATCAAGGAATAAAAACATATAAACTGTTCTCAAACAGCGTGTAGAAAACGGCGTTTTTACTTTTCGAGTTACATTTCCGTCCAAAGGTGATATACTGTCGACATGAAAAATCTACACTTCTCCCTCGTGGTTGTCGCGGCGATTTCCGCAGCGACTTGCTTTTCCGCCTCGACGTTGACCCTCGCGCAACGGGGTACGCCGGCCGGCTATACCATCGTCACGCCCGCCCAGGCGAGCGAGGCCGAACGATACGCGGCCGAAGAACTGCAGACCTTCCTCGCCAAGGTCACCGGCGAAAAGCTGCCGATCGCCACCGATGCCGCACCGCTGCCGGCTCGGGCGATCCTCCTCGGCTCGACCACGCATACGGCCGCCGTCCTGAAAGAACCCGCCTTCAACCTGAAGTCGCTGGGCGACGACGGTTTCCGCCTCGTGGCCAAACCGCCGCATCTCGTCGTGCTCGGTTCGCCCCGGCGCGGCATCCTCTACGGCGCCTACGAAATCCTCGAAACCTACGCCGGCTGCCGCTGGTACACTTCGTGGCACAGCCGCATTCCCGCGCGCGACGCCGTCTGCGTACCGGCCACGCTGAACGACACCCAGAAACCCGCCTTCGCCATGCGCCAACCCTTCTGGTACGACTACATCCAAAACCTCGACTTCGGCGCCCGCCTCCGCGTGAACGGCTACAACCATACCGGCAGGACCGTGCCCGCGAAATTCGGCGGCGACGACTTCCGCTTCGGCGGCGGACTCAGCAGCAGCCACACGTTCAACACGCTTGTTCCGCCCAGCGAATTCTTCGCGACGCATCCCGAATACTTCAGCTTCGAAAACGGACGCCGCATCAACGGACGCACCCAACTCTGTCTCACGAACCCCGACGTGCTGCGCATCGTCACGGAACGCGTGCTCGCGCGCATCCGCAAGGATCCGACCGCCAAGTTCTACGGCGTCAGCCAGAACGACTGGCACCACTTCTGCCAATGCGACAAATGCAAGGCAATCGACGAAGAGGAGGAAAGCCACGCCGGCACAATGGTGCGTTTCGTGAATGCCGTTGCCGAACGCGTGGAAAAGGAATTCCCGAACGTGATCATCGAAACCCTCGCCTACCAGTATACGCGCAAGCCGCCGAAGAAGACGCGCCTTCGGCACAACGTCGTGCCCTGCCTCTGCACGATCGAGTGCGACTTCGCACGCCCGATTCCGCAGAGCCCCTACCAGCAGAACATCGACTTCCTGCGCGACATCGCCGGCTGGAAGACCCAGACGGACCAGCTCTACGTCTGGGACTACACGACGGACTTCCACCACTACTGCTTCCCCATGGCGAACGTCTACACCCTGCAGGACAACCTCAAGTTCTTCCGCGACAACAACGTGAAGGAAATCTTCGAGCAAGGCGCCTACCAGGGTCGCCACGGCGATTTCGCCGAACTCAAGGGCTGGCTGCTCGCCAAGCTCATGTGGAATCCCGACCAGCCGCTCGAACCGCTGCTCGCGGATTTCTTTGACGGCTACTACGGCAAGGGCGCCCCATTCGTGCGCGCCTACTGCGAAGAGCTCCACAAACGGCAACGTGCCTGGTCCGCCGTCCCCACACAGCCGTTGCGCGAGAATGTGGACATCTCCCACGGCTCTCTCTCCAACGAATTTCTCGACTGGGCCTCGGCCCAGTACGCACGCGCGATCGCCGCGACGAAGGACGACCCCGCCACTTCCTACAACGTACGGATGAGCGCCTTCGCCGTCGACTACACGCGCCTTGAACGCCTCCGTCGATCATACACGAAACTCCTCTGGTTGAAGGAGACGCCGCCGGACTTCTCGGACTTCCACAAGCAGCAGGACCTCGCCCGCAAGCTGCTCGCGACCTTCCGCGAGGCCAAGACGATCCGTCTTTCCGAAAACATCAACCTGCACAACGCGACCCTGCAGGCCTGGCAAAAGCTCGTCAATGCGCCCAAACCGACGACGCGCATTTCCCCGCGTGCGGGCGAGCTGGAGGATGCCGACTTGCCTCTCTTCAACAAAGGCACCTGGGGAACGTTCGTGGACGATCCGAAGGCGGCAGACGGCAAGGCGCTGAAGCTGTTCAACACCCATTACGAGTGGTGCTCCCAACTTCACCTCGACCGGATCGGCTACGAACCCGGCCAGACCTATCGGGTACGCATTCGCGTCCGTGTGGAGAAGCAGGGTGCGGGCATGGCCTTCTCCACCGGAATCTACGATTTCGCCAAACGGCAGTCCGTCACTTCCAAGGCCCTCACAACGGAAAAAACAACTGCCGACTACGCATGGTACGAAGTCGGCAGTGTCGTGCTGAACGACAACCAGGTTCTTTGGATCGCCCCCGGACGCTTTGACGACCAAGGGGCTTCCGCCATCAAGGCTGTCTATATCGATAAGGTCGATTTCGCACGTGTGGCTCCTTAACGGACCTCGAGTTTCACCGGACCCAGAAGGCCGTACGGCACCCGCGGTGCATCGGCCTTCGGGGTATTCCGGCTCCAGGTCTTGCGCTGTTCTTCGGGCAGGCCGCTATCGAAGGCAAGACGGTTGTGCCACGTGCCCGTCACTTCGACCTCGATCGTATTCGCACCCGCCTTCACGAACGGCGTCACGTCCAGACGGTAGGGCCACGTCCACGCCGTGCCCGCGTTCTGTCCGTTGATCCGCACGGCGGCGATCACTTCCACACGACCCAGATCGAGGATCGTCTGAGCTCCCGCCTCGGGGAGGTTGAACGTGCGGCGATACACGGCCGTACCCGAGTAGGACTTCGCCTCGTCGGATCCCGCGAGTTCGCACCACGGTACGAGCTTCGCCAGCGTGAGCGCCTCGTCGCGTCCCCAGCCCTTCTTGTCGAAGGTCACGTTCCACGCATCGTCCAGCGCAACCGTCGTACGCACCGCCGACAACGCCTTCACCGCATCGCCATCCGACACGACGAACACGCTCTCGCTCGGCGCGAACGCGAGCGCGACTTCCGCATCGCCATTCGCCCGCGGCTTCACCGCCGCCGCGCGGGTCTTGCCCGTAACGGCATCCCACAGCGTCCAGCGCTTCGCCGCGCCATTGCGCAGCACGACCTTGCCCGAGAAGCCGCGTTCCGCCGGCGCCGCGAAGAAGTACCAGTGGCGCGTCCCCGCTTGGCGGTGGCTCCACACAAGACCCTTCGCGCCGTCACGCGTGCGACCGTTCCAGTCCGTGCCGTCATCCGACACGACTTCGACGTCACCCCGGCAACCCGCCGCCTTCAACGCCGCGACGAGCGAGCCTTCGCTCACGCGATCGGCATACGCACCGCCCCAGATTTCCGCGACGAGCTTCGCGAAGCGGGCCTCGTTCGCGCAGCCGCCCACGAGCGTGGCGATGGACTTTGGACGCTTCCCGCACACGCGGCCACCGGCCTTGACGCCACGGAGGATGCCCTCCAGCGTCTCCGGCACCATCTTCTCGCAGTCCGGCAGCCACAACACCGCATACGACGCGCCCGAAGGCAGCGTCCAGCGCCCGTCCTTCACCGTGAGGCGATGGAGCAGCGCATCCTGGTTGCAGTAGTCGTAACGATAGCTTTCCGGCACGTCAACCAGCGTGAACTTCGGCTTCGCATTCGCTTCGTCGCCCAGATAGTAGAGGATGTCGCTCACCGTCTCGCCCGACTCGGCCAGCACCGTGCAGCGGGCGATGTAGTCCGTGAACGCCTTCATCCGCGGCCACCAGGTCTGTCCCCGCAGGAACGGCGAACCGATGCCGCCGCCGAAGCTCGTGCCTGGCGCCTTGAGGTCCGTCTGCGGATGGTGCGTGAAGGTGTGGAAAACCGGATGCGTCACGCCGAGCGCGTAGTGCTCGTCGTGGTAGCTCTTGAAGAAGCGCGGACTTTCGTTCCACGTGAGCTTGAAGCTCGTGAAGGCTTCCGCCGCCACCCGCCTCTTGCCGTACATCTTCGCCGCGCTGACCGTCGGCCGCACATCCTTGAAGTCGCTGTCGCCGACGTGTCCAAGCGGCGACTTCGGCTGCCAGTATTCACACATCGGCACGTCGCAATAGCGATAGTAGCCGAGGATGTCGCCCGGCAGGACATCGCCGAACGCCGTCTCGAAGGACATGTCGAGCTTCCGCTCGTGGCAGAGTTCGGCAACGCGTCCGAAGAAGTTCTTCTCGATCTGGTCGCCGAGGAACACACGCCAGTCGCGCAGGAAGCGCGAGGTCGACTCGCGGTCCTTCACCACATAGCCGATGATCGCCGGGAACCACGGCTGCAGCTTGTAGCCGTAGCGCGCCTCGAACTTCTTGTCGAGACCGGGCGTCCAGTTCTGCGTCACGCATTCCCAGCTGTCGAAGAGCGCGCCCTTGAGGAGTCCGTTCTTCAGCACGCCCTTCTGCGGATCGGTGAGCTTGCCGATGTAGCCCGCAAAGCTCGCGTTCACGCCGTGCGGCGAAAGCTTGTCGCATTCCCAGCCGGTCGCCTCGACAGGCGCGGGACCGTTGCGCTTGTTGTCGCGCACATGGACGATGCGGAAGATTTCCCAGTTGCCCTCGGGCGCGTTCCAGGTGACATTGCCTTCGGCATCCGTCTGCGCCGTGAGGTCGAGGACCTCCTGCACGGCGGCGGACGACTTGAGCGCGACGGGATCGCGGCGCACGAGCGAGCGCAGGTTGCGTCCCGATTCACCCTCGAAGTTGTCCGGATGCGCCTGCGAGATGAACGTGAACTTGCCGAGGTTGATCGGATATTCATTTTCAATCGTGATGCGCAGTTTCTGGTACGGCGCATCGTCCGGCAGCGCGATGGACCAATTACCGCCGTCCTGCCAGGTGGCACGCGGATTCTTGAAGCTGCCGACTTGCGTCTCGCGTCCGTCGGGTGCGACACGGGTGATCGTCCACTTCACGCCGTCGTGGTAGACGCGCGGACTCGCCCACGCCTTCACCCCCGGCGGTTCCATCGTACGCAGCGGCGCGCCGCCGAAGTCGAGTTCGACCGTCCAGCCGCCCTTCGGGGCCACCGGCAGATGGAAGGCCTTCCCCTTGAGGAAGAGTTCCTTCCACTGCGCTTCCAGCGGACCCGGCGCGGACACGCCTTTGGGCGAATAGAACCCGGGGGTGTGCGTGAACGGACAGATATCCCCTTCCGGCACGCGGAAGGCGACCGTCGCGACATTGTGCAGATCGGGTCCGTTCATCTTGATCTGCTTTTTCACAAGCTTCCCGCCCTGCACGAACGCACGGGCATAGGCGAGCTTGCGCATCGCTTCGCCGTCCTTGATCCACGGGCCGCCGCTCATCGACCAGCCGGGACAGTTCTGCATGCGGAACGTGAGGCCGAGGCGTTGGCACTCGGTCGCCGCATAGCGGATGTGGTCTTCCCACTTCTCGCTCAGGCAGTAGACAGGATCTGTCACGCCCGGCCAGAGGCCGCGTCCACCGATGTTGCCGTGGAAGAGCTGGATGCCCGAGAGACCGGCACGCTGAATCGCCTCCAGGTCGAGCGTCAACCCCGCCTTCGTCACATTGCCGTTGATCAGGTGGAACCACGTCTCCGGATGGGCCGCAACCGGCGGCGCCGCAAACTTCGCCGCGAGCGCATCATCCGCCCACGCCGTCCGCACCGAGCAGCACGCGAGTACCGCGCACACCGCAGCGGCGCCCCAAAGCGCACTCGAACGATCGAACTTGTTTTCACTCATTTTTTCGTTCCCCGCATGATTGCGACACCGGCCGAGCAACCGAGACGCGTCGCACCCGCCTTCACCATCGCTTCGGCTTCTTCACGCGTATGGATGCCGCCGGCCGCCTTCACACCCATCTTCTTGCCCACGGTCTTGCGCATCAGCTTGACATCCGCCACCGTCGCACCGCCCGAGGCAAACCCCGTCGAGGTCTTCACGAAGTCGAAACCCGCCTCCTTCGCGAGCTTGCACGCAAGCACCTTCTCCTCATCCGTCAAGTTGCAGCACTCGATGATGAGCTTCGTCAGCGGCGCCGGCTTATCGATGGCATTCGGCGTATCCTTGCACGCGGCGATGATCAGCTTGAGCTCGTCAAGGCAGGCCTCGGGATCCGTCTTCAGCAGACGCTGGTTGATCACGAAGTCGAGTTCCTGCGCACCCATGCGGACGGCATCCAGCGCGCTGAAGCACTTGACATAGGCGCTGTCCTGGCCGAGGGGGAAGCCGATCACCGTGCAGACCTTGACAGAGGTCTTCTTGAGCAGCTTCGCCGCCAGCGGCACTTCCGCCGGGTTGACGCACACGGACGCGAATTCGTACTTCTTCGCCTCACGGCAGAGTTTCTTCACCGCATCGGCCTCGCCGGCCGGCTTGAGAAACGTGTGGTCGATCATTGATGCCAGTTCTTTGAGTTCCATCTTGAGCCTCGCCTTTCATTCACTTGACTTCGCTGCGCATCGGCACGGACGGCTGGGCCCCCGGACGCGACACCGCGATGGCGCTCGCCTTCTGCGCGAAGTCGATCGCCTCTTCGATGCTCTTCCCTTCGGCGAGCGCCACGGCAAACGCCCCGTTGAACGTATCGCCCGCCGCGACGGTGTCAATCGCCTTCACCTTCTGCGCCGGCAGGATGCGCCCGAGGTCCGAGCTATAGCAGCCATGCGACCCGAGCGTGATGATGACATGCTTCACGCCGCGCTTCAGCAGCTTGGCCGCCGCCGCAGATGCGGTCTTCTCGTCCACGACCTTCACGCCCGTCAGGATTTCCGCCTCGGTCTCGTTCGGCGTCGCCCAGTCGATGCTCTTGAAGAGCGCCGCCGGCAGTTTCTGCGCCGGTGCCGGATTGAGAATCACCGTCACACCAGCCGCATGCGCCTTCTCGGCCGCCGCCAACACGGTCGGCACCGGCGTTTCAAGCTGCATCAGCAGAATGCCGGCTGACGTGATCTCCTTTTCGAACGGCGCGAGGTCTTCGGCCGAGAGCGTGCCGTTCGCACCGAGCGTCACGAGAATCGCGTTCTGCCCCTTCGCATCCACGAAGATCAACGCCGTACCGGTGGGATTCTCCTTGTCCACCACGAGCTTCACGTTCATGCCTTCCTTGCGCATGCGCGGTGCCGTCTCGCGTCCGAAGCGATCGTCACCGACCTTGCCAATGAACGTGCACGCGCCCTTCTTGCCCGCGAGACGCGCCACGGCCACGGCCTGGTTCGCGCCCTTGCCACCCGGACACATCAGGAACTTCTTGATGCCGAGCACCGTTTCCCCGGGAACCGGGATCGTCTTGCCCACGGCGGTCATGTCCATGTCCGTACTGCCGATCACAACGATTTTCTTCATTTTGACTTCTCCTTGGTTAACAAAATTTCACGGTTGTTTCATTCACTTGCATACAACGACCTTCAGGCCTTTCGGCAGGCGGCCTTCGATCACGTTGAGCGACACGTTCGCCCCCCGGATCGTCGCCGTGCCGAACGCCCCGCCGGTCGACCAGAACCACGTGCCGTCTTTCGCGGCGAAGCTCATCGTCTTCGACGGCGCCGAATACTGGAAGCCCGGCCAGGTCACGACGAGACTCCACGCCGCCATCGAGCGCGCGTAGTAGTGTCCGCACTCCGGCTCGCTGAACGGATTCCGGCGCGAACCGTTGTGGCGGTTGCGCACATCGCGCACCGTCCGCAACGCCTCTGCGTCCATTCCCACCAGGTTCATTCCCGCAGCCGCCGTATACTCGATACCCGTCCAGGCTTCGCAATAGTACGGATACGGAATCAGCGGACGCTTCCCGTCCGGATAGTACGTATTCATCAGACCCGCATCGTCGCCCATCGCGTAGCCGCGCATGTTCGTGAAGTGGTCGGAGAAATCGGCGAGGTAGTTCTTCGTCGCCACGGTTTCGAGGTTCTTCTTGATGTTCGCGCGGTTCGCGAGGTCGCCCAGTCCGAGCGTCCAGGCCATGTTCTGTCCCGCGAGCGCGTCCGCCTCGCAGCCTTCGCCCACCTGCAGATCCGGCGCGCCGCTCTTCGGGTCGGTCGGGTCGACCGGCGTCTTCGTGTTCGGCTTATAGACGATCTGCTTGTAGAACGAGCCGTTGAACAGCATCTTGTCCGTCAGCGCACGGCCGCTCTCGAAGAGACGGCGGCACTCGGCAGCGAACGCCGTATCGCCCATCGCCTTCGCCATCTCCTCGCCCGCGCGCAGCGCACCCAGATACCAGAATTCGCACAGCGGATTCGGACCATAGTACCAGCAGTCCATCGTGTTGAACTGCGCGCCTTCCATCAGACCGTCGCGGTCAACGTCCCAGCCGGCTTCCGCCTCCGGCTTCCAGGCGAACGCAAGGGCCTTCTTCGCGAGCGGATAGTACTTCTTCAGGAACGCGTCGTCGCCCGACAGCTGCCATTCGCGATACGTCTGCAGCAGCGTGCCCATCTGTCCGTCAGCCGCCGTGATGCTGATGCCGCGATGGCCGCGCGGACGCATCCCGAGCGGCAGGTTGCTACGGTAGAAGGTCTTGCCGTCGTCCTCCATCGCATACACGAGTTCGACATCGCGCATCGAACGCGCCAGTTCGCCGAAGAGGTAGGCCGTCGCATACTCGTAGTTCCACACGTGCGTGCAGTTGCCGTCGCAGCTGCCCCAGTTATCGCCCGTGCCTTCATAGACCATCAAATGGCCAGAGGCGATGCGGAACACCGTGGGGCTCTTCAACACCGCCGCCGTCGAGAGCGCCGCGTCTTTCACTTCCGTCGGCAACGACGACGCGGCGAATGCCGAGGCGAACGCGCGCGTGCGCTTTTCGAGTTCCGGGATGCGCGGCGCGATCAACAGGAATTCATTCCACGCATCGTGGTAGCGCGTCGAATACCAGTTGCGCTCTTTCTCCGGACGGCTGCTCCAGCCGCTCTTCGCCGGGAAATACCAGGTCACGTAGAACGTGAACGACGCCTTCGCGCGCGCGGCCAGCGTCTTCTTCACCGCCAGCGCGCCGAGCGGACGACGCGAATGTCCGACCGGCGCACTCAACGTCAGCTCGCCGTCGTCGGTGATGTCGTCCCAAAGCTGCAGGATCTCGCCGTTCCAGCGCGTCTTCTCGCAGCCCAGCCGCGCGGACACCTTGCCGTCCGTCGCCACGCCCAGGCACACGGAATTCTGTCCGTCCGCCGAACTGTAGATGCCCTTGAATCCCTGCGACGAACGGAAGGTGTGTCCGCCCTCGCCGGCGAGATTGCGCATCGCACCCGCGACTGAGACCTCCATCGGCGCATCCGTGAGGTTTTCGATCTCGTAGGTCAACACGGCGATCGGCAAGCCGCTCGCCTCGGCATCGCCCGGAATGAACGGGTTGAAGCCCTTCACACGCGCGCGGATCGGCAGGTTCGACGAAGCGAGATTCGCAACGCCAAACGGGTAGGCCGCCTCAAAGGTGGCCGACTGGAAACGCGGCAGTCCGAAGTTCGGCGAGTTGGAACCGTTTCCACGTCCCGAGTTGGAGGAGTATTCGGCTTCCGTCAGGGGACCCGCCAGCATCCGCGTGAACGGACGGCCGTTGGCCGGCTTCGCCCACACGGCGAAGAACGGATTGCAATTGCCGTCATGCGGCGCCCCGCGGTCGGGCTTGTCCTTGATCTGCCAGTCGCGCAGTTCGCCGCGTCCGCCCAAGCCCACGCAGCCCGTACCGATACCGCCCATCGGCATCGAAATCTCGCTGAGATGGTCGCCGTCGAACCGGCGCACCACGGGCCATTCGCCCGGCTGCCAGTCCTTGAGCGACGCGAACTTCGCGCGGATATCGAGATCCGGCAGAAACACGCGTCCGTCCTTCACGCCCTCGATCTTCCCCTTGAACCCGCTGAGGTCCGCCTCGGAGAGGTCGAGCCGTCCGCCCGTCGCGCGAAACACGCCACGCCCCGTCACCTTGCCGCTCACGAACAGCGTTGCCGCCGTCACGTCGATGACGCCGTCGTTCACGAGCGTACCGGCGAAGCAGACCGGCGCATGCTGATTCCACGTGCCGTTCGTGATCCGCAGCGTATTGCCGGCGGTCACGGTGACAGGTCCCAGATATGTTCCCATCTGCGCGTCGCTGAAGATGCGTCCACCGCCCTTGCTCACGGTGACGGCGAGATCCTTCGACAACGAGAAGGCGCTCCACGTGGCCAGACCGCCGTTCTGCGAAAGCTCGATGCCGGCCGGCGCCTTGACGCGCGGCATGCAGAGCTGCAGGTTGCCGCCGTCCGTCACGCGGATGCCCTTCACGGAAATCCCGTCGATCTTCTCGCAGACGGCGAACACGTCGCTCGCCTCTGCGCCCTTGTTCTTGACCGTCAGCCAGTAGTCGCCCGTAATCGTTCCCTGACGCTGGTCGAAGCGCGCACCGCCCACCGTGGCATCGTCCGTCAAGACGAGATTGCCCACGTGGGAACCGCCCGAATTGTAAGGCATGCGTCCGCCATTGATCAGCGCACCGCGTCCATCAGGACCTTCACCGGCGAGATAGATCGTCTGCTTCGCCAGCGGGAGGACCCGACCGCCGTCCGACATGTTCAGATCGATCTGCGCCCCCTTCTGCACGATGACCTTCTCGCCATCGCCCAGACGCTGCGACGGCAGCACCTTGACGCTGTTCGGCGCCTTGACGACATAGTCCGCCGCCGCGACAGCCAACCCCAAAGACACCACCGCACAGGCAGTGGTCCAACGAATGAAGAGTGTAGATGATTTTTTCATGCCTCTATTTTACACTATATTTTCCCTTTTGCCTAGTCCAACGTCTCTGTTACTATCTGTTTCCCGCTCGAGAATCTCCGCTCACCTGCAGATGCGCAAACCGTTTCCCCAAATCAGCAGAGCA
>JAKSOY010000102.1 GCA_024405255.1 Kiritimatiellia bacterium
GCCCCGGATCAGTTCCCGAACTATGTCATGTCCCGGCGGATGCAGCCTTGCGGCCTTGGCCGACGGGACATCGGATGGTATACCACAAAACCGCCGCGTTTTCACGCGGCGATTTCGTAAGGCTCTACCGGTTTCCTCTCTAATCAGGTCCGCGTGCAGAGCTGGGCGGTTTCGACAAGGCGAATGAATTCGGCCCGCAGGCCGGCCTCATTGGCCCCCTTGGCGTCACGGGCACGTGCGAGGACCGCGTCGTACGAGGCCTTGCCCTTGAACGGCGAATCTTCCAGCATCAGCGCGAACTCTGCCACCGCCGAGGCAAAGCGGAAATCCTCGCTCGGTTCCCCGGTCCGCGTAATGTCCACCGCCCTCACGGCCGGACACGATACAGGAGGGCGCTCGGCGCATAGGATGTTGAAACAATGGGTAAACTCCAGTTACATTGCGCTTGTACAAAGAGACGTAAAGGCGTATAATGTGCGGTACACGAAAGAGGTTATGTACAAGGTTCTCAAACAGCTGATTCATCCCACTGCCGCAAGCCGGAAGTTCCTCGCGGGACTTGGCGCGGCCTTGCTGCTGTTTGCCCTGTTCTTCTCAAGTGCCTTCATCACCGTCGAGTCGGACCACGATTGTACGGGTGCGGATTGTCCGATCTGCCTGGACCTTCGGGACTGCGTCAACAGCTTCCAGCAGATGGGCTCGCCTCTGCCGGTCGGTGAAATCGTTCCGGCCGAGCCGATTCTGTCTTCCACCCCCTTCTGCGCGCACACCGTGCGCGTTCCCGCCCCGACCCTCCACTCGCTTCATGTAAGATTGGACGAATGAGGGACAAATGGATTCCCGCGAACCCATTGTCATAATCCCATTCAAACAACAATCTTACTCAAAGCGAAATGAAAAAACAGATTCTCGCCGGGACGGTGTGCGTCTTGGCGTTAACGGTCGTGTCGGCGGCTGCCGACTCTTCGTCCATCCCGTCCGTCCCCGAAAAGGGCCACGAACTTGAAATGCCGTCTTTCGACGTCGGCGCATTCTATCGATCCATGAAGGTCGAACGCGGCCTCGTCGAAAACAAGGAGAGCATCTTCGGCTATGAGCTCGAAATCGAATGGTACCACATCCTCGGCGGACTCGAAAGCTGCTACGACCTGACCAACATCAACCGTCGCCGGGGGCGTTATAACGAAATCGAAAGCTTCTTCGGCCTCTGCCTGCCCTGGGGGGATTTCTCCTCAAAGGTCGCCTATGCGTACCGGGCCTGTGGCGGAGACGAGCCGGACACGCAGCTGGTCGAGCTGGAGTTCGAATACGAAACATCCGTGGTGACGCCCTTCTTCGAAGGCGAATGCGACACCCATGATGTTGCAGGCGCCCTCTACGGGTGCTTTGGCGTCAAACGCGACTGGAAAATCGCCGACTGCCTGCTCGTAACGCCCTATCTGGGCATCGGTGCCGGAAACGCCAAACGCAATCGGGCCGATTTCGACACAGACCGTACGACCTTCCGCGAGATGTGCGCCGGTGTCGAGTTCGAGATCGAACTCGCCCCGCATCTCAAACTCGTCCCCGGCGTCGAACTCTACGACCAGTTCACCTCCAACGCACGCCACACCTACCACAAAGGCTTCGCCGCCGTCGGCAGCTGCTGCCTCTCCCTCTCCTTCTAGCCCCGACCTTACTCTGCCGACGTCAGACGAACTGTAAAACCGCCGCCCGGAGCGAGCTTCGCCGAGATCGGTTCGCCCGCCTTCACGGTGAACGTGCGACGCGTCCAATGCGTCGGCTCCTTGTCGGCATCCGGCGCGTCTTCGAACGCCTCGGCGTTCCAGGAGCCCGAACCGAGGAACTTCGTCGCCAGCGACAAGGTGCGCGGCGTCCAGTCGCCGATCGCCGCGAGATACCACGTCTTGCCCTTGCGGCGCGCCAGGACCGCCGTCTCGCCCATCGTGCTCGGCAACGCGACGGTTTCATCCCAGACGGTGGGAACGGAGGCGATGAAACGGGCGCATTCGGGATTCGCACGGTAGGCGCTGGCGGAATCGGCCATCATCTGAAGCGGCGCAAAGAAGAGCGTAAACAGCGCCATCTGATGAACGCGCGTGCCCTGCGTGGGGACCGTTCCACGCGCTCGCGAGGGCGCGTACGCGGCACGCGTCAGGTTGCGCATCCCGCCCGGCGTGTAGTCCATCGGCCCCGCCAGCATCCGTGTGAAGACGGCCTGGCAGTCATGGCGCGGCATCTCGTCGAACGGATCCCAACGGTGGATTTCCAAACCGAAAATGCCCTCGTAGTTGAGGATGTTCGGATACTTGCGCTCCAGACCCGTCGGCTTGAACATGCCGTGCCAGTCGATGACGAGATGGTGCTTGGCACAGGCGGCGGCGATCTCCTCGATCGAACGCACCGCATCCTGGTCGTCGCGGTCCATGAAGTCGATCTTGAGTCCCTTCGCACCCAGGCCGGCGAGATAGGCGACGCGTTCCTCCACCTTGCCCTTGAGCTGCGACCACCCCACCCAGAGGATCAACCCCACCTTCTTTGCGGCGGCATGCGCCATGACCTTCTTGATGTCCACGGACGGACTGATCGTGAGGATGTCATACCCCTTCGACCAGCCGGCGTCGATGAGATAGTAGGGAAGTCCGTACTCTGCCGCGAAATCAATGAAGTGAAGATACGTATCCGTGTTCGAACCGGGCCGGAACGGCACATTCGTCAGGCCGCACGAGCTCCACCATTCCCACGCGGCAAGGCCCGGCTTCACCCACGAGAAGTCGGCGTCTTTATCCGCCGGCGCGGCCAGCGCCCACACGGCATCGGCGGCTGCGAGGTCGGCCGGATTGTCGCCCAGCAGGAACACCTGCCAGGGGAGGGCACGCGAAACAGACGTCTCGGCGAAATAGGGTTCGCGCTTCGTCACGCGCACATGCGGATCCTCCACCTGCTGTTCGGCCGGCACCTGCGACCGCCAAATGCGAACGGCATTCGGTTCGCTGTCGAAATGGACGAGATCCGCGCCCGGGTAGTCACGCAGGTCACTCTCGGTGAAGGCCGTGAACACGCCCTTGTGCTCCGTCACGAACGGCAGGTAGTAGAGCTTCTGGTTAATGGTGGCCAGCTCGCCCAACGTCGTGGGTTTGAACACCGATTCCCAGCTGTTCTGATAGCGATCGCCATGCCAGCTGCCGTTATTGGCGCCAGCCCAGCACCGCGTTTCCGTCGACGGATAGACGATGTGCGTGTCTTCGACCCTGATCTGACGGCGGCCGTCCTTTTCAAGGAACAGACGATAGGCCACCGCGTCGTTGCGGGCCTGCAGGACAATCCCCCAGCCATCGGCGAAGCGCACCGTCGTCTCATTGGCGGCGAGATCCACTTCGGACCGCTTATAGACCGGCGACGGAACCTTCCCGGAAAGCCTGCGACGATCGACCTTCGCGATCACACAGGTACGTCCATCAGGCGCGTCATTCATCTCGCGAAACGCCATGCACGAGAAGATCGCCGTAACCTGCGTTTCCTGATGGCGCTTGACGGCAAGTTCGACGCCTCTACGCGAAAGCGAAAGCACGATTGCGTTCTGGCGGTCGGGCGAGACGGCAAAGACCGGACGCGACGAACTCTTCCATTCGGCATCGAGCGCGGCCAGATCCTTTCCTGCCGCCTTTTCCCAGAAGTCGTCCGTATAGCGTCCAGCCCGCGCAACCGCATTGAGCCGGCGATAGATCGGCCGAGCCGGATCGCCATGACGGCGCTCGACCCAGTCGATGAAGTTCGCCGACACGCGATAGCTGTTGTCATAGCGCGTACGCGGGTCGCGGAAGTTCGCGCGCGCCGCATGCTTTTCGGGCTCGTAGAGGAACCACCGCACATAGTCGGCCAGCCCCTCCTGCACCCAACCCGGCGTACGCAGACGACCGCGTCCACCGCGATACGCCTGGACGACATGCACCATCTCGTGGACGACGCACCCGAGCGCCTCCCCTTCGAGGTTGCGGGCGAACCACTCGTGGTTGAGCGAGATCTCCGTCCCGGCGGTCCACGCTGGCGTGCCCCGCATCTTCTCGTTCGGCAGGAACCGGAAGCGGACCTCCTGCGGCGCCTGGAAATCGCGCGATGCGAGAAGTTCGCAAAGTTTCGGATACCACGTCTCAACGAGCGGCTTCAATTTCCCGTCCACCCAGCTCGCAAGCTCCGGGGCCTCGGCCGTATTGAATTGATACGTCGCACCCGCCACCGTCTGCATCATCACGCAGACCGCAGCCGCCACCCACATCAGCATTCTGTTTTTCATCTCGTGGACATTCCTTTCTCTACAATTCTTGCTTCCATTATACCACATCCAAATTAGCACGAAAAGCGAAACCGTGTCAGACGCTGCGGATGGACGCGACGATCGCCGTTCCCACCGGCACGCCGACGGCCGCTGCAACAAGTTCCGGCACCAGGAAGACCAATCCGACCGTCGCCGCAAGTGAACACGCCACATACACGCCAAGCGGCACGGCAAACGGAATCTGCGTCATCACGCGGAAACGATTCGCCTCCACCGGTTCGACATACAACACGGCGCGGCACAGATCAAGCGGCACCGGGTGGTCGGCGATCCAGCGCGAACGCAGACTGAATGTCTTCGCCCGTTTCCCTTCGACCGTCACCCGCATCGTGCGGTCGGCGGGAAAATCCAATTCGATCCGACGATGCGCGGTGTTGCGTCCGTCGAAGACAAGGCGCATGCGCGAGGGCCGCTCATCGAGCCGCTGCGCGATTTCCGCAAGATAGCGGGCGATGTCATCCGCACGCGGTTCGTCCGGATCGACCCGCACACGCACGGGCAATCCCCACCGCCGAAGGCGCCACCACAGGACCGCCACGGGCGCCAACACGCTCAAAAGAAATACCGCAAGGATCAAACCAGGCCGCATGACGCCAGCACCTTTCGCGTGGACGTTGCCAGCGGCACTTCACGCGGATCTTTGAAGACAGCCCCTTCTCCCGCGCGCAAGGCGGAAAGCTCGAGACGGAAATGCGAAAACACCTGCACCTGTTCCGTTGCGGGCGCCACGCGCGGCAACTCCCACAGTCCCTTCAAGAGGCCGCCCGCACGATTCTCCGCGAGGAGCACGCGCCCTTTTTCATCCGTGACGATCACACATGTCTCACGTCGGACAGGCAGCGCCTTCTTCGCCGCCTTCGTCGGATAATCCGCCTGCGTGCCCGCCGCACGCGCCGTGCAATCCGCCGCCAGCGGACACGCCTCGCACTGCGGATTCGTCGGCGTACAGACAAGCGCCCCGAGCTCCATCATCGCCTGATTGAAGTCGCCCGGCGACACGCCCTTCATCAACGGTGCGAGCCTGTCCGCGAGCTTCTGACGCGCCGGCAGTTTGCGGAAATCGTCGTCCAGCGACCACACGCGCGCAAAGACGCGCGCCACGTTTCCATCCACCACCGGCACGGACTCGCCGTCCAAAACGCTCGCCAACGCAGCGGCCGTGTAGGGACCGACACCCGGCACCTCCGCCCAGGCGGACGCTCCCTTCGGCCACACCGCGCGTCCCGTTGCACAGATTTCCCGCGCGGCGCGATGCAGATTGCGCGCACGGGCGTAATACCCCAGTCCCTCCCAGGCCTTCAGCACCTCCTGTTCGTCCGCCGCCGCCAATGTTTCAACGGTCGGAAACTTCGCAAGGAAACGCTCGTAGTACGGCAACACGCTCGCATACGTCGTCTGCTGCATCATGATTTCACTCAACCAGCAGCCGTAGTGCGAGGGCTTCAGGCGCCACGGCATCGGACGCTTCACCTGCGCAAACCAGGTGCAGAGGCGCGTCCCGATCGAAGCCCCCTCTCTCTTCGTACGCTTCATTTCTTCGACAGGGGCAGAGGCTTGTTGTAACCGCCGCGACGCACCCAGCAGCTGTGGCATTCGCACGCATCGTCGCGTCCGCACGTTCCCTGGATATCCTGCGCGGGCAGAGGCTTGAGCGCCTTCTTGCAGAGTTCCAGCAGATGCGCGCGATCGGACGGCTTCGCCAGCCACAGAACACGGCTCTTCGTTTCGTCTCCACGGTTCACGAGCGCGTCAAACGGCTGGCCCGCAATCGTTTTGCCCAAGCACTTCTCCACGGCGGCGCGCAAGGCGGCCTCTCCCGACGGGTCGACCTCGCGGAACTCCGGCTGATTCCAGCTGTAGCCGTTATAGCAGACTTGCGGTACGTTGAAGTCCATCCACAGAATGAGCGTACGCCACTCGTCGCGCGAGAGCCACGGGCCATGTCCGTTCTGCAGGCGCTTCGTCAACGGACTCGCCGCCGCGTAGAAATCAAACGGATGCGCGATGTCGGCCGCCGGCAGATGGTCGCGGACGAGCGCGACCTGCCGATCTTTGCGCAGACGCTTCAAGCCTTCGAATCCAATGAAGTTCGGCGCCTTTCCGAGACCGTGGCACGAAATGCACTTGCGGTCGAAGATCGGCTGGATCGACCGCGTGTAGGAGAACGGTCCATGATAGCCCAGGTCGATTTCCGGTTTGGGAATCGACACGGTACGCCCAGCCGGCAGACGCGTGACGCCGCGGCTGAGACGCTTGTCCTCATGACATCCCGTACATCCCTGGATCTCGCCCTTCTGCGAATAGATGAAGCTGCGCATCGTCAACACGGCCATGCCGTTCGTATCGACTGCCTGCAGCTGGATCGGCAGGCCGGCGGGAATGCGGAACGCGGCCGAACCGTCCTTCGCCACGGGAACGACGCCGAGCGATTCCTTGTAGAGCGCCTGATCGACGGCCCCCCAGTGGCCAACCTTCGGACTCGGCGTATGGCGGCGCGGCGCGGGCTGATTGAAAATGCGATTGATGCGCAATCCGGCGATGCTGCCCTTGGGGATGTCCGCACGGCTGTCATAGCAGTTCTCGACATAGCACACGCCCCAGTCCGGCGCCGTCTCGCGCGGTGGCAGCTGCGAGGTGAGCGCCGGCGGCTTGGGACGCTTCACGAGCGGAATCGGATTGAACGTGCTGTGTTCCGGATCCTTGAAGATGAGTTCGCGGCCGCCCAGCGTATCGACAAGCCAGACGGAAGTCGAACCCGGTTTCGGCCACACGGTTCCACGGCGATTCTTCAGGACGCTTTCGTCCTCGCCGTTCAAGCAGTCCGTGTAGCTCGCGAAGAAGAGCGTATCGTTCACGGGCATCGGCGCCGTGTAGTACCCGGGGAACTTCCAGCCCTCGGCTTCGGGGAAGCAGATTTCCGGCGTCATGCGCGTGATCGGCTCAAGTCCGTCCTCGCCCTTGCGCGGATCGATCAGCACGAGCGAACCGCCCGTCACCATGTGGTGCGCACCCGCCGTGCAGACGATGAGCGGCGAACCCGGTACGCTCTTCGCTTCAGACGGCGTCACGAGACAACGCGAGTAGCTGCCGTAGACGTGCGCAACGGCCGTGCCGTCGGGGTGTGCGGTCCAAAGGGACTGCAACCAGGTCGAATCGCGGTCGATGTAGTCCCAGCGCGTGTAGAGGATGCGTCCATCCGTCATCACGGAGGGCTCCCACTCGTTCGCCTCGCCAAACGTGTAGGGGCGGATATCCCGCACCGGTCCCGTTGCGCCAATCGGCGGCAGCTCGGCGCGATAGAGAAGGAAGCTCGGCGTGTAGCGTCCCCAGTGGCAGCGACCGAAACTCTGGCACCGCGTCGAGTTGAAAAGGATGCCGCCGTCGGGCAGATAGCACGGGTCGGCGTCTTCGATGACCGTCGTCTGCCGACCTTCCACCGTCGTCATCGGATCCCCCGGACATCCCGTCAGCTGACGCACCCAGCTGCCGTCGACCGCGCACTCGTAGAGGAAGTAGCGCAGGTGGATCTTGTTCATATCCGGCCACTTGCAGTTCGGGTAGATCGGCGGCACCTTGATCGTCTTGGGATCGACCGTCGCCTTGCGCGTGTGGTCGCAGAACGCGAAGAGGATGCGGTCGCCATCCCAATGCAGATCGGGATTGAACACGCATCCGTACGGCAGCTTGCCTTCAAGCAGCACCTTCTTCGTGGGCTTCGTCTGCCAGTTTTCGATCACGACAAGTCCGGGTCCCGGCTGTGAGAGACGCCCGAGATACTGGTCCACTTCGTGGTTGTACTCCGAATACGGAATCTCGCGCTGCACACCGAGAATCTTCGCGAACTGCAAGTCGGGATGCGCGAAGAGAATCCGCCGGCGCAAGGCGCGCACAGCGGCCTCGGTCGTCGCGCGCTCGGCGCGCGTCTGGGCCTTCCCGGCCCTCTGCTCGACCGCCGTGAGCTCCGCGGCAAAAACCTTCATCCGTTCCGCCGGAAGCGACTTCGCCACATAATCGTATGTACGCCGACACAGGGCCACCGCCTCTTCAAGCGTACGCGCGGGAGGCGGACAACGCCGATCGGCCGCACACTGCGCACCCCAAGCCCCACCCGGTACCGCAAATGCCGCCGCCAGCAAAGACGCGAAAAATACTTTCATTTTCATGCGTCTATTTTATCAAAAGCAGCCGCCCGAGGCAACATCTCTCACCACGAAGCGAGATTGGGCTGGGAGACGGTAGGCACGGGATAGGGCTGGTTGATGGCCGGTGCGGCGCCGAGACGTTCCGGGGTGACGGGCTTGAATGCGGGAGGCGGATTGTCCTTCGGCGCCCTCACCCAGGCGTTGCCGTTCGATTCGTCGCCCTTCCAATTCGCCGGCGGCACGATCCAGTTGTTCTCCTTCTCGAAACGACTCGGAAGGCTCGTACGTTTGAAATCCGGCGGACGCGCCAGAATGTTGTTGATGAACACATAGCCGCCCGCCTTCACCGGCGCGAACTCGTGAGCGCGCACCGTGAGCGAATGCGGTTCGAAGAGCGGCGTTGAGCGCACCAGCTCGTCCTTGAGTTCAAAGCCGCCCCAGATGCGGTTGCCCACGAAGGCGATCCCCTGCGACCAGGCCCTCACCGAGCGACTTGAGAGAAATGCGTTCCCCTCCACCAGCACCGGTCCGTACGACACTTCGACGAAAAGGTCATGGTCGTTGCACCACAACACGTTCTCCTTCACCCGCGCCCCCTGGGCCATCCAGTCGAGCCAGATGCCGCCTCCCGACCCGCAGTGATGGATGTGGTTGCGCGCGATGACGCTGTCGACGGACCCCAAAAACTTGATACCGCCGTTGTCCGAGCCGCTATACGGTTGCTTCCAATTGCAGTACGACACCCAACAATCTTCGACCACCGCGAAGTTGCAGCCGAGCGCCCCGTGGATACCGCACTCGGCGCAGTCGGTGATCGTGCAGCGACGGATCGTGTGGTGGCCGGTGCGCGCCATGCCGCGCGCTTCGGCGCGCTTGATGGTTTTCACGAACGCCGGTGCCGTTTCGGGTTCGGCGTTGTCCCATTCGTCGCCATGCTTGCCGAGCGAAATGCCGTCGGCCGACGAACCGGAGACGGTACAATCCTCGATCACCCAACCGCGGCTCCAATGCGTACCGACTACGCCCACCTGCTGGGCCGAGGCCGAACCCCAGGTCGGCCCCGCATTCACGAACGAGAGGCCGCGCAGCGTCTGGTAGTCGCGGAACTCGACGAGCGGATAGAAACACGCAGGACGCACGACGAGTTCGGGCACGGCGACGGACGGATCCTGCGCGAAGCGGGCGACGACCGTTCCGGAGACCGGTCCCGCAAGGAGCGCCGCATGGCCGACCTTCAGCACCGCGGCAAGTCCCTCCTTCGCCACGAACGCCGCGCGGTCATGGAGCACAAGCCGCTGCCCGGATTGAATGAGGCGCGTGCGCAGCACCGGACGCTTCGCGCGATACCACATGCCGCAGAGCGCGTCCGTAAACGGATTGAAGCCGCCGAACGTGTCGTAGGCAAGACGCACCTCCCAGAGTCCGTCCGCCCGCTTCGTCCAACCGCGCACTTCGTCCGCGCCCGTAATCACCACCTTCTCGCCCGGCGCGGCGCGATAGACGATCGGCGCGCCCTCTCGCCCTGCCTGCGCAGGCTTCACCCATTCGCGATAGACGCCCCCATGAATCGTCACCACGTCGCCAGCCGCCGCCACACGCGCCGCCCGCTGAATCGTCCGCCACGGCTTGGCCGCACTCCCCGCCGCACCGTCATCGCCCTGTGGAGAGACATGGAACTCCGCAGCCCCCGCAGACAGGCCGAGAATCGCCAGAGTCGCAACAAGTCCCCGAACCGTTTTCGTGAGCGGAAGTCCGTCCATTCTCTCGTCCTCTTTTACTTCTTCTGCTCGATGAGGTCGGCCATCGCGTTACGCCAGGCGAGAAGCTTCTCGGGGACGTCCGTATAGTTGGACATCGTATCCGTCACGTCCTTCGGAACCGCGAGGAGACGGCGGGCTTCCTTTGCCCAGGCGCTGTTGGGATCGGGACAGGCCTTCAGGCGACGCTCGAGTTCAAGCGCGTAGGCATAGTCTTCGAGACCGTCGCGGAAGTTTTCGAGACGCTGCGTCGCCAGCGGCATGCCGTCAGGTCCGCAGCACGTCCAACTGCCGTCACCATGGAACGTCGTCCAGCTGCGCGCCGTCCAGTCGGTGAAGGCGCTCGTGCCCTGAATCACATTTGCACCGTTCCAAATCGCAATCGCGTAGTAGAGGAAGCCGTCCGGACGCATCCGCGTGGTTTGCGCACCCATCAGCAGGCGCCCTTCAATCGCGGCATGCTCGATGAACATGTTCGCGAACGGCGTCCGGGGGCCACAGCAGATGTACCACCACACCTGACGCCCCTGCTGGCGCGCGACAGCGGCCTTGGCGGCATCGAACCGGGGCGTGAGCGGACAGAACCAGTCCATACACGCCAGAGACGTATTCACGCCGAACTCGTGGTCGTAGGCGGTCGTGAAGATCGGCACCCCGGGGAATTCCTCCTTGAGGATCTTCACCGCACGCTGCACCTGGTCGTGCGTATCTTTCGGCGCTTCATCGCACCCGTAGATGAAGGCGCGGTCGAGGATGCCGTTGCGCTTCGCGAACTCGTAGGTCGAGCGCAAGCGCGGCAAATGGCTCGCCCGCCACTGGGCCTCCGCCTGCGGTCCCTTGCCGAGGACGCTCCAATAGCCGAGATTGAAAAAGCCGAGACGTCCCTGCTCCTTCAACCGCAGCAGCATATCGGGATAGAACGCCCCCGCCGTCGCCTTCCCCGTGGACGGGTCGACCGACGAGTGGTGATAGATGCTATCCATCGGGATGTAGTAGTCGGCCAGGAAATCGCACCATGCGGTCCGCTTCGTCTGCCACAGATTGATCGGCGATTTGGGATCGGCGCGGCGCAGCTTCGACTCTTCAATCTCCGCCGGCGTCGCAAACTGCATGCTATAGCCCGGACTGAACGAAATCGCGAGCGGAAGCGGACTCTTCTTCGGCACGGCGAAATCATTGACGCGCACCGTGAACGGGAAGGAATACGACCCCTGCTTCGCCGACACCGTAAGCGTACCGGCATAGGTGCCGGCAGGCTGGTTTTCAGGACACGTCACGCGCACCCAGAAGCTCTGCGCGTCGCGTCCCTTGACATCCGTCGTCGAAAGGTAGTCGAGGATCGGATCGGGCCACCAGCCGAGTTCAGGCACCTTCGTCTTGCGCACGTAGCCGACGGCGTTCGTCGACGGCGCCTGGTAGCCAATACGATAGGGCGGCAGTTTCTTCGTGAGCACATAGCCCGTCACAGCGCATTTCACATTCGCCGCGGCAAAGACCGTTCCATCCGCGCGCTTCAAGTCGCCACAGGTGACACGCACCTGCGAAAGGTCCTGCTCACCCGCCTGCACAATGACCTGGAAGCTTTCCTTTTCAACCCGTGCCAGACGAACCGCAGCCGCCCGCGCGGGCTCGATCGCATAATCGCTGCGCGGACGCACCTTCAGCATCGACGACGCGAGACCGACGCTCATCTTCGTCGTATCCTGCCCCGCGCGCGCACAGGCCTCGCGCAGACGCCAATAGCTTTCCTGATGTCCACGTTCCTCGCGGATCTCCGCCGCTTCCTTCTCGGCGGAAACGATGCGCTTTTCCATCAGCGGCAGCAGATCGCGGGCAAATCCCTCGCCATACGGAACCGGCGGCTGCTCGCCCTTCTCCAGCAGCGTCACGCGATCGAGGTAGACATTGAACGTCTTCGGATGGGTCGTAAAGAAATGCACGCGCACGATATTCGTGGGATTCGCCGTCGCGGGCCAGTTTTTCAACGGCACCACGAATTGCTTGTAGCCGTGCGAGGGCAGCAGCGTCGTCTGGTAGAGACCGCCTTGAATGCGGCCCTCCGGACCGGCCAGGAAGGTGCTGAACGGGTCGCCTCCTTCGCCGAGGTTGACAAGGTCCACGCACAGACGATCGTATTTCGTCCAATCCGTCACAGGCGAATTCAAGGTAAAGCTCGGCCATTCATTCAGTCCGACACGCCACGGGGTACAGACCCAATGGAGGGCATTCGTCCCGTGCGACGCAAAACGGCTTTCAATTGAAAAAGTCCGGCTCGCATCCGATGAGATCGGACCCGCCTTGATTTCGGCAGGCGTTTCAAAGTCAAAGAGCGTCACCGCGCCCTGCGCCACACCGGCCACAGCAACAGCCAGTACAAACGACGGAAGGAATGTTTTTTTCATAGCTGATTTGATTTAGTGCTGGAAAAGAAATTCACGGGAATTGATCAGCGCCCAGGCGAGGTCGCGCGGGAAACGCCAGCGTTCGCGCGGATTCGCGAGCTTGGCCTGCCGCGCCAGCAGGCTTGCACGTTCAGCCCGGCGGGGCGGACGCGCCAAGATGCGCCAGTAGAGGTCGTCGATGATCGCCGGCATCTTCTGCTTGCGATAGTTTTTGTTGTCCACGAGGCGCCCGAGATTCGAGAACAGCCACCCCGAATTGAAAAGGTAGAGCCGCTGCTTGGCCGTCACCTCGTTATGCCGTTCGGAGAGAAGTCCCGAATCGCGCGCCGGACGGCCAAAGAGCAACAAGAACGCATTGGAGATCGAACCGTCTTCAATGAGGATGCTCGGACGGTCCTTCGGAAGGAATGTAAAGGGTTCCGGTGCAATCGACTGATAGGCACGCGGCGTGTAGGTGAACTGATGGATGGCGTCGTCGAGGATCTCGGCATCCAGTCGGCGCACGGGGAATCCGCCCGTCACCGACCCGCGGCTATACGCGCGCGACATCACAATGGCCCGCACGAGCGGACGCAACCGGAAGCCGTTCTTGACAAAAATCTTCACGTGTTCGGGATCGGCCTCCGTACGGCCGAGCAACCACCAGTCCACGCGCTTCACGAACGCCGTGGCGAATGCATTCCTCCACTCGCCGAAAAGACGCTTCACAAATGCCGCGCGACGATCGGGTCCTTCGACCTGGACGATTTCTTCCTTCCACTCGCGCGTGTTCTTGATGCGCACGCAGGCGAAGTAGCTGGCCAGTTCCTTCTGGCGTGCGGCCGGAACCTCCTGCCACTGCCAGCCGAGGAACGTGAGCGCGGCGACTTCGGCGAACCCTTCCGGCGTCCGGCGCGCCGTCGCGCGCAGGAAGTTCACCTCGGCATCGCGGAAGTCGCTCCCGGTCGCCAGCAGAAGCGACCGCGCGAATTGCGTCCACGGTTCGTCCTTCTGCACAAACGCGCGGATGCGGCGATGATACACGTAGACCGCATTCGGCCAGAGGTTGATGGGGAACTCGCTCTTCACGCGCAGGATATCGCAGAAATGCATCGACCAGTAGTCGGCAAAACCATCGGATGACAAGAGCTTGTCGACGAACGCCGCGCGGTTTTTCAGCGCGGCGCCAAAGCCGAGAGCCTCGGCCTTCGAGGGAATGCGCCCCAGAAGGTCGAGCACCAGGCGGCGGCCGAGGACATTCGCGGTGGCCTGTCCATCCGCCGTTTCAAAAGTCGGCGGTTCGGGCGGCAACGGGGCGGGCTTTTTCGGCGCCGGCTTTTGGGACGGCACGGGGGCCTTCGCCGGAGCGGGCTTCTTCGCCGGCGCTTCCAGCGCCGCGAGGGCGGACGTTCCTGCGAATGCCGCCGTACTACCTAGAAAGACTCGCCTCGTCACGCTCATACCGCGCCTCCTCGTTTAGAACGTACCGAACCGGAACTCTGTCGTCGACTTCATCACGGTCCCCGGCTGCACGAGGGTGGTCGGGAATTCGGGATGGTTCGGCGAATCCGGGAAGTGCTGCGTCTCCAGCGCGATGCCGGCGTTGCGCACGGGCAGATAGTAGCCGTCATAGATCTGCATGCCGGGTTCGGTGGTCCAGACCTCGATCTTGCGTCCCGTCTTTTCGCTGGCGAGCGTGCAGGCGAGTCCGAGCGTGCCGAGCGGCTTGTTCACGACCCAGTTCATATCGTAGCCGGCGCCGTACTCGAGCAGCTCGTACTTGTCGTCGTGGTGCGCACCCACCTTCGTGGCCGTGCGGAAGTCGAACGGCGTACCCGCCACATCGCGGAATTCGCCCGTCGGAATCATGTCCGCGCCATAGGCCGTGATCTTTTCCGCATTGACCTGGAGGGTGTGGTCCATGCAGGTCGTCCCGGCATCGACACCGTCGAGGTTCCAGTAGGCGTGGTCGGTGAGCGAGATCGGGGTGGTCTGGTCGGTCGTCGCCTCCCAGTCGATGCGCCACACGTTCGCATTGTCGAGCGTCAGCGTCGCACGCACCGTCACATTGCCCGGGTAGCCGCCCTCGCCGTCCGGCGAAGTGATTTCGAGGACAAGTCCGACCTTCTCCTCCGTGTGGATTTCCTCGACGACCTTCCAGGTCCGCAGCGAGAAACCGCGCAGGCCACCATGCAGCGCGCAGGGGATGCCGGCCGGGGCGTTGTTGAGTTCAAGCGTGTAGTCCTTGCCGTTGAGGGAGAACTTGCCCTTGCCGATGCGGTTGCCATAGCGGCCCACCAGCGCGCCATAGTAGGTGCCGCCGCCTTCGGCGACATACTCGTCGAACGTCGGCCAGCCCAGCGTCACGTTCGCAAGCTTGCCCGTACGGTCCGGCACGAAAGCCTTCACGAGACGTCCGCCCCAGTTCGAAAACTGGAGTTCGAGACCATTTGCATTCGTCAAATGCCACAGACGCACTTCTTCGCCTTCGAAGGTACCCCAGGGCTGTGATTCGATCTTGTTCTTCATGCGTGACTCCTTGTGTTAAATTTTGTTGATAAGATTATACCACAATCGGCTCAGATTGTGGTAAACTATCCGTCACCCATTCAAAGGCCCCTGTAGCTCATCTGGACAGAGCAGCTGCCTTCTAAGCAGCGGGTAGTGA
>JAKSOY010000103.1 GCA_024405255.1 Kiritimatiellia bacterium
GGTCCTTGGGTCCGCGCGAAGGTTGGGTGACGACCGAGAAGCCGATCGCGCCGGGAGAACTGGCGACCGTCGGGCGCGTGACGATGCCGTTGTTCCCCTTTGCCGCGCCGCAGCGGTATGAGTTTCGTTTTGGCGAAAACCGGTGGCGCCTCTATGTGCTCCCCGAATTGCCGGCCGAGGAACCGCTTCCGGCAGGCGTCGTGCGCACGGCCGATCCGTCGGTCGCGGCGACCGCGCTGGCGAAGGGCGGGCGCGTGCTCTACACGGGGCGGGGCGTCAATTCCGACACCACCTGGTTCACGCCGATCTACTGGTCCACGGCACTCTTCCCGGCGCGCCATGCCCATGTGGGTCTGGGGGCCGTCATCGATGCGGATCATCCCGCGCTCGCGCCGACGGGATGCGACACATGGCAGGACGAGTTCTGGCGTTCGCTGTTCACCCCCAACGAATCGCGTTGGGAACAGAGCGCCTTTTCCTATCGTCTGCGCGACATGCCGGCCGACTATCGTCCGCTCGTGACGGTTGTTCCCGATCTGCACCATTCATTCTTCATTTCGCCGCTCTTCGAGGTCTGCGTGGGCGAAGGACGTCTCCTCGCGTGCGGGTTGAAGATCGACGCCGACACGCCTTCGGCGCGCCTCCTGCGCCGTTCGCTCTACCGCTATCTCGCGTCGGAAGATTTCAAGCCGAAGGCGAAGATGACGATGGACTGGTTCGATCAGTCCTTCTGCGGAAAGAAAGTGTCCGCACCTGCGGCAAAGAAGATGGACAAGTTTGTTGAGGACATGAGAAATCTTTAATCCTAAAAGGAGACGAACGAATGAAGAAGAGCATTTTGATGTGGGTCGCGGCGCTTGCCCTGGGGACATCGGCTTCGACGATGGAAATCTGGAGCAACCAGCCCGCCTTGGATTGGAACGACCGCTACCCCATCGGGAACGGTCTCGTGGGCGCGATGGTGGCGGGTGCCGGCGAAACGCGCATCCAGTTCAACCATGGGCGCCTTTGGACCGGCAAGCCGAACGACTACGCCCGTTCCGACGCGGTGAAGGTGTTGCCGGAGCTTCGCCGGCTCGCCCTCGCGGGCAAGAAGAAGGAGGCGGCGGCGCTTGCCGACAAATGCTTCATGAGCGTGCCGCTTCGGCAGGAGGCCTTTTTGCCCTGCGGAGAGGTGGTGGTACGTTTCCCGGGGAAGACGGCGGATCTCCGCCGGTCGCTCAACATCGAGACGGGGCTCCATACGGCCACGTTCTCGCTGCCGGAGACGGGTGTTGCCCAGGAGACCTTCACGCCCTACGACGAGCCGGAATTTCTGTTCCATCGTATTCAGGCGTCGAAGCCGGGCCAGCTGAACTGTTCGGTTGCAATTGAAGTGCTCCATAAGGACGCCCGGGTGACGCCCGATACGAATGGCCTGGTGCTCACGGGGCGCGTGCAGGCGGACGGCGTGAGCTTCTGTGCGAATCTGCGCGCGATGGTGCGCGGCGGTACGATGCGCGTGGAAGGGGGACGTCTTGTCGTGGCCGGTGCGGACGCGCTGGAGCTGCGTCTCGCGGTGGCGACGGACATGAAGAGTTGGAAGGAAATCTCGGGCAATCCCGTGGCCGACTGCACGGCGGCGCATCAGCGCCTCGCGGGGAAGTCCTACGAGGTGGTGCGTGCGGCGCATGTGAAGAAGTTTTCGGGGATCGTGAACCGTGCGCGGCTCGATCTCGGCGAAGATCCCGCGTTGGCGAAGCTCTCCACGCCGGAACGCCTTGAGCGTCAGGCCCAGACGCACGACCCGGCTTTCGTGACGCTCATGTTCGATTTCGGGCGCTACCTGCTCATCTCGTCCTCGCGTCCGGGTGGCGAGCCCTCGAACCTGCAGGGCATTTGGAATTGCTTGATGCATCCGCCGTGGGGATCGAAGTACACGTGCAACATCGACACGCAGATGAACTACTGGCCGGCGGAAGTGACGGGGTTGGGCGATCTCGTCGAACCGCTCGAACGGGCGATCCACGAACTCGCCGAGAGCGGTGCGCGCACGGCGGCGAAACTCTACGGCGCGAAGGGTTGGGTGCTGCACCACAACTTCGACGGTTGGCGCGGTACGGCGCCGATCGACGGCGCGGCCTGGGGTGTGTGGCAGACGGGTGGCGCGTGGCTCTGCTACCATCTGTGGGAGCATTGGCTCTATACGCGCGATCGTGCGTTCCTTGCGCGGTCGTGGGGTCCGATGCGCAGTTCGGCCGAGTTCTTCACGGATTCGCTCATCCGCCATCCCGTGACGGGGCATCTCGTCACCTGTCCCTCCTGCTCGCCTGAACATGGCGGCCTCGTGGCGGGTCCCGCAATGGACATGCAGATCATCCGCGCGCTCTACGAGGCGCTGCTCGTGGCGGCGAAGGAACTCGGGAAGGAAGACGACCCGGTAGTCGCTAAAGTACGCGAACAGCTGCCGAACCTCGAGCCGAACCACATCGGCCGGTGGGGGCAGCTGCAGGAATGGGTGGAGGATGTGGACAACCCGAAGGACAAGCATCGCCACTTCTCGCATCTCTGGGCGGTCCATCCCGGCGCGGAGATCACGTTCGACACGCCGAAGCTGCTCGCGGCGGCCAAGACGTCGCTCATTGCGCGCGGCGACGAGGCGACGGGCTGGAGCATGGGCTGGAAGGTCAACATGTGGGCGCGCTTCCATGACGGCGACCGGGCCGAACGCATCATGCACAACCTCTTCATTCCGAAGTCCCGCGTGAAAGAGTGGGACCGTGGCTATCTTTTCCAGAGCCTGCTCGATTCATGTGGACACAGAAGTGCGAAGACGTTCCAGATCGACGGAAACTTCGGCCTCACGGCCGGCGTCGCCGAGCTGCTCCTCCAGAGCCATCGCGTGACGGAGAAGGGCGAGACGCTGATTGAAGTGCTGCCGGCGCTGCCCTCGCGTTGGCAGAACGGTTCGGTGAAGGGCTTCCGCGCGCGCGGCGGCCATACTGTTGACTTCACATGGCGCAACGGCAAGGTCGTCGATGTTTCCGTCCATGGTGGCTCGACGCCCTACAAGTTGCAGTATGCCAAATAAGCATTTGGGCACTGATCAACATCCCGCCCCTTAATGGAGAGATTGACAATGAAATCCTTAATCGTTTCGCTGGTGGCGGGAATCGCCTTCCTGCTGCCGGCCTATGAGATGCGTCTCAATCCCACGCTGCCGATGACGGTGGGCGTGGATTGCCGGAACGAGAATCGTTTTGTGGGGACGATTGCCGACCTGCAGCTGAGCTTCGATGGCGTGAACACCCATCGCGGGGCGGCCAAGGCCGGTGATCGGCTCGTGAATCCGCCTGGACGAAAGTCGGCCACGACCTGCCGTTTCAGTTGTCGTTTCACGACGTCGGATGCCACGAAAAGCCAGCGGTTGATCAACAACCTCACGCCGGGAAAGGGCAACGGGTTCCTCATCGACATCTATCGGCAGCATTTTCGCATCGTCTGCGGATCCTTCCCGGGTGCGATCAACCATCCGCGTCCCATCCCCGCCGGACGCGAAGTCACGGTGGCCTTCGAACTTTCTGCGAATGGCGACGGCGTGATGACGGTCGACGGCGAGAAGTTCGTGGCATTCATGGCGCCGCGTCCCACACCGCCCGAGAAGAACGGCGTGCTGACCGATGCTTCTACGCCCTGGAAGATCCGTTTTGCCGATGCCGGTACCTATGACCTTCGTGGATGGCAGCGCCGGGCGCTCAATTTCGGCAATGGTTATATGGGTGTTTCCGAGTTCGGCGACGTGGCGACGGAGAAGCTTCAGCTCTCCGATCCTACGTTCCACACGCGCCAGCAACACCGCAACGGCAACAAGCAAGGCAACTTCACCGATGCGGCGGATCTCTTTTTCGAATTCGGGCATGCGGGTGCAACCGGTTATGCGCGTGAACTCGACCTCGAGACGGCGGTCGCCACGATGACGTACAACGTGAAGGGCGTCACTTACACGCGCGAACATTTTGCGTCCTATCCCGATCAGGTGGGCGTGGCGCATTTCACGGCGGACCGGAAGGGCGCACTCGCCTTTACGCTCAAGCCGCAGGTCCCGTTCCCCGATGCGGCGCCGCCAAGCGATCGGAGGGGCGAGGTGCGTGCCGAAGGCGATACCGTGCACATGTGCCAGACGAGTTGCGCCTATGGCGTCAAACTCGCCGGCGAATTCAAGGTCCTCACCGATGGACGGGTGACCGCCAAGTCCGATGGCACGCTCAAGGTCGAGGACGCGGGCGAGGCGACGGTGATCTACACGCTTGCCACCAACTACCGGCTCGTGCCGGAGATGTTCGAATGTCGCGGCGCGCAGGCGGGCAAGGATGTGGTGAACAAGCGCGCGAAGGCCTTCGGACCCGATCCCGCGCCTGTGGCGCAGCGTCGGGTGGCCGATGCCGTGGCGCTTGGTTATGCCCGGCTGAAGGCGCGGCATCTCGCCGACTTCCGCGCGCTCTACGGACGTAGCGAGCTGCAGCTCGTCTGCAATCCTGCCGACTTCACGGCGCTCACGCCGGATCTGCGTACGCAACGCGCGGGCGACAGTGTCTACTTGTAGGCGCTCTACTGGCGCTACGGGAAGTTCCTCCTCGTGTGCTCGTCGCGTCCGGGCACGCTGCCGGGTTCGCTGCAGGGGTGCTGGGCGGGTCCCGTACTCACCACGGCGTGGGGCTCGGGCTTTTGGCACAACATCAATGTGCAGATGGACTACTGGCCGGCGTTCAGCTGCAATCTCGCGGACTGCTTCCAGGCGTATGCCGCATTCAACGCGGCGTTTCGTCCCACCACGCGCGCGGCAGGCGAGAACTTCCTGCGGCATGTCAATCCGCGCGGACTCGACACACCGCCCTGTGAAGACTTCTGGAGCATCGGTACCGCATCGTGGCCCTACGAACTGGCGGGGGCCCCGGGCGGGCATTCCGGTCCGGGTACGGGCGGCTTTACGACCGCGCTCTACACCGACTGGTACGACTTCACGCAAGACCGCGACGCGCTCGAAAAGCATTGCTGGCCGGTGCTGCGCGGCATGGCCGACATGCTCAGCCGTTCCGTGGTGTGGACGAACGGATGCTGGCTTGCCGCGTTCTCCGCTTCGCCGGAGGTCTATTACCGCGGTCGGTACTACCACACGGTCGGCTGTGCCTTCGACCAGGAGATGATCCAGGCGAATAACGCCGCGTTCGTGCGCTTCGCCGAACTTCTCGGACGAGAAGACGATCCGGTGGTGCGGCGTTGTCGCGAACAACTTGGCAAGTACGATCCCGTGCAGGTTGGCGCGGACGGACAGATCAAGGAATATCGTGAAGAGACGCATTACAACGACTTCTGCAGCGAGCGCCATCATCGCCACATTTCACACTTGGTGGGACTCTATCCTGGCGCGATCATCAACCGCACCACGCCCGCCTGGTGCAAGGCTGCGAGCACTACGCTCGACCTGCGCGGCGATCACACCGAGGCCTGGGCGCTCGTGCATCGGATGTGCTGTCGGGCGCGTCTTGGCGAGGGCGATCGCGCCACGATTCTCTTCGGCAATCTCATGCGCGAGAAGACGGCCGATACCTTGTGGTCGATCGCTCATGGCGTGCATATCATCGATGCCAACTACGCCGGCACGGCGGCCTTTACGGAAATGCTCGTGCAGAGCCACGAATGCGACGCGCAGGGGAACTTCATCGTCGATCTCCTGCCGGCTCTGCCCACGGCCTGGAAGAACGCCGGTTCGTTCAAGGGCCTGTGCGTCCGCGGCGGGTGGATGATCGATTGCACGTGGAAGAACGGAAAACCGGTCAAGGTCGATCTCCGTCCGGGTCCCCACGCAGGGAAGCGTCCCCTCGTACGCTTCGAAGGTATACCATTCCCGGCGGCGTAGCGCACGGACAGATTGTAGTTACTATTCAAAATTAACCGCAGAAATGGTATAATACATCCACATGAGGTTCGATGAGGTTTTGAAGGATGAAGAATGTTTTTACGTTCAGAAAGGAACTAATAGACGAATATGCAAAGTTCTCGACGGGCTTTGTGAGACCGTCTGCGGAAGATATTCGTGACAAGTTAGACTTTGAGTCTGCAAGTGGTCGGTATTGGAAAGAACCACTTATACAGATCAATCCGAACTACGAGAAAGACAAGACGGTTGCAGACTTGGCCTCAACTGGCGAGCTGACGCCGACCTGCGCGGAGATATTTCAGTTGTTCAAGCCCGAGGTGCTTGCCGGGAAACTGGGATTTTCCAAAAAGCCGATTACGCTTTACAAGCATCAGCGGCAGGCGCTTTCACATGTGAAGAACGGAGAGAGCTATGTCGTGACAACTGGAACAGGATCGGGAAAATCGCTCTCGTTCTTTATTCCGATTGTCAACCGTATCTTGGAAGAGAAAGTTGCAGATCCAACGCCTCGTACGCGAGCTATTATTGTTTATCCAATGAATGCGCTTGCGAACAGTCAGCGCGAGGAAATGCGTAAGTTCCTTTGCGATTATTCTGAAACGGCGAAACCAATCACCATCGGGCGTTACACGGGACAAGAAGACGAGGAAGAGCGTAAGAAGATTCGTGAGAATCCTCCTGACATCTTGCTGACAAACTATATGATGCTCGATTTGATCTTGACGCGGCATACAGGTGATCAAGATGTCGTCAAGAACTGTCAGGGCCTCGAGTTTCTGGTCTTGGACGAACTGCATACCTATCGCGGACGGCAGGGGGCCGATTCTGCTCGTGTGTCGGCAACTTCGTTCGACTGGTCTGATTTCGAGGATTTTCGCCATGATCCGTTTGCCGTCTGGATCGGTTGATATAGTAGAAATAGCAAAGCAGAGATAAGAAAAAAATTATTAAAGATGAGAAAATAATAGTGTTTGCTATTGAATTTCAATATGATGTTTGTTACAATGTACCGCATGTCCAAAGAAGGATAATATTCAATGGAAGTTTCGTACAAAAAGCTTTGGAAGCTGCTGATTGACAAAGACATGAGTAAGGCCGATCTGCGACGAGCGACTGGTATATCGGCATTTACATTTGCGCGGATGTCGCGCAATGAAGACGTGAGCGTGGCGGTTTTGAAGCGCATCTGCGAAGTCCTTGATTGCGACATTGGCGATGTTGCGGAATTTCATAAGATCATTGAACCAGGTGATTGAGGTATTTGCTAGATGGCACAGAAACTTTTGAAAGTAACGAAATCAAAAATTGCGCCCAAGAAGAGCGCGGTTGTGGAACCGTCGATTGTCCTTGTCGGCACCTACAAGGAAAAGCAGCTTGCCTGGATTAAGAAGCACGGCGTTTACAATTACCCCATCAAGGAAGAGGATGGGTTAAAGCCGGAGTCGTGCGCGAAGGTCAAGGAACTGTGGCTGTATGCGAGCGCCAAGGGGAAGCGATATTGCTTCGCGGCGGAGTTCGCGGGCATTCAGAGCAAGGATGAATTTCTCGCGGCAAATCCGACTTACAAGAATCTCGGACAAAGCAAGCACGCAAGGTACATGGTTTTCAAGACCTCGGTTCTTGATTACGGCCCACGCCTTGACGGTGCAACCGTCTTTGCCCGCGTGAGCGACTTCGAAAAAGGACGCGGACGCACAAAGAAGATCGCGGCGGCGATCAAGCAATTCCACGCCGACGGCGATTTCGGATTGCTCGCCGATTATCTGCCAAACGACCTTGCCAAATTGCCGCGTGAGCAGTTGCGCGTGTGCGAGGCTGCGGTGCAGTTGGATTTCTTCCCCAAAATGTTAAAGCCAATTGATGCAATGAAAATCAAGGTAAAACCGAAGTTCACATTTATTGACCTGTTTGCTGGATGTGGTGGATTGTCTCTGGGATTAGAGCGGGCTGGATTTACTCCGCTACTTGTAAATGAGCTGAATCCAGATGCACTAAGCACATATCTGCTCAATCGCCGGGATGAATTCCCATGGTTGTGTGATAACAATGTTTCAAACGTAAAGGACCTTGTTCTTAACGAAAAGTTGCTTGATGGTTTTCATGCGTCCATCAAGAAGGACTTCGGAATTGATATTTACAAGGGTCAGTTGGATTTGATCTGTGGTGGACCGCCGTGTCAGGGCTTTTCAGGTCTTGGAATACGTAGGTCATATTCAGTTGAGAAAAAACAACTACCCTCCAATTATCTTTATCAGGACATGGCGTTTCTCATTAATCGGATTCGGCCAAAGATTTTCCTCTTTGAGAATGTGCGTGGATTGTTGTCGGCCAAATGGACTAACGATGGTGAGAAAGGCGAGATTTTCAAGGATGTCCTACAGACGTTCAAGGATATCGGTGTTTATCACATTAGATTTAAACTGGTTCACGCGAAGGACTACGGTGTTCCGCAGAATCGTCCGCGTATTCTGATAGTTGGTCTCCGCAAGGATGTATTCCCTGAACCAAAGGTTGAATCTGATGATGCGGTACTTGCGGGATTCCTTCCCAAACCAGTCGGTGGCTATCCTTCGATAGAGGAGCTGCTTGGCGATTTGATGGATTTGAATTATCAACGTGGTTCCACTACCGTGACTTATCCTCGTGCTCCGCAAAATGATTGCCAGAAACGCCTACGTACAAAACGAGATGGTTCTGTTTATAAGACCGGTGATCCCATAACGGAAATGGAGTATAGCAATCATTCCGATTTTATAGTAGAGAAGTTCACCGCAATGATTGAGAATGGAGGCGAAATTCCCGAACGCTTCCGCACAAAGAAATTTGCACAAAAAGTGTTGCCACGGACTTGGGGTAAAGACGGTCCGACGATTACAGCGTGTTCGGCACCTGATGATTATGTGCATTTTGCACAACCGCGCTCCTTGACGGTGCGCGAATGGGCACGGTTGCAGACATTCCCTGATTGGTATATTTTTGCGGGGAAACGTACGACTGGTGGTTTACGCCGTGCTGGGAATCCTCGCGAAGGAATCTTTGATCGTGAACTACCGAAGTACACGCAGATCGGAAATGCCGTTCCGGTAGAACTAGCTTATAATATTGGGCGTAACTTTGTTCAGCTTTTGGAGGGAGTCCAATGCTAAAGGTAGCTAATACATCGGTCGAAGAAGCTCTTCGCCTATTCAATGGTGCGGGTGTTGCAACGGGTTTACTAGTGCCAACGCGGACCGGACTCGGAAAGTCGATCATGGATGCAACGTTGTCTTTTCGCGATTTTCTGCGCGAAACAGGCGTTCATGATTATGCGACGCAAGTACGCGGTGTAAAAGAGTATGTTCCCGCAAATTTAGTATTGCCCGATTCGTGCATCAAAACCAAGGCTTCCCTCTATCGTCCAAAAGCCAAGCCTCAGAAGGACGGTGATCCGCGCATTTGGTTCTACAAGTTAGCACAATACTGCAAGCCTACGGATTTGTTGGCGGTTGTCGCGCACGGCGGGGAGTTATATGCCTTTAACATGAGCAACAAAGAGATTGTTCGGGCATTTGGAGTGCCGGGATCTTATCCTCATGAAATCCTCTCGGAATGTTCAGAGATCATTTCGCCTGTGGCTAGCGAATTGCTCGGCAAGTTAAAGCAAATACATGGCAAAGGTTTTGTAGCGGGCGTAAAACATGGTGATACAGCTGTTGGGATGACGTTAGAGGCGTTGCTTGGAATTGAGCCGAACGCTGACAAGGCACCTGATTATAAGGGGATAGAACTTAAGTCCTCTCGCAAGCTTGGAAAGGCCGTTGCAAACATTTCAAAAACAAAGAAGGTGACATTGTTCACTAACACTCCGGACTGGAAGCGTAGCAAGTTTTCGGCGGCAGACATCCTTAAGACATTCGGATATGTTGAAGATGGTCGTTTGCAATTGTATTGCACAGTCTCAAATCTAATAAACCCACAGGGGCTCTACCTTGACGCACATAATGAAATTGACTTAATCAATATGGCGAAAACAGAGCGCTATTCTGGGGATGTGGCTGTTTGGGCACTTGAAACGCTTAAGGCAAGACTTTCTGAAAAGCATCGTGAAACATTTTGGGTGCAAGCCTCAAGCGAAATTGTCGATGGTAAGGAGTGTTTTAGATATGACTATGTTCGGCACACCAGAAAACCCAACACGGCCAATCTTGCAAGTCTATTCGACGCAGGTATTATCACGTTAGACTACGCCATGCATATTAAGCCAAATGGTGGAGTAAGAGATCATGGATATCTCTTTAGAACAACAAGTGACAAGTTCGCCCACATCTTTCCTTTAGAGAGGGTCTACGATTTGTCCAAATGATCACTTCTGCCTTTACTTGCACGGGATCGTATGCGATTCTCATCATGCTTGGAATCAAGCGCGTTGAGAATCGGAATGTGTTGCCCGTGCCAAGTAAGGGGCGTTGCGCGATTTCATGTAGCAAGTCGTTCACCAAGGAGGAGTATGGCGAGTTTGTGCGATGGGCGGCATTAAATCTGTCCCCTGATGAGTTTGAGACGATCCCCGCGTGGAATGAGGTCAAGGACTGGGCGGGGAAGATTGTCGGAACTTGCAATTACAGTTCGCGTTTCAGGAACGATCTTGTCTTGAATGAAAGCGGCGAACACAACGGGAAAATCACTTGGGATGAGGGCTATGAATATTGGTGGGATTTGTCGGAGGTGGCTTGTTTTGACCATCCAATCCCCTGTCGTGGCAATGTCGGGATGTGGCAGTTGCCGTCTGCTTTGGTTGTGCAGGTGAGCGCGGCGGATTTTCTTTCGCAGCAAATCGGCGAACGCATCGCGTCCACAGAAGATGCAGCAAAGATTTTTCGTGCCACACTTCCGATTGTGCGGGAGAGCGAAGGTTTTTTCGTGTTGCCATTGGATGAAAACCGCCGCGTTCTTGCCGAGCCCGTTCTTGTCTCGCTCGGCACATCATCCGTGACGACGACGGTTCAACCCAATGAGGTCTTCTGTGCAGCCCTCACAGCCGGTGCGAAGTCAATCATCGTTGCCCACAATCATCCAAGCGGTAATCTTACGCCGAGTGTACAGGATCGGCAATTGACAACTGTTCTTGCGTCTCTGGGGGAACAACTTGGTGTCAAATTGCTCGACCATATCGTCCTTGGTTGTGGCACGGAATACTCAAGCATTGGGATGACGGCAAGATGAACATCGTTTACCTTATAGGCAATGGATTTGATATTGGGCTTGGATTGAAGACCAGCTATCGAGATTTTATCGATGCATACATGAAAAAGAAATGCGACAACGAGAATGTTGCATGGATGAAAGAGCAAATGGCAGGTAATCCGCAACAATGGAGTGATGCGGAGATTGCGTTCGGAAAGTTGAACTTTTCCGAGCGTGGAAAATCACCCGTTAAGGTTTACAATGACTGCTATGACGATTTTGCTGACGCATTCATAGACCACCTTATGGGGGAAAACGACCGCTTCGCCATTCCAATTGAAAAGCGGGCAGAAGTATCGGAGGAGTTTTTGAAGTGCGCGTTGAACTTGGGCAAACACATGACCGAAGGATGCGCGACAGCATATAATGAGAAACTTAAATCCCAATCCGAATTGAACTTGTACTTTCTTACATTCAATTATACGGACAGTTTGGAGAAAATTCTTGATGTCGAGAAGTTTGGTAGCCAAGACAGAAAGTTAAATGTCTTTGGCGACGACAGTCAGAAAGTTGTTGTCAAAGCGGTATGTCATGTACATGGGCAACTTGACGGGGACTATGTTTTCGGAATAGACAGCCCTTCACAAATCACAGATGAAAAGGTTAGATCACATTGTGAACGAAATGGCGGAATGATCAAGGCGACTTCGGAGGAAAAGCTTGGCCTTACAAATCGTAAACGCGGCATATCAATTTTGAACAAAGCTGACATCATCATTCCATTCGGTCTTTCGTTTGGCGAATCAGATCATAGTTGGTGGGTCAAATTACACTCGCGTTCGTTTAGCACGGGAGTGCAAATGATACTCTGTCCATTTACGACGAGAATTCCCCAACATTTAGGAACAAAGCAACAAACCGACATCAATCGTTCGGAAAAACTAAAGGCATTCCATTCGTTGTTCTTGAAGAATCCAAGCATATCCGAGAGCGTGGAAGCCGTCAGCGCGAATCAAATTACAGTGCTTAAACTTAAAAGAGTGCCTGATGGTCGAGGCAAGGTTTACCCATGTGATTATTTTCATCTTACACCACTGTCAAGGTTTGTTCGGAAGGTAAATTGATTAGAATGCGCGGCAGTTTCGCCGCGTCAATCATAATCGCAAACCCCCAGCGCGGCACTTCCGGTTAGGAGTGCGGCGTTTTTTAGACCCTTGACGACATTCCGGCCCTCTCTGCGATTGAGGGCGTCGGAGAG
Organism: Kiritimatiellia bacterium; assembly: GCA_024405255.1. The sequence goes on from JAKSOY010000103.1 coordinate 12,339, forward strand.
CTTCGAGAGCTTAAGCCGAAGTTACACGAAGCAATTTCGTAGCGGTAGCGGAGAAAGTGGCGTTTGGAACTTGGGCTGAAGAAGCTTGCCACGGAGCTGAAGGGAAGGGACGATCCGAAGCTGATTCAGCTGGACGAGATCCTTGACAAGCTTCTTGTCGGCAAGGACGCGTTTCATCCCGTTGTCTTCTGTTCCTACGTTGAAACGGCGAAGTACGTCGCGCAACATCTGGCGGCGCGGTATTCGGCGAAGGGCGTCGAGGTGCGGGCGGTGACGGGCGAAGTCGCCTCGGCTGAACGCGAAACGATTGTGAATGAGCTGGCCGAATGTCCGAAGCGGATCCTTGTCGCCACGGATTGCCTGTCGGAGGGCATCAATCTCCAGCACGGATTTGACGCGTTCATCCATTACGACATGGTCTGGAATCCAACGCGGCACGAACAACGCGAAGGGCGCGTTGACCGCTACGGACAATCGACCGGGCAACGCGGCGAAGCTTGCAAGACGCTGTGTGCGTTTTTGAACAAGAACGGAGGTATGGTTGTCTTCGGCGTATCGAAGAAAGGCAAGCTGACCGGACAGTTGGTCGCCGATACGACCAAACGCGACCTGTTTGACGCATTCCAGAAGTTCGAACCGGCTGCGGATATTGAGGTTGCGTATGTTCCTACCGACGAGACGCATGTGGCGATTGTCTGCCAGGTCGAGAAGGGGAATGCTCGTCCGTATGCCTATGACGGAACGCCTTATAAGCGCGTTCAGTCGTCGACGACGGTGATGAGCCAGGAGGAGTATGAGTGGATTCTGCAGGACCGCGGTGGATTTCGCAGCGACTGGGAGTCCCAGGTCAATCCGACTTTGACTCTGGACGAGATCGATTGCGAAGAAGTCAAGAAGACGGCGCGTATGGCCATTCAGGTCGGTCGTCTCGATTCTGAGGTCGATACGGATGACGTTTTGACGTTGTTGAAGAAGTTCAAAGTTATGCATGGCGGGCAGCTTACCAACGGTGCCGCCGTCTTGTTCGGCAATGACGATCTCTTCGGCTATCCGCAATGCGAGATCAAGATGGCCAGGTTCAAGGGAACGACCAAGAACGAGTTTGGGGACGAGCGGCGTGAGGAGGGAAACATCTTCAAGCTGCTGGGCGCGGCAACGCAGTTCTGCTTCAAGCATCTTAATCTTTCTGCGAAAGTCGTCAGTGGACAGAATGAGCGGATCGAACAGTTGGAGATTCCGCCGGAGGCCCTGCGTGAAACGATTCTCAATGCGCTTGTGCATCGACAGTATTCGAAGAACGGTTCGGTGTCGTTGGCGATTTACGATGATCGGCTGGAGGTGACGAGCCCGGGCGGATTCCCCCCTGGCAAAACGGTCGATCAAATCATCTCCGAACACGAGTCGGAACCTCGCAACCAGCAGATCGCACACGTCTTGTATCTCCGTAAGACCATTGAGACATGGGGACGTGGATTTGTCCGTATAAATGCTGAGTGCGAAAAGACCGGAGTGCCGCTCCCGCTGATTGCAGAAAAGAACGGTTATGTTCGGATAACGTTTGAAAGAACGGCGAGCCGTGGAAGTAATCAGACTTCACCGACCGCAAAAAGTGGGCATAAAAGCGATAAAGTGGGCATGAAAAGTGGGCATGAAAGCACTAAAGTGGGCATGAAAAGTGGGTATAAAGCTGAGGATGTGCGTTTGCGTGTCGAGGACATGTTTGACAAGGCTTTGCCGTCTTTGCGTAAGGATGTGCGCCCTAGTCTGATTTCGGTCTTGGCGGCGATGGCAGTCGATCCATACGCAAGCATTCCGAAGTTGGCCTTGGTGACCAGCATCCCAAGAGGTACGATTCGGAATGCGCAGGAAATGCTGAAGGATCTGGGTCTAGTGTTTCGCGTTGGCGGCAAGCGGGGCGGCCATTGGCTGATTTCCTGGAAGGATGGCAAACAATGAGCAAGCATCACTCGGTTCTTTCGGTCGAGACCTTCAAGCTTGAAGGGACTCTCTTCGCACCTGACGTATTGCAACGGCTTTTCAAGGGTGCCCTTGATCGCGACTATGCCTATGGCATTCCGGCCGGGATGACGCTCGCCGACGAATACGGACGTGCCTTCCGAATCGCCGTCGCCGCGTGGAAGCAGTTCCAGTCCCGTCGGGAGAAGGAACCGCAGAAGGCGCAGAGGAAGTTCCTCGAATCGCTCTTCCGGGATGCGCTTGGCTTTTCGCTTGCTCCGACGACGGACGGCACCGTGCCGTTTCGTCTGGCCGGGCCTGGGACACTTCCGATTTTCTTCTCTTGGTTCGATGATAAGTTTGACGAGACTGCCCCTCGGTTCTCGGGTGACGGCCTTTCGCGGCGCAAACGCTCGGTGACCCAGTACGCGCAGGAATGGCTCAACGAGCGCGATGACTACCTCTGGGCCATCGTCACCAACGGACGCCTCTTGCGTCTTGTCCGGGACAACAATTCGCTCACGCGGCCCTGTTGGGTTGAGTTCGATCTTGAGCGCATCCTTTCTGAAGAACGTTATGCCGACTTCATTTTCTTCTGGCGACTCTGCTATCACGACCGTGCAGGGACGGACGGTTCGGGCAACGATTCCGTCTGGGAGAAGCTTCATGCGCTGGGTGAGGAGGAGGGCGTGCGCGTCTTCAATGACTTGCGCGATGGCGTCGTCCGTGCCTTGCAGATTCTCGGTAACGGCTTCCTTCACGACACGCGTAATGCGGCCCTGCGCACAGCGGTGGACAATGGTTCGCTCACGGACGCGGCCTACTTCCAGGAACTGCTCCGCGTTGCCTATCGGTTTCTCTTTCGAGGTAATTGCAAAACCTCGGCGTTGACGGCCAGTCCGTCCGCCTGACGGCGTT
>JAKSOY010000104.1 GCA_024405255.1 Kiritimatiellia bacterium
CAATCCGAACAATCGAACATTCCCCCAATCGAACAATCCGAACAATCAAACAATCGAACAATCAAACCTTCCCCTCCTCTCCTCATTTCACCCGAGGAATCGGAGAGCCGGGATAGGGTGTGAGGTGGTGGGAGACTTTGCCGTTGGCCGCGCGCGTCGCGGAGAGGCGGTGGCCGCCCGGGATACGCAGATCTCGGAAGGAGACTTCCTTTCCGTCCCAGCGCTTCGGCAGGGCCGGGAAGAGCGTCACCGTATTGGTGTGCGGATCGTACCGCAGCAGCATCTCCTGGATGCCGCGCGCAAAACCGAAGTTCGCATCAAGCGTGAACGGACGGTAGGTGAAGCGCGAGAGGCCGCACTTGAGCTGGTCGCCGTTCACATTGAAGCCGTTGCGCGAGGTGAACGCCATCTGGAAATCTTTCAAATACAGCCACGCCCGTTCGCCACGGCCGAGGCGCGCGTTGAAACAGCCTTCCCACGAGAAGGAGAAGCCCACCCACCAGGCCGTACCGAGACCTTCGAACTGGTCGATCGACTTGACGGGATCCACCTCTGCATCGCGCGGCGTATCGTAGAACGGGAAGACGTCCATCAGATGCGACGCATGACGGTGCGAGAACGTGAGGAGGCGGCCCTTCGCGATTTCAAGAACGCCATCCTTCGCGGCGACCGGGCCGAACGAACCCACATAGCTGCGCCACTTCGCCGCTTCGCCCTCTTCGCCGAGAAACGCCGCAAGGCGCGCAAGGCGAATGTAGAAGGCATTGAGAATCGAACGCACATAGCTGGTGTTGGTCGTGAAGAAACAGGACATGCGATTGTCGTCCACTTCTGGCGAACTGCTGATGTTGAGCGTGCGCACACCGTCCTTGACCGTCCAGGCATGTTCCATCGCCGCGGCGAGCTCGCGTCCGAACGCGAGGTAGCGCGCGGCCTTCTCGCGAGTGGGCGCATAGTCGAAGGCGTCCACGAACGTGTTGTAGGCCCAGATGCCGTGTTCGGGCAGCACGGAATAGGCGGTCCAACCCGCGATCATCTCGCCCGAGTAGCCCATCGTGGGCGTGATCACCGCGCCGTCTTTGCTCTCGAAGATCGTGCGTCCGAAGGCACGGAAGTTGTCGAGGCGCGCGAGATAGAAATCGGCGAAGCCCTCGAGCGCCTCGATGCAGCCGGCCGGACCCGCCGCCCAGTAGGTCATCTCGGTGTTCATGTCGTTGTGGTAGTCGCCGTTCCAGGGCGGCAGCGCGTTGTTGTCCGCCGTCCAGAGTCCCTGCAGCGCCAGCGGGGCGCATCCGCGCCGACCCGCCGCCCCGTACAGGTAGATGACGAAGTCGTACAGGTGCTGCATCGCCACATCGGGAATGGAAACCGAGCTTGCGGCATTGAACTGCTTCCAGAACGCGGATTTCGGTGCGGCGTCACGTCCCACGAACTTGACGCCGTGGCGGAAGTCGTGGTCGAACGGACTCGTCGCGCCCGCGCGGCGTCCGCGGCTGTAGAACGCACCGTGTTCGTCGATCTTGATCACCGGGTCGGGATAGCCGCCGAGCTTCTCGAAGGACGGATTGCGATTGAATTCCTTCTTCGCGATCGAGACCCCTTCCGGCAGGCGAAGCGAAAGGACATCGTCCCCGTCGTCGAACCAGCAGAGGATTTCGCGTTCGCCAGCCGGCGTCGCCACCGTCACATGCGCCGTGCCGGATTTATCAAGACGGAACTTCCGAAGGACGGACTCGGGATTGAGCGTGAGCGTCAAGCGCACGCCCGGCAACTTGGTGGGAGAGCCCTTGCGATTGTCGAAGATGGCGGTGCGGCGTGCGTTGTCATTTTTCTTCACGCAGTCGAGCAGCGTGCGGATGTTGAAGCGTGGATCGGAAAAGATCTCGCACGAAGAGTTGTGCCAATAGTCGGCACGGTCGAGGGTGAGGCGCAGTTCGTTCCCCTGGCCCCACACGAGCGCACCCGCCCCGCCGTTGCCGAGCGGCAATGCGTCGTCCCAATTGACGATCGGCGCCGTGAGCGAGAGAAGCGTATCCGGCTCGTCATGGACAAATCCGTCCGATTCCCGCAGAAGACGCCCGTCCACGAGCTGCCCGCACAGACGGCGGTCACCGTCAACGGACAAGAACACTTCGTTCTGCGTCGTGACTTCCACGCCCACGTTGACTTCACGATTCACGGGAATGAACGCCGGATGGAACAGGTGCGGATGTTTGTAACCGGGCGCGAACCGCAACCGTCCCAGATAGACATCAATCAACAGGCCGTCACCGCAGCCGGCATGGGCGTTGTCGAGCAGGCGCTGGCTCTTCCGCGGATTCCTGGTCGCGTCGCGCGTGGTGAACCGGCAGGAAAATTTGAAGGAACGTTCGGCATCTGCCGCCGTAGGCTTCTCCGCAAAACGGTCCCCCACCTTCGCAGGGCCACGGTGAAACACCTTCTCGCCCATCGCCATCTGAAGATCGGCAATCGTCCCCACAAACCGGTTTTCCCCATTGGAGTCGACACCGATCGAGTACGGCAATTCCGGATTAACGGGAAACACCCCCGCCCCAACCGAAATCGCGAGGAACGTAAAAAGGGAAACGAACGTTGTTTTCATGTCATACCGTCGATTGACCATCTTGAGATCTCCAAAACTTGATTTCACTGCATTCAGAACACAGTCTGTACCGCACGTTGGACGTTATGGCTCGCGCTTCGCGCTGCGCGTACACCCGGGGTTGCCAATGTTCTTGGCGTTTATCGTGTTGCCCTCTTCGACATAGTCCTTCAATGTGAGCCACGGCTCGTTCTGACAGTCGTACTTCAGGCGGCAATCGATCTTATTGCCGCGAAACTCCAGCCGATCCAGGACGCTTGGAATCGGATGCTGCGCGTAGTCCGGCCAGCGCCCGTTCCAGGTAATCCCCCGAATCCACATGAATCTGTCGCACCGCCCCGTACAGTTCTCGACCCTGAGGTCCGTGAGGTGCTGCGGCGTGTCGGCACGCATCTTCACGCACGCCAATACATGCGCACCCTCGATCCGGCAGTTGCGCATGCGGATGTTCCGCGCCGCCGGGCATTCGCTTCCAAGCGTCATGCAGGCATGGCACATCGAACCGAACGTACAGTCCTCCACCAGCACGTTCGTACTGCCGCCGTTACCCTTCTCCACCTTGTCACCCTCCGGTCCAAGACCGCCCTTCACCACCACGGCATCGTCATTGACGTTCATGTACACGCGACGCACGGTGACATTTGTACACACGTCGATGTCGATCGCGTCCGTCGACGGCCCCACAACGCCGTTCAGCTTCTCCGCGACAATCCGGCAGTCGTGCACCGTGACGTTTTCGCACCGGTAGTAGTGCGTGGTCCAGAACTTGGAATTCTTGAATGTCACGCCGCTCACGTCCACGTTCCGCGAATTGCTCACGTAAAGGACACGCGGCCGCGTGAGGCCGTTGAAGACGTCATCCCAAGGCTTCTTCTTCGCGAAGGCGGCACGATGGCGCGGCCAGAACGCCTTCCACACCGGGAGACCGTGACCGTCGATCACGCCTTCGCCCGTAATCGTGAAACCATCGCACCGGTCGGCGTTGATCAACGCAGGATAGTAGTTGAGCGTCGTCCCGATCATGCGCGTCTCGCACCACGGGTAGGCCGCATCATCGTCAACGCCCAGGATCACCGCGCCCTTCTCGAGATGCAGGTTCACGCCGGGCTTGAAGAAGAGCGCCCCCGAACGATGCACGCCCGATCGCACCCGAAGCGTACCGCCGCCCGCAGCCGCGAGCCGGTCGATCTCGCCCTGCAGCAACCGCGTCTCATCCGCCGACACAGCACGCGTAGTTGCCAAGTTACCGGATGACTTACCGGGCCATTCCCAAGTCTTCAAGTCATCGGACCAGGCGATGCCGATGGAGCAGTGGTTGTACATGCCCTCCTGTTCGGGGACCTTCGTGCAATGGAAGAACATCACAAACTTGCCGACCTCAGGATTGGCCCGACAGTCAATTACCGTGGCGGCGGAGAGGCGTCCACGTTTTCCCCATTCCCAATCCTTTTGGCCCAATGTAATCAGACCGGGGATTTTCTCCCAGTGATGCAGATCCTTGCTCTTCGCCAAGTTCATCCCGTTGGCCGGCGAATAAACCAGCACATATTCACCGTTCACGCGCAACACGGTGGGATTCTCGCCGATGCAGCCGGAGCGTCCCTTGAACTCCCAGTTCACGAGGTCGCGCGAAGTGGAATACTGGATTTCGCCATGGCGTTTGAAAAAGCACCACCACAGCCCGGGATTCGCCACGTCTTCGATGAGATACGGATCGATCATGCGCATTCCCTTGGCAAACGGCTTTTCACAACCGGGAATCACCCGCAACATCTCAGGTTTGCCCCACTGGCGCAGGTCAGGACTGCGCATGATCCAGAGACGGGCGTTTTCGTTGGCGTAGCGCGTCTGCTTGCCGACATGGGAAATCTTGCAGCCGGGGATGGGATAGGTCTGGAGGCACAAGATCCATTCATTCCGGAAGCGGATCACATTTCCCGGACTGGAGAAATTGAGGTTTTGGTCCCGCGGAGTGAGTTTCTTCAACTCGCTCCAGTGCACCAAGTCACGGCTTTCCGTATGCGCCGTATACCAGAAGACGCTGCCGTCCGCTTCGGGTTCGACAAGCGAGAGATAGACGTGGAACACGCCCTCGTGATAGATCGCCGCCACATCACGCAGCGAACGATCCGACTCGCCCCTGAGGATCCGTACCTCGGGAATCGCCCGGAAGTCGAGCTTTTCAACCTCCGCCATCAGCGCCGATGCACTCAGCATCAACAAAGCCATTATCACCTTTTGCATAACCATTACGACTATTAGGGCAAGGGTATCTTTTCCCAGATCCGAACCGGTCCGAGCAGACCGGCATCGACGAGCGGCCATTGGGCGGCGTCGAACGGCTTGTAGTTGCGTCCGACGATGTTGATGTCGCCGAAAATCTTCCATTCGACTTTCCGCCGGTCCAGGTCGCGGATACGGTTCGCCGCCGTGCTCGTCACCTCGACCTCGAGGACATTCTCGCCGATTTTCAGCACCTTGGCCGGAATCGCGAATTTATAGGGCTTGCGGACCCGCGCCCCGAGGTCTTGTCCGTTCATCCGGACCCGCGCCGAATGGCAGACCTCCCCAAGGTCCAGCTCAAAGGGTCCTGTCATTCTTTCTTCAGGAGGCGGAACCTTAAGCGGCTTCGAGACGACGCCTTTGCTGGACACAGTCGTCGCTCGCCCAGGGTAGATTCCCTTTGGCGGTTCCCACTTGAAGGTTGTGCGGTAGCAGACAGTACCACTGAACGGGTTTTCCGTACCATCCTCGTTCCGCGACCACGAAGTCAGTTTCGCCATCGTCCGCGGCCAAGGGGACTGTCCCCCCGCAGCCAACGGGGTCTGTCCCCCTTGCGTCGCAGCGGGCGAAACCGCAAGAGGTCCGCCGCAGACCGGGGTCAACGTCCACGGTCCAGGCAACTCGACCACCCGCTTCCTCGAAGGGGTCTGTCCCCTTTCGTCCGCAAGGGTCTGTCCCCTTTTGTCCACAGGGGTCTGTCCCCCTTCGTTGCTGAGCCAGAACCAGATGCTCTCGCCCGCCGGCAGCGAGAGGGACAGTCCCCCCTTCGTCGGCAGGGGCTTGATGTCGCCCGTCATCGGATCAAGGGTCCAGGCCTTCGTAAACGAGACCGTCGGCACATAGCAGCCCGCCACGTGCCGTTGAGAATTATTGACGACGAAGTAAAGCGTGTCCGCCCCACGGCGGAAACGCTGATAGGCAAGTCCCGACGCCTTCGTAAACGGTTCACAACGACCCACCTGTGCCACATCGGCACATCCGCCAACCACTTTTGCGGGGACAGACCCCTTTGAAACGGGGACAGACCCCTCAGCAGCGGGGGTTTGAGTGGGGACAGACCCCTTCGAAACGGGGACTGTCCCCGGAATCGCGGCGAGGGCCTCGGCGAGCGACTTGCGCGTGGCGGCATCGGTCTTGAGGCCCGGCACGTCGGTCGGGCGGGTTCCGTCGAAGACGATGCGATAGCCGTCCTTGGCGAGACGGGCCAGCGTCCGGGCCGTGGCGAGGGGCATCGTTTCACACGCGGGGATGACGATCGTCTTCCAATGCGACTTCGCCGCCGGCGGGAGTGTCGTCAGCAGGCGATCCGAAACATAGTCGAACGAAACGCCAGCGTCATAGAGCCGGCGGGAAAGGATTCCGAACGGCAGGCCGGCGAACCACTTGTTGTGGACGGACATTTCCCTCACGTACCCGTCGGGCGTGCTCCAGAAGTCGTGGATCGGCCAGTAGACGAGTACGTCTTCATCGGGCATTGAGGTCTGCGCAAGCGACTGCACACGCGTCAACCACGCATTGAGCACCTTGGCGTCCCGCCAGATCGGGTTGCGCGGATTCATCTCAAGCGACGCGTAGAAACACCAGCCCGGCCAAGCGGCCTCCACCGGCGAGTAGCAGCACCCGTGGTAGAAGATATGGTTCACACCCGACAGCAGCAACTGGTTCAGGAACACCTGCACCTCGTCCAGCGTCGCGTTGAAATGTTCGTTGATCCATGTGCAGCTCTCGCTCGCGACCTGCGATGTTCCCTTCAGGTGCGCGACCGACGAGGCGAACTTGGAGACGAGAATGTCGCGGTCGGTGTTGAACATCTCCGTTTCCGGAATATCCGCCAGCGCATAGAAATCGAGCCAGTTCGCCGGTGCGCCATGCGCTTCGTTGCGCGTCTTGATCCCCCGGACGCGACACCAGTCGGTCCACACGGTGAACGTGTCGAGAATGAGATCGGACAGCGTCTCGCGGTAGTCGTGCTTGACGCGGCGGATTTCATCCGCATCGCCCACGCCCGCGAAAGCGGCGAGATGGTCGCGCAGATCGTAGCCGCGCTTCGTCCGGAAAGCCTCGAAGAAGTTCGGCGTCCAGGCGGCCCCGTAGTATTCGTAGGAATCGTGGTACATGCAGCGCGGCTTGGCCGCACCCGGACGATCGAACGCCGTCGTAAACGGCGCCAGGTGGGTGCGCATGACCTCCGGCGAGAACGGGTCCATCATCGGACCCCGACCCGTCGTCGGCGCGCGCTTCACCAGCATGCCGCTGGGATAGGCCGCCAAGATCAACGGCCCCTTCGCGTCCTTGCCCGACCACAGGACCTTCGCGCCCTTTTTGAGTCGCCGCGGATCCCTTTCGCGCTGAAGGCGCCAGATTCCCTGTTCGGGCGTGAGCCAGGGGCCGCCAAAGCACCAGCCACATCCCGTGGAAAGGTCGAGTTCCAGTCCGTGTCGCTTGGCGGACTCCTTGCCGGCATTGAACAGCTGCGTCCATTCCGGCGAAAGATACTTCACCTCCTTGTAGCGCGCGTCCTTGACCTCGTAGATCGGAATCGCATGGAACCCGCCGAAACCCGACGCCTCGAAATCCTTCGCCTGGCGTTCAAGTCCCGCCGCATCGACGGCATTGCCCATCCACCAGTTGTAGCACCAGGGACGCATCTCGTTCGTCACGGTCGGCCAGGCCGGTTCGGCGCCACAGAGGCACGTCCCGAACACAGCCGCCGCCCACACGACATTCTTCACATGCTGAAACATCCTTCACTCTCCTTGTATGATCAGGTTTGCACAAGCGGGGGCCGAAAGGCGCGGAGCAGAAGGCCCAAGCGGACGTTCCGTCGCATCGATGCGGCGCAACGCGAGGGGTTTGCCGTCCGGACCCCGCACCGCGAATTCGCCCGCCTTCACCATACGCACCTGCAGCACCACGCCCTTACCGCTCGCCGCCGGCTGCACGCCCATGAGAATCGCCGGACCCTCCACCGTCAGACCCGACCACTCGCGCGGACAGCCATTGGCCTTGCCCTTCGGCATCAGGCGCGTGGGGAAGTACGTGCGATCCGCCCGGCCGAAACGCAACGCGTCGGCGCACGTGGCATCTTTCACCGAGGTCAGCGTGTAGCGCCATTCGAAACGTCCTTCCTGCGACGCGCGGAAATTCGTCCACCAGTAGTTGTTCTGCACCCACGAGAAGACATGCGCATTTTCGCACGGACGCAACCGCGGGTTGAAGCGACCGTCCCAGAGGCGGCCGAACTGCACGAGCGGCGTACTCGGCAACGAGAGGAACGTGGCCGCCGTTCCGTCAAACGCCGCCACGTAGTTCTGCACGGTGTTCCAGTCGGAAGCGCTGCCTTCGATCTGCGTGACACCCGGCACCACGTCGCCGCCCGGTACGTCGAAGAACACGCGCTCACCCGCAAACGGGAAGGCCACGGAGAAGCTGCACGGGGTCACATTCGGCTTGCGCGCAACCGAATAGACGAGCTCGATCGTCGGCGTCTTCTTCATCAACCGCACCTCCATCGAGAACGCACCGGCGTCGCTCGCCGGTGTCTCGGCCGTCAGACGCACGCTTGTGAAAAGCTCGCAGTCGATGCCGGGCTTGAGTTCGGCGTTTTCGGGACGGTGACGCACCTGTGCCAGCTCGGGCTTGAAACGGTCTCGGATCTGCTCGAACACAATTTCACCCAGCGCATACGGCGCACGCAGATCGACGAGTTCGCGTTTGAGCTCCTTGTCCCAGATCGACAGAATGCCGCCGTGCGTCAGATCGAACGTCACCTGGAAACGCGCGTTTTCAAACTTGTTGCTGACGGCCGCGTACGCACGCGGGGCGACGTAATTGCCTTCGGACACCACCTCGTACGTGCGATAGCCGAACGCCGGCAGGTCGTCGGCGAAGAGCCGGTAGTACGCCCCGCCATGGCCCACGCCGTGACGCCAGGCGGTCAGGGTCTCGCCCTTGGGTCCCACGAACTTGCATCCGCTGCGAAGCGGCAGTTCCGAATCGTCGACGAACACCTCGGCATAGCCGCTCCGCCGTTCGCCGGCGGGATTGAAGAGCGTGAGCGTCGCCTTCTCGCCGCGGGCAAGCCGGCCCTGCAGGAGTCCATCCGCCGTCTCCTTGAGCAAACAGACATTCCGCTTCGCGGTCCATGCGAAGGCCGCCTTGTCGCCCCACTGCATCTGCGTATTCCAGCAAGAGGGATCGCGCACGCTCGTCGATGCGCCGAAGGTATGCTCCGAATAGAAGAGCTGGTCCTTCTGGATGTCCTGAAGCTTCGCCTCGGTCTCCGCCGGCAGCGGACTTCCCTGCAGGCGCGCCATCGCAAACAGCGCGGCCGTCTGGGCGAAGTCGATCTGCGTCTTGCGCGATTCGCCGGTCTCGCGCGCCGCCGTACCGAAACCGTCGGTCCACCAGTCGGGATAGGCCGCCCGCTGGACAGGGATTCCCACGAGCTGCCCGGTCGCCTTGAGATAGTCGAGGAACTGGCAGGCCGTGGCGTTCACGAGTTTGACCTTTTTATTGGACGAGTTCCACTTGCGGATGAACGCACTCGCATTCCAGCTCGGCGCGGCGTTGTCCGTGTGGTGGCCGGAATACTGGATGGCGATCGCATCGAACGGATACCCTTCGCGTTCCATGCGCGCCAGGAAATCGTTCATCTGCCGCTCGAAAGACCGAAAATCCCCCTTGTGAACACCCCAGAAGTTCGCCGTATGGTAGTGTTCGCCGCGGAAGAAGAAGAGTCCGTTGCCCGACGGGGACTCCCACCGGCAGATGGTTGGGCGGCTGAATGGAATCACCGCACGCGCGGCGTTCGAACCGGTCCAGAGATACTCCACGCCGAGATCGTGCAGATAGTCCGCCAGCACCCACGCAATGCCGTTCACATCGTTCTGCATCGCCGTCCGCACGGGGATGCCGCGCGCGCGAATGTCGCGCAGGGGCGTGAGGAAGTAGCGCAAGGCCGTCTCATCGGCGATTTCGGCCATGTTGAAGTACATCGCCGTCACTTCGATGCGCCCTTCGCGGATGCGCGCAAGCAGCTTCTCCACCTGCTCCTTCGGACGTGCCTTCAGATATTCAGAGACCGTCCACGAGGCTTCGCAGGTCCAGCGGAACTTCGCCTCGTCCGGATAGTCGTCCGTCAGCGCGCAGTACTCGAGCGCGAAGTCGATATAGCGCAGATGCTCCGCGAGGATTTCCGCCTGAGGACGCGTATAGCCGATATCCGTGTGCGTGTGCTGCACCAGGAAGACCGTTTTCGGACGCTGTGCGAACAAGTTACAGACCTGAGCACAGACAACACAGATCCAAAATAGTTTTTTCATTGACTACTCCTCTTCTTCTTTCGGGACCAAACGGAAAAACGCCTGCGGCGCATTGTAGAGCGGACGTGACGTGCCACGCGAAGCCGGCGTCAGCGTCAAGACACCGTTTTCAAGTTGGTAACGCGTCGCAGGACAGAGCGTCCAGACCGCATCCGACGCCAGATTCGTCGCGAAATACAGATCCCACGATGTGTCGAGATCCGTTCCCGTGAAGATGATTTTCACACCTTCGCCGCGCGCAATCGACGTGAACTGCGGCAGCTCGGGACGACCTGGCGTACCAAACCGCACGGTCCCGACCTTCCAGGCTTCAGGTTGGCTGAAGGCAGGCTGCGTCTGGTCGGCCGTGAGGTCGCGCGCCACAAGCGAAAATCCCGTGTTGTAGCTCGCGCCGTCGAACCACGTGTTGCTGTAAGTGACCGTCGAAAGAACGGTCCCCGTTGGATCCGTCAAGGTGAGCGTATCGCCCTTCCGTTTGAGCGACCCGCCGGCTTCCCAGCAAAAGACGCGAGAAGTCGCCCTGGGATGGACGAGCGCGAACGCCTCGGGATTGCCAGAAACAACGAAGCGTTCACCCGCCACGATTTCAACATCGCCAAACGTCACCGTGAATTTCTCACCCGCCAGCGTGCAGCCGAAGAGATTGATTGTCGTCGACCCGGTATTCTGCAGTTCAATCCAGGAAAAGCTGTCTTCGTCATAGGGCGCGATGTTGTCCGCCTTGTTCGGCGCATGCATGATCTCGGAGATCTTGAGGCCGGAACGGTCCTGCACAGGCGCCGTCGTCGTATACGCAAGTTCCGTGAGGGCGCTCCACTCGCTGCCGTTGTACGCGCGCGCCTTGAGGATCGCTCCCGTACCGCGCAATTCGATTTCAGTCGTAACCGACTGCGTACTTGTGTAGGAGGCGGCCGTCGTCGCGAGGGAACAGTCCCAATACAGGTCCGTCGAAGTGCCATGGATCTGATGGACCTCCGCCGCGATCACGTTCTTGCCCGCCCGGAGAATTCCTGCTGGGATAGTAACTGTGCGCGACGCATACGTGTTTTGCGTATAGGTGCCGCTCGTACCGATCGTCGTGTTGGCCCAGGTGTCGTACGTAACAGTACCGGCATTCATGCAGAGTCGATCGACTTCCTGTCCGTTGATGTAAAGCACGTAGCCGTCGTCGAAAAGCATCTCAATCGTCATTTTCTCCGCCGCCGTCTCGTTCGCCGCCAATTCGAATTCGCGGCGGAAATAGGTGGTGGTCACCTGCGTACCGCTTGTCGCGTGGTTGATGTAGCGGTGCGTCGCCGTTCCGACGGCCGTTCCGTTGTTACCCATGACGCCCAAAATGCCCGGACCCTTCGCCCACTGGGACGACGAAACGAAATCGAGCGTGTTCCACGCGCGCCCCATGCTGTCGTTCGGCGGCTGCTGGCCCCAGTCATAGTACGCCCATTCGGACTTCTTCGCGAAAATCGTCCGCGGCGTCGGTATGTCCGAACTCGTATTCTCCACACGAATCGCCGAGGTTGAAAGAACGCCATTTTCGTCGACAGGATCCGAACCGTCCATCGTGTAGTAGAAGATGTTTTTCGCACCAAGCGTAAAGGTCGAACCCAATGTCGCCGCGGATCCGTTCGCCAACGAAGCCTGCGGCGCCTCGACGGAGGGCAGCCAGCCCTTCGCGCGATACTGGTCCATCAACACCGGATGGCGCAACTCGATGTACCTCATCACCTGTTCGCAGGCATTGAGCCAATCCGTACGCGTACAGCCATTGCCCCAACGCACGGCCTCGCCCACGACGGCCTCGTCGATTTCGTCCATACGGGCCTGTACACGCGCCTTCGCATTCGCCACCGTGAGCGGTCCGTTATTGAAGAACGTCCGCTGAATGGCGTCGGCCAGCTGGCGCTTGTAGCGCGGATGCGCCGTGAGCTTATCGTGGATGCCCAACGGATTAAGGTTTTCCGACCGATTGAAATTCGAATGGTCGCGTGGCGTTCCCCAGTCGAAGATATTCGCGCGATAACCATAGGTTGCATCATTGATATCGACCTTGCCGTTTGTCGCGCCCATCGAATGCTCCGAGTCGTGGTGCAGCCAGAAGAAGCCGCGGTTGGCACCCGTCTGGTCATAGAGCATATTGATGTTGTTCGAAAAGTCGCTCCAGGCGGAAACCGGCGAGTCGCCATCCGCCGTGAAATGCGTGATGAACACGTAGTTGAGGAGTCCGTTGATGTTCAGCAGCGGACGATAGGTCAGATTCGTCGAACCGTCCGCATTGAGTCCCTGCACCTTCCAGTAGTTGTTCGCATACGAACCGGAAAAACCCTGCGAGATCGCGAGCGAGAACAACTGGTTGTAGGCGTCGAGCGAGCCATTCGTACACTCGAGCTGGCGGTCGTGGTTCTTCTTGATGACGTCCCAATGGGTCTTCTCCGTACCGAAGTAGCTCTCGCCGAAATTCTCTTCGGGACGCTCCTCGGTCTGGTAGATGCCCCAGTATTGTCCGTTGATGTAGAGGTGGTAGTAGCGGCTGCGGCCATAGGCGATCTCGCCCATGTCGCGCTGCGAGTCGCGCGAGAACACATCGCGCACGAGCGTGTTCGCCCGTTCGTTCGTCGTATGCCAGGAGTGGTTCTGCTCGCTGCGCAAGTCGATTTTCTTGAAACTCGTCGCACCCTCTTCGCCGAAAAGCGGGAAGTTGAGCTTCGAAGCCGTGCCGTATTCTTCGCGGAAGAAGACATGGAACGAATGCTTGGGATTGCCCGTCGAGCGCGACGCGGCGCCGCGGATGCGAATGCCCGCATTGATCTGGAATTCGTTGTTGGTACCGTGAACAGGATCGATGCATTCGATCGAGACGGGACGCTCCCATCCGCGCCCCTGGTTGCCGGGATAGACATAGATGCCCGTACCGCTGCCGAAGAGGTCCGCCAGATTGCAGACGAGCGAAAGCGTCGCCACATGCGGCGCATTGGTGATACCGTTGATGAAACGCGCACGATCGTTGTTGAGCGTCGTCGAGTTGAGGCCGTACTTCATCGTCTGTCCGTTCACAGAGCCGCTTGACGGCCAGCCGGCAGGTGTTGCCGAGGACTGCGTGAGGATGTCCGACATGAACAGCCACGTGTAGCAGGTCGTACGCTGCAGCACGCTGTCGGGCTGCGGCAAGGCGGCGCGCAGGTAGGTCGTGCGGCTCACATGTATGGGTCCCGTGTAGCGCGTACCGTGCGTCGCCGACGGTTCGGTACCGTCGAGCGTGTAGTAGATGGCCGCATCTGGTTTTTCAGGACAGCTCAGTGTCACGTCGAACGCCTTCGTCTTGTAGCCGCGCGGTTCGCTCGCCACCACCAACGGTGTCGGCTCGGCGAATGTCTGGCCGACATTCGCCGCGCCAGGTGTCGGCGTCTTGAAATAGGCCGGCATCACCTGGGCTTCCGAATAGACAAGGACAGGTGCAAGCAGGAAGTCGCCATCCGCCACCGAATTGTTGTAGCCGAGGATGCGCAACGTGTTCGCACCCTCCACAAAATATGCGGCCGGCACGGTGATGGTGATGGGCAAGGTCACGTCTTCGGCCAATCGTTGCGAAGCCGCGCCACCGCCCCAGGAATTCATATTGAAGGAGGTCACCGCGTGTCCGTTGAGCGAGATCTGGCAGGCATCCGCATAACGCAGTTCAAGACGGGCCGAATCGCCTGCAATCGGCGCATGGTCGAGCGTGAACGTCCAATCGGCCGTCACCTGGCTCGACCGATTCAGCATCGCCGATTTGATGTCCGTATCAATGTACTTCGAAATGGACCCCGCATGCGTGATCGGCGAATCCGGGGCACCGACAAGTTTGAAATTCGTCGTATCGAACGAACTGAACGAACCCTTGGCCGCCGAAAGTTCGCACGAGGCGCCGCCGGACTGCTCATACCAGAGGAATTCCAGCGAATAGGCACCCGCCGAGGGGATGTTGCACTGCAGGAGCGTCTGCGCAAAACTGCGCGAACCGACATCGGACGAGAAGGTCCGGCCGTAACCTGTCAACCGGAACTCGAATCCGTCGTCCGAGGCGAGGGCAAAGGTCCAAACCCCCGGCTCGGGGATGTAGATCTGTCCCGTGGCCAGCAGGACGAAGTTGTTATGGTCGGACATGTCGTTCTCCCAACCTGGACACCGGTTGTGCGACGCCGACGTAAACGAGACGGTCGCGCTATTGTCGACAAAGGCCACCGTGTCGTAGTATTTCGTCACCGGGCTGCCATACCAGTAGGCGGAATTGTTGATGCACGTACGCGCCTTGGAGACGCTGTCCACCGTCGTATTCATCGCGTAGCGCGTGCATTGGAAGCCCGCGTTCATGTTGGACGCGAACCCGATACCGCCGAATCCTTGGCTCGACACCGAATTGACCATATAGGTAACCGGCGTACCCGAACCCACCAGCGTTACCTCACGGTGGCCGAGTCCATAGGAGACATCCTCGATCTGCTGCGGATAGGCCCCGTAGTCGCTCTTGACGTTGCCCTCGGCATCCACCAGCCAAAGGTGGTCGTCATTCCCGACTTTCGAGAGTTTGAAGTTCGCGTGTAGTTCACCGTTGGTGACACAGTCGAGCTTGTCGGCGAAGACAAGCAGATGGCCCCCTGCGGGAATCATCGTGTTGGCGGGGAATGTCCAGCCCTTCCCGGCGGACATTTTCGTCGACGATCCCATGCGCCAGCCGGTCAGGTTGACCGCCGCCGTCCCGTCATTGGTGAGTTCGATCCAGTCCTCAAAAGTCCCCGCCGCCGTCGGACGCGTCGACCCGTTGTCCGCCATGAACTCGGTAATCGCCACCTCTGCTGCGAGTGGCAGCAGAAAAAAGGCGGCAAATGCCCCAAGGCAATTTTTAATCGTCTGTTTCATCGGGTTCATCCCTTTTGCTA
>JAKSOY010000105.1 GCA_024405255.1 Kiritimatiellia bacterium
ATGCTTTAGAAACAATTGCAAAAAACTGCAAACGCGGACGCGCGGAAGCGCGTCCGAAGTTTTGCAATCGCCTCAGTAGAATATACGGCATACAGATTTGATGGGGACTGTCCCCATGTGATTCTTTGATTTCGTTTCGGAACCGTTCCGCACCGAAATCTTCACGGGGACTGTCCCCATTGACTGTCATGCCCTTGACTGATGAAATGGAGTCGGAAAAGGCATCATTCCAAGGTTATTTGCATCTTTCCAATTGATTATGATGCAGATATTTGATATAATGATGCCGTTTTCGAGGGTTCACTATGCGAGTTTTCGACTATAGCCGTATCGATGATAGTTTGCGCAACAATGAGGTGTGCAATCTCATATCGTCTATTCATGAGTTTCGTGGCAAGCAGGCGCTTTTCATCTCTGCCAAGCCTGATGTGCTGAAGGCGCTGCTGGAGATTGCCAAGATTCAATCGACGGCAGCGTCCAATGGCATTGAGGGTATTTCGACAACTGAAGCGCGATTGAAGGCGATCATGGCCGAGAAAACCGAGCCGCGCAATCGCAATGAGGAAGAGATCGCAGGGTATCGAGATGTGTTGTCGACCATTCACGAATCACACGATGTGATCCCCGTGAATCCGAACACGATTCTGCAACTTCACCGTGATCTTTGCAAGCACATGTCTCAGAATGGCATCGGCGGACATTGGAAGCATTCTGAGAATGTCATATCCGAGACCGATGAGCACGGTCGCTCGTGTGTGCGATTCCGGCCGATGTCGGCGTTTGAAACGCCCGATGGGATGGAGCGCCTGTGTGCGACCTTGCGCGATGCGCGGTCACGTGGCGTTTACGACGAGCTCTTGCTTATTCCGCTGTTCATCTTGGATTTCCTTTGCATCCATCCTTTTTCTGACGGCAACGGACGCATGAGTCGGTTGCTGACCTTGCTGTTGATGTATCAGGCGGGTTACATCGTCGGCAAGTACATCTCGATGGAGATGGTGATCGAGAAGTCGAAAGAGACATATTACGAAGCTCTTCGTGCTTCGTCGCAAGGTTGGCTTGAGGGAAATAACGATCCGGTTCCGTTCGTGCGTTATTTTCTCGGCATGGTGTTGAACTGTTATCGGACATTCGAGGAACGTGTCGAAAATGTCTTGCACACGTCTGTTTCCAAGCCAGATCGCATCCGCGACGTGATTGATCGTACTCTTGGGAAATTCAAAAAGTCCGATTTGATCGAGAAGTGTCCCGACATCAGCGAAATCACCATTGAACGTACGCTCAAGAAGTTGCTTGACGAGGGTTGCATCCAAAAGATCGGCGGTGGCCGTGGTGCGGCGTACGTGAAAAGGATGGGGCAATGATTTGGCGATGTGCCATAATATAACCAGTTTCCAGGAGAAGTGGATCGACGGGCGCCTCCCGATCGCGCCGCCAGTTCCCGGCTGGACGAGCGAAAAGCTGGCGGAAGAGACCTTGTCGCTGGGGCGGCGTTTTTGAGCGTGAGAAGTCGGCGAAAAGAGTTACTTTCAAATTGAGGTAGTACAAAACCCCTGTGAATGCGGACGCGCGGAAGCGCGTCCTTCCCAGAATGGCTTGGTGGCAAAAAGGGAGGGACGCGCTTCTGCGCGTCCGAGGTTTTGCATTTGCTTCAAATTGTTCGAGACGTGCAATGGTTTCAATAAAAAAGGGGTTGACGGGGCGGGGGATGTTGTGATAATATAATCGCGTGCTTACAGAAAGGAAGCTTCAAATGAAATCTTCACAAATCGCGATTGGAATGCTGCTGGCGCTTTGCGCGGGCTGCGCCACGAAGGAAATGAGCTCGACACCGTTCTATACGGGCCACGAGGTCAAGTACACGGGGCGTGTGGAAGACCGTGTGAACCTGTGGCCGGCTGCCTACTATCGTGCACCGGTCGGCAGCATCGCGTGGCCGCTGATTTCGTTCTCGGACGACCATTTCGCGTTCCGCCCGCTCTATTCGCAGTATCAGAAGCATGGCGCGAATGTCTACAACGAATTCAATGTCCTTTGGCCGATCGCGCAGTTCGATACGCACGAAGATATCTATCGCATCTTTCCGCTCATCTGGGGAAACGGGGACTTCTGCCTCTTCCCGGAAGTCTGGAAGGGACCTGATTGGTGGGGCGTGTTTCCGTTCTTCATGGACAACGATGCCGATTGGGTGACGGTGTTCCCGCTCTTCTTCAGCGACTTTGCGGGGAGCGACCGGTTCCACACGCTCTTTCCACTCTACTATCATTCGTCAGAATCCTTTGAAGGGCATGAGGCGTCGTATTTTTGGACGGCACTCGGACTTTGGGGGTATAAGCGGCAGGACGGTGCGTTCCTCAACCATCGTATTCTTCCGCTCTATTATGCCGACCGGGATTCCATCTGGTCGATTCCCTATGCGCACTTTGATGAGGGTGCGACGAAGAGGGACATGTTCCTCGGCGGACTTGCCGGACGGAAAACGATCAACGACCAATACGACTCTTCGTGGTTCTTCCCGCTCTTCTACCATAACGCCGAGGGCGATTTTGCGTCCTTGCTGTGGGGCTGTGAAAGGAACCTTCAGCGCGATACGACGTTTTCGATGGTGCCGCCGCTGCTTTCCTGGTATGAACGCGATGGAAATCGCCATGAAATGTATGGGCTGTTGGGGTTGGGCGCCTACCGCACGGACGGACAATCCTCTTCCTCTTGGCTCTTCCCGCTCTACTACAATGACGACAAGAACTTCGTGACCCCGCTCTTTGGCCGCACGGAAGACTGTGGTAATTGGTGTCTGCCGCTCTATTGGCGCGACGAGGAAAAGTTCTGCTCGCTGCTTTGGTACCAGGAGCGCGGGGCAGATGGTCAATTGAATACCGCGGTTTCGCCGCTCTTGCTCTCGGGTTGGAGCCGGGATGAACGAACGGGTGACTCGCAGACGAAGATTCTGCTCGGCCTTGGCGGTGCCGAGACTTCGGCGGACGGTCATTCGAAGTCGTGGGCGTTTCCGCTCTTCTACCAAGACGACGACCTCTTCGTGACGGCGCTCTTCGGCAAGACGAAGACGAGCGATTGGATTGTACCGCTCTACTATCGCGACGAGGAGTCGTTCGTCACGCCGCTCTTCGGGATGTCCGGTCAGGCGCGCTGGATCGCGCCGCTCTTCTATACCGACGACGAGCTTCTTCTCACGCCGCTCTACGGTCAGACGAAGACGTCGAGCTGGCTCTTCCCGCTCTACTATCGCGACAACGACGGTTTCGTGACCTTGCTCGGCGGCGGCAATGCGGATTCCAGCTGGATCCTGCCGTTTTACTATAAAGAGCAAGACAATTTCCTGTCTCTGCCGTACTGCCGTTTCTCGGAGAAAGATCATTGGACAACCCATGTCGTTCCGCCGCTGCTTTCCAGCTATGCGAAGCAAGAGGGCACGGGACGGGAAAAGACGAAAGTGCTTCTCGGTTTGGCGGGGTCAAGCACGGGGGACAAGGGTGAGCGTGAAATGGACTGGATATTCCCGCTCTACTACCACGAGAAGGATCGCCGGTTCATCTCGTTGTTCGCCGGCTACACCGGCGGCGGAACCAGCCTGACGAACACCTGGTGGTGTACACCGCTGGTCGGAACGCGTTCGGGTTCCAAAAATGGCGGGTGGATCGCGCCGGTTTTCGACCGCACGGTCGATCGTGACTATGCCGCGATCAAGGCGCTCGGGAAGGGTAGTTTCCTGCCGCCGGAGGTGACGTTCTACGAGAAGGCGGAGACGAATTACACCTGGGTCGTTTCGAAAGATAATCCGTCCAAGGGCGAGAAGAAGGCGGAGATCGTGAAGCGTAAATGCTCAAAGGACCGTTTCGCCTCCGACAAGACAGAGCTGTTCCTCGTCTCCGACCACAACCGTTCGGTCGTGGCCTCTCTGGACTATCGGGGCAAGCACTACCGTGTGCGCGAAAACTACAAGCATGGCAACAAGCTGGTCTTCAATCGTTCTGGATACAATTCGGTCGTCTTCGATCCGGAAACGCGCCAGAAACTCGGGGAGGAATCGAAGTCCGAGGTGGACGTTCTCTGCGATCTGCTTTTCCGCTGGGCGAGCGAAAAGAATCAGCTTCGCGGTGATTCGAGTTGGGACTGCGGTTTGTTGACGGTGCTCTTCAATGGTTCAAACGCGGTATTCAAAAACGGTACTGAGGATGGATTTGCGAATGTGTTGGGTCTTCTCTACCATGGCACCTGGGATTCGCACGGTTCCGAATCCAGCATTCTCTGGAAAATCTGGCACCGTGTGGAGAAAGACGGCGATGTTTCGGTCGATATGTTCCCCGGTTTCACATACGATGCGCACAAGGACGGCTACCGTAAGACGTCCTTCCTGTGGCGCTTCTTCCGCAGCGAACACGATCCGAAGAAGGGCGACTCGCTCGACTTCCTCTTCCTTCCAATCGTCCGTCCGTAAGCCGCAGGTTCGACGCCTGTGACACTTTACGGATTCTTCATGGAATCCCACCTGGGCGTCGAACCTGAGTTTCCAATCTTCAATCTTCAATCTTCAATTTTCAGGCTTCAGGGTTCAGTTTTCAGGGTTCAGTTTTCAGGGGTCAGTTTTCAGGGTTCAGTTTTCAGGGTTCAGTTTTCAGTTTTTCAGGGTTCAGGCTTCAGGGGTCAGGCTTCAGGGTTCAGTTTTCAGTCTGATATGTACATCTGGGGCCTATTTCCCTTCGTTGCACCGTTGTACTTCCCGGGTGAACGATCCTCTTCGTACAACAGGGGGTACCTGCCAAACTGAAAACTGAAAATTGAAGATTGAAAACTGAAGATTGAAGGCGGTGGTTGAGTTGTGGTATACTTGTGGCATGAAAAATATCATCATGCTTTTGGGTGCGCTTGTCGCGGGAATGGCGGTTGCGCACGTCTTTGACGGGACGACAGCGCTACCTTATCTGAACGGGTTCACGCGCGACGGAAACGAGTTCGTGTGCGACAACGGCACCGCGCCGAAGCCGGGTGCGGGTGTGAGGTGGGGATTGACGCTCAACCAGAAGGAGCCGAAGGCGCTGGTGTTCACCGCCGAAGGCAAGGCCGAGGACCGTGCGACGGGCGGGGAGTTCTCGCTCTACATCGATCTCATCTACACGGATGGAACCCCGTTGTGGGGACAGTCGGTTTCGTTCGATCCCGACCCGGCGGCCGGGTGGCAGAAGCGTACGGTGACGGTTTTCCCGGCTCGTCCCGTCAGATCGCTCACGGCCTATCTGCTCCAGCGCAATCGCACGGGACGCGTCCGCTTCCGCAATCCGACCTGGGAGGAACGCTCGGACCTCATGTCGTTCGACCATGTGGGCGTGACGAAGGCGAAGCTGCCGACATTCGATCGTCCGCGCTTCCTGCTGCGCGATGCGGCGGTCGGTTCGGACTTCCTGCCGTTCACGAACAGCCTCTTCGGCGTCACCTGCGCGAAGACGGAACGGCGCGTGGGCGATGCGACGCTCTTCGACGTGACGCTCACCTCGACGGACGCGGAAGACCGGGCGCTTTCCTTTGTGTATGCGTGTCCGATCGCCGCCGGGGCGGAATGGCTTCCCAACTTGCGCACGCGGGTGCCGCTTCGCGGGGAGCATTCGGAGACGGCCTACTCGTTCTGCGGCAACGGGGCGATGTCGCGCTGGCCGATCGGGGCCGTCGACCAGCAGGGGCGCGGACTCGCCCTTGGACTCGATCCGGCGGCGCCCGCCGTCTACCGCATTGTTGCGAACGAACAGGCGCGCTGTCTTTTCATTGTCTTTGATCTGGGTTTTGCGAAGGAACATCCTACCGCCCATATCGGATTCTGCTCGTATCCATTCAACGGTGCGCAGGGATTGCGCGGGGCGCTCGCGCGCTACCAGAAGCTGTATCCCGAGGCTTCGCGCGTGCGCATCGCGAAGCAGGGCGCCTGGATGCCGTTCCACCCGATCAGCAAGGTGAAGGGGCCTGAGGATTTCGGTTTCCGCTTCAAGGAGGGTATCGACGAGATCGGCTGGGATGATGCGCACGACATTCTCTCGTTCCGCTACACCGAGCCGTGTACGTGGTGGATGCACATTCACGGCGACCTCGCGAAGCAGACCCTCGAATCCGCCACCGCGCAGGCGCGGCAGCAGGCGGCGTCGGGCAATGTCTGGGCGCAGGGCTTTTTGAAAAGCGCGATGAGATCTGCCGACGGCACGTATGTGGGGCGGTTCCTCGATACGCCCTGGTGCAAGGGCATCGTGTGGAGCGTCAACTCGGCGCCGGGACTTGTGGACGGCGACTGGAAGTCGAAGCAGGGCGATCTCGCGCAACGTTACGCGGGCACCTTCCCGCACGGATGCGACGGCGAATACGTCGACTCGGCCGAACTCTACGTGACGACGCCGCTCGACTTCGACCGCACGCACTTCGAAAAGATGAAAACACCGCTCGCCTTTACGGTGGGGACCCACAAGGTCGGCATCTTCAAGGGACTCGTCGCCTACGAATACGTGCGGGCCCTTGCCGAACGCGTGTGGCCGAAAGGACGGTTCATGTTCGCGAATTCGACGCCGCACAACTGGTGCTGGCTGGCGCCGTATGTCGACGTGCTCGGAACCGAGACGAACTGGAATCGCGGCTCGTGGCGTCCGATGTCCGATGCGGAGCTGCTCTACCGGCGCGCCCTGTGCGGCGGCAAGCCGTATTGCTTCCTGATGAACACGAACTTCGACAAGTTCTCCTACGCCTGCTCGGAAAAGTTCATGCGGCGTTCGCTTGCCTACGGCATGTTCCCGGGGTACTTCAGCGCCGATGCGTCGACGGGACACTACTTCTCGCGTCCCGACCTGTACGAGCGGGATCGTCCGCTCTTCAAGAAATACATGCCGCTCTGCCGCCAGGTGGCGGAGGCCGGTTGGCAGCCGGTGAACGAACTTGTTACGAGCGACGCCCCGGAACTCGTCCTCGAGCAGTTCGGCACGGAGCCGGGGAAGCGTTTTGTGACGGTCTACAATCTTTCGACGCAGACGCGGCGCATCCGGCTTGTCCGCCACGTGTCGGGCGAGACGACGCGCGAACTCGTCGAGAACACGACCTGGACCTGGACGAACGACGCCTGCGAGGTCGACCTGCCCGGCGAAGAGGTGCGCGTCCTGGTGTTCTAATTCATCAGTTTATGGTATAATTGTCAAAACTTGATTTGAGAAAGGATTTTGAAATGGCGGAAAGAAAAGTCTATCCTAAGGTGAGAATCGCGGCCATCGGCACGGGCGGACGCGGGCATACGGATCTGCATTCGTTTTTGCGGTCGGGGTTGTGCGAGATCGTGTGCGCGGCGGATGTCTACGCGCCCGCGCTCGAGTGGGTGAAGCGCGAGCAGCCGAATGCGAAGATCTACACCGATTTCAAGGTGATGTTGCGTGAATGCGCGGGACAGTACGATGCGGTGTCCATCATGACGCCGGACCATACGCACTGCACGGCCTTCCTCGAGGCTTCCAAGTACAACGTGCCGGTCTACTGCGCGAAGCCGCTCGCCCATACGATTTCCGAAACGCTCACGATGATGCGCATCGCGCGCGAGAAGAATCTCATCACGCATGTGAGCCATCATGGCAACTCCGAACCGGGTACGCCGCTTCTGCGCGAATGGCTGGAAGCCGGCATTCTCGGACAGGCCCTCGAGGCGCACGTCTTCGTGAGCGGACGCTCCCGCTACTACACGGCGAACCCCGACAACATCAACCATCCCAAGGCGATGCCCGACACCCTCGACTGGGAGCTCTGGCAGGGACCGATCAAGCGCCACAGCTACTTCGAGACGCTGGTGCCGCGGGGCGACTGGCGTTCGTGGATGATGTACGGCGAAGGGTGCGTGGGCGACTGGTGCGCGCACTTGATGGGTCCGTTCATGGTGGACCTCGATCTCGACCTGCCGATTGCGGTGACGCTGGACGATCCGAGCTGGGATCCGAAGAAGGCGCCGTATTCCTTCCCGCAGCATGCGCACTACATTTTCGAGTTTGCGGCGAAGGGGAAGCGGGGTCCGTTCAAGATCCACTGGTACGACGTGCTGCGCGATCCGCCGCGTCCGCCGGCGCTTGAGAAGACCGCGCGTTTCAACCCCGTGAAGGACGGCTGGGCGGGCGGCTGGCTCAAGACCGAGAAGGAGACGCTCATGTTCGGCATGACGGGCCTCGCGAGTCTGCGCGTGGTGCCGCATGAGCGGATGAAGGAATTCAAGAAGAACCTGCCGCCGAAGAAGTATCCGCGCATTCGCGACCACTGGGCGGAATTCCTCGAAGCGGTGCAGGAGAAGCGTCCGACCAACACGCCGTTCGAACTCGGCGGCAAGGTCACGCTGATGGGCCTCATGGGCACGATCGCGACGCGCTTCCCGAATCGCCGTCTCACGTTCGATGAAAAGACGATGCAGTTCACGAACTGTCCCGAGGCGAACGCGTTCTTCTATCCGGATTGGACGCGCGACGCGCGCGAGGAGTATGGTCCGGCGATCGGCCTCACCGAGGCACGTGCCGTGGCGGCTGCGGCGGCGGTGACGCCCGAACCGAAGGCGAAGGTCGCGGCGATGCTCTACTCGATCAGCAAGTACATCCGGACGAACGGCCTTGAGAGGACGCTCGTCGAGCTGCATGACATTGGCTACAAAGGCGTGGAGTTCCAGACCCATTTCGGACTCAAGCCCGCCGAAATCAAGCGGATGCTGGACAATGCGGGTCTCGTCGCCGTGGGGTCGCATGTCGATTGCGCGGATTTCCTGCCTGATCGCATCAAGGCGGCTTGCGAGTTCCATCTCGGCTATGGCAACAACCTGCTCATCTGCGCGGGTGCGGGCAACTTCCCGAAGAAGGGCGAGGATCTCGACGCGTTCATGAAGCGCCTTGTCGAACGCTACAGCAAGGCGGCCGAAATCGCGGCGCTCTATGGCTGCAAGATCGGTCTTCACAACCATCGGACGGATTTCGACCTCAAGCTCAAGGACGGCACGACCTACTGGGACTACTTCTTCACGCATGTGAGTCCGCTGGTGTGCATGGAGCAGGATGTGGGCTGGACCGCGTGCACGGGCAACGATCCGTGCGAGCAGTGGCGCAAGTATCCGGGCCGTTCGATCACCTTCCATGCGAAGGAGGACAATGGCTGGAAGGCCGGCATCGGCGGCCGCGACATCAAGACGTTCGACGGCATCCTCGGCCAGCCGGCGCAGCCGGGGGCGCGCGGTGTCAATTGGGACCAGGTCGCGGTGGCCGCCGACGCGGATCACATCCCGTGGTGGGTCGTCGAGTGCGAGAAGCATTTCGACACGCTCGACATCGTCCGCCAGTCCTTCGACTTCCTGAAGGCCAAGGGCCGCTGCTGACCATGCGCCGACCCGTTTTTCCATTGGACAAACGGGGACGGGTGCTGATATAATACTCACAATGACCAACTCAAGGGAAACCTTGTTGATTTCATACTAAGGAGACAATAGACAACATGAAGACGAAACAGACCTGGGCGACCGCGCTGGCGGTGGCCGTTGTGGCCGGGGGCCTCTTCGGTGCGATTCCGCGTGCGGAACACCCGAAACCGCAGTTCGAGCGTACGAGCTGGGTGAACCTCAACGGCGATGCGTGGACGTATGCCTTTGACTTCGGCAAGTCAGGTCGCGACGCGGGTCGCGAACTCTACCGGTCGACCGGTTTTGGCCAGAAGATCAACGTGCCGTTCTGTCCGGAATCCCCGCTGTCGGGTGTCAACTACAAGGACTTCATCCCCGCGATGTGGTACCACCGCAAGCTCACGGTGCCGGCCGACTGGAAGGGCAAGGACGTGCTGCTGCATTTTGGCGCCGTCGACTACGAGTGCGAAATCTATTTGAACGGACGTTCCATTGGATTCCACTTCGGCGGTACCGTGTCGTTCACGGTCGATCTCACGCCCTATGTGAAGGCGGGTGAAACGTATGACCTCGTTCTGCGCATCGCCGATGAGACGAAGGGCAACAGCCACCAGCCGCGTGGCAAGCAGTGCTCGGACTTCAAGAGCCGCGGTTGCTCCTACACCCGTACGACGGGCATCTGGCAGACCGTGTGGCTCGAGGCCGTTGCGCCGTGTGGTCTGGCGGACTGCTTCATCGTGCCTGACGTCGACAATTCGCAGTTCGTCTTCACGCCGGCGTTCCGTCCGGGCCGTACGCTTGCGAAGACCTTCCGCGCCACAGTGAAGGACGCCGAGGGCAAGGTCGTGGGCACCAAGGAAACGCGGGCCGTCTCCGGTGTTGCGATGGCGGTGCCGGTGCAGAACCCGAAGCTGTGGTTCCCCGGCAAACCCTACCTCTACGACATCGTGTTCGAGGTGGTCGGTGCGGACGGCAAGGTCTGCGATACGGTCAAGAGCTATGGCGGCCTGCGCAAGGTGTCCGTTTCCGAGGGCTGGATCTGCATCAACGACCAGCCGGTGTTCCAGCGTCTGGTGCTCGACCAGGGTTTCTATCCTGACGGCATCTGGACCGCGCCCAGCGACGCCGCGCTCAAGCATGACATCGAGATGTCGATGGCGGCCGGCTTCAACGGCGCACGTCTCCACCAGAAGGTGTTCGAAGAGCGCTTCCACTATTGGGCGGACAAGCTCGGCTACATCACCTGGGGCGAGAGCTCCAGCTGGGGCTGCGATCCCAACCAGATCGAAGACGGCCGCAATTTCATCACCGAGTGGGGTGAAATCGTCCGTCGTGACCGCAACCATCCGTCGATCGTCGCCTGGACGCCGTTCAACGAAACCTGGAAGACCAGCGACATCATCCAGCACCAGCGTCTCCAGAACGACGCCTACGACCTCGCCAAGGTCATCGACCCCACCCGTCCCGTCAACGGGTCGAGCGGCGACCTGCATGCGAAGACCGACCTTTGGACGATCCACAACTACGCGCGTGCGCCGAAGCTGCGGGAAATCGATGTCAAGGGGGACGTCTACTGCATGCGCAAGGAGTGGAAGGACAAGGTCTACCATGTCTACACCGGCCAGCCCTACATGATTGACGAGTTCGGTGGCCTCGGCTGGGTGCCGCCGGAGCGTCGTGCGGCCGACAACACCTGGGGCTATGGACGCGGTATCAAGACCGAAGACGAGTTCTTCAAGATCCTCAAGGACGAGGTCGAGATCATCATGTCGATCCCGCGCATCACCGGTTTCTGCTACACGCAGCTGACGGACGTTGAACAGGAGCAGAACGGTGTCTACTACTACGACCGTACGCCCAAGTTCGACGTGAAGAAGTTCCACGACATCTTCACGATGCCGCGGGCCAAGTAATGAAAGGGCGGGGGCGCAATACGTTGTGCGCCCCCGTCGTTTCTGTCCTACTCGTCCTTTTCGACTATGAGAGCACTCCCGCCTAGATTCCGTTCAACCGGCTTCTTTCGCCTGCTTGGCCTCCTCTGCCTCCTCGGCGCGCTTGTTTGCGAGCAAGGTGCGAGAGGGGCTGATTTCGAGGCGGGGCGTGCGCGGCGCGGTGGTGCGAAGCTGGTGTCGAACTGGCATCTGGGACCGTTTTTCGAATATCGGCGAGTGGAACCGGGCGACGCCACGTTCTGGGCGTTTCGTCCGTTCTACTCGCAGGTGCGCGACCCGGCGTCGCGCACGGCTGCGTACGACGTCCTGTGGCCGCTCGTGACGCTGCATGACCACAAGGATGCTGCCTGGTGGCGCGCGCTCATCGCAACAGGCGATTCGCGCGCGACGGATCCGACGTGGAGTTTCAATATCTTCCCCCTGTGGTTCTCCGGTGCGGATCGGAAGGACGACGGCTACTGGGGGCTTTTCCCGTTCTACGGGCATCATCCGCATTTCCTGCTGATGGACGACTGGACGTTTGTGCTGTGGCCGATCTGGCACACCTACACGGTGAAGGGCGTGCGCAGCCATGCGGTCCTGTTCCCGTTCGTCACCTGGCGCGACGAACCGCGCGAAGGCGTGGGCGTGTGGCCGTTCTACGGCTGGGCGAAGCAGCGCGAGAGTCTGCACCACTATGTGTTGTGGCCGCTCGTCACGTGGGCGCGCTACGAGGAAGACCGCGACACCTCGGGTGCGGGAACCTCCTGGTGGTTCCTGCCGTTCTACGGTACGGTGGACCGTGCGCGCGAGTCGCAGATGCTGCTGCCGTTCATTGGCACGTCCTACACGAAGACGAAAGACGCGACGCGGTGGCGCTTCCTCTGGCCGCTGGTCGAATCGCTCAAGTCGACGACGCGCGATCGCCTTTCGGTGTTCCCGTTCTGGGAGCAGGTCAGCAGCTATTCCTACGGCGTGAAGGCCACGGAAGAGCAGACATGGCGCGTCGGCTGGCAGCTCATCGAGAATACGCGCCTTGAGACGAAGACGACGCTCGAGAAGCGTTTCAACCTGTTCCCGTTCTTCACCTGGGAACGCCGCTGGTACCGCGACCGCAAGGCCGCCGCCGAAGAAGGGGCCGAACCCAATGACAACTTCTTCCGCATCTGGCCGTTCTGGAGTTCCGAGACGGTGGGCGGACGCACGCGCCAGCGGACGCTCGACTTGATGCCGTTCCGCCATGTCGAAGGCATCGAACGCAACTGGGCGCCGTTCTGGTCCTTGTGGGACCGCGAGGATCGTCCGGACGGACGGACGCGCTATTCCGTGTTTTTCAATTTCATTCATTGGCAGTCACAAACGGACAAACCGGCTTCGGCCGATTCCACACAGAAAAAGGAACATCAAGGAGAAAATCGTCCATGAAACTGAAACCCGTCATTCTTTCCTGCGCCCTCGCATTGACAGTCGGCGCGGTCCACGCCACGCCGGCGGACGATCAGCTCGCCGCACGCCTGCCCAAGATCTTCAAGGAGGCGAGCGA
Source organism: Kiritimatiellia bacterium (assembly GCA_024405255.1). The sequence goes on from JAKSOY010000105.1 coordinate 12,866, forward strand.
GCAGTATCGCGGTCTTCTCAAGCAGATGGAGAGCCAGAAGCCGAACACCTTCCCGAAGCGCTGGCAGAACGAGAAGCTGGTGACGATCCGTCCGCAGGACTGGTGCAGCGGCTTCTTCCCGGGCTCGCTCTGGTATCTCTATGAATACACGAAGACCGAAGACCTCAAGGCCGGCGCCGAGAAGTTCACGGCGATCCAGAACCAGGTGCGCCACTACTCGGGCAACCACGATATCGGCTTCATGCTGATGACAAGCGTCGGGAACGCGCTGCGTCTGGCGCCGAAACCGGAGTACAAGGGCATCCTGCTGGATGGCGCCGAAGCGCTCACGAAGCGGTTCCGTCCCGAGATGAAGCTCATCCGCAGCTGGGGCAAGCTCGACAGCAAGAAGGACTATCTCGTCATCATCGACAACATGATGAACCTCGAGCTGCTTGAATGGGCGTCGAAGAACGGCGGCAGCGCGAAGTTCGACCAGATTGCGCGCATCCATGCCGACACGACGGACCGCAATCATTTCCGTCCCGACAATTCGGCCTACCATGTGATCAACTACGACCTCAAGAATCCGGGCCGTATCCTCGAGCACCGTTCGGGGCAGGGGTCGCCGAAGGCGGGCGGCGTGTGGAGCCGTGGACACGCGTGGAGCATCTACGGCTACACGATGTTCTACCGCGAGACGAAGGATCCGCGCTATCTGGCGCGTGCGATCAAGAGCGCCGACTTCGCGATCAACAATCCGAACATGCCGGAAGACGGCATCCCGTACTGGGACTATGCGTGCCCGGGCGAAGAGCGCGACACCTCGGCAGGCGCGATCATGGCGTCGGCCCTGCTGGAGCTCGCCGGCTTCGTGAAGGGCGAACAGGCTGAACGCTACCACGCCTTCGCGGTGAAGGCGCTTACGGCCCTTGCCTCGCCCGCCTACTTCGCGCCGGTCGGTGCGAACGGCAACTTCCTCCTGCGCCATGGCGTCGGACATAAGCCCGGCAACAGCGAAGTGGACGTGCCGCTCAACTACGGCGACTACTACTTCCTCGAAGGCCTCATCCGCTTCAATCGCCTCTACACGAAATAATGAGCGCTTCCGTTCCGTCGCGGGCCGCCGCTGCCGAAGGGCACGGGCCCGCGATTTCTATTATCATCCCCACATTCAATCGCGCGCCGATGGTGTGCGCGTGCGTGTCGGCGCTGCTCGCGAGCGACTTCGCCGACTTCGAGATCATCGTCGTCGACGACTGCTCGCCCGACGATACAGGCGAACAGATCGCCGCGAAATTCGCCGCCGACCCGCGTGTGAAGTATACGCGGAACGACCATAATTCATTCCAAGCTGTTTCGCGAAACAATGGTGCGAAATTGGCAACGGGTCGATACCTGTTTTTCTTGGATGACGACAATGTCCCGGCTTCGAACATGCTGTCGGAGTCTCTCGCTTGCTTTGCTCGACATGAAAGGGTTGGTCTCGTCGCGCCGCTCTGCATTCATCAACGGGCCGGTAAGGAAAATCTCGTCTGGACGCTAGGAAGCGACTTCAATCGTTGGACTTCACAACCAAAAGACTATAAAGCCAATTTGCCGATTTCAGAGTTGCCGGAAGAACCTGTCGATTACCCAACGACATATTCCCCCAATGCCTTTATGGTTCCACGTGCGGTGTACGATGAGGTTGGTGGAATCTGGGGCCCCTACACGCAGATTTTTGAGGAAAGTGATTTCGGTTGGCTCATTTGTGAGCACGGTTACTCGGCTTGGATTACGACGCGAGCAAAAACTGACCATTATGGTTTCCTTGAGCCGGGATGCGTGCCGGCGCTTCGTCAACTCGGTATCGAAAAACCGTATCGTACATTTTGTTTCGCCCGCAATCGTCTGCGTTTTGCGCGGCGGCATTTCAGCTTTCTGCAGATTCTTTCGGTGACATTCATCTTTGCGCCGCTTTCTGTGGTGTACTATGGCTGGGTCGCCGTCAAGAACCATCGTTTCGACATCGCCTGGGCCTATGTGAAGGGGACCCTCTGCGGAATCTGCGGAATGTAGAATGGGAAACGGAAAATGCGTGCCGCGCCGGACTTGTCCCATTGATGAGGAGTCAAAGGGGTCCGTTCCGAGAGATTTTGATGCATCATCAAAATCAATCCCATAAGACCTAGAGGACCTATCATGATCAATCCGATCAAACCCATAGGACCTATCACAGGAGATCGGTCCCATCCGTCCCATCTGTCCTATCGGTCCCAAAA
>JAKSOY010000106.1 GCA_024405255.1 Kiritimatiellia bacterium
CTTCCGCGCAACGAAGGGGAAGGAACGCCGCGGGAAGCGGCGGATCGCGCCGCCGAGCGCAAAACCGGCAAGACAGATCCAGGGGCCTGACGGTCCTGAAAGCGAGGCGACGCCGCAGGGCGCCGTCAGGGGAGCCATTCGCTCACATTCTCCGTTTTAGGCAGTCGATGCGTCAAAACGGTCTCTGCCAACAGCCGTTTATCCAGGGGGACTGTCCCCATGCGGGGCTTGCCGACGGGGACAGTCCCCAGGGGGGCGAGGAGGGACTGTCCCCGTTGGGGTTGCTTGTTCAGGGGGGCGAGGAGGGACTGTCCCCGTTGGGGGTGCTTGTTTTTAGGTGTGCATGATTGTAAGGGGACTGTCCCCATGGGTGGTAGTACCCCATGGGTGGTAGTATATGATTTGTTTCACAGAATATAGATATATAATTAATATTTTTTACATATATTGCGGGGGGGGGGGGGTAATTATGATATAATTCAGCAAAATTTCTTTTTGCCTTCGAAAGGAGTCTATTGGTGAGTATAGCCTGTTTCAATGCGGGGTGGCGGATGCCGGCCCCGAGATTTGGCGCCTGTCTGCTTGCAGCAGCGGGTGCGTGCGTTCTGGCGTTTGGCGCGCCGGAGATGGATCAGGAATTTTCACTTGTGAATGGCTGGAACGCCATTCGGGTGGAGGTGGGGCCGAAGGAGGATGCGAATACGCTCTTCCGCGACTGGCCGGTCGAATGGGTTGCGCTTTATGACTCGGCGGCGTTTCTCGACACGAAGCAGTTTTCGAGTCGCGGTTCGACCGAAGGCGTCGCCCAGTCCGGCTATCGGATGTGGCGGCGGGGCGATCCAGGCGCGAGCTCGTTTTCGGGCGTGCCGGCCGACTCGGTCCTCGTGTGCTATGCGACGAACACCTATTCGGGCCGCCTGACGGGTACGCCGGTTGCGCCGCGCATCACTTGGCACAAGAGCGCCACGAACGAGACGATGAACGTGGTGGGCTTCTCCACCTGGGGCGAAACGACGACCGACGCCTATTTCTCGGGCATCGACGTGGGTCCGGGCTCGTTCTACGTCTTCGGCGGCGGCGATACCTCGAAGCCGTTCGTGATGCTTTCGTCGCTGGTGGGTACGATGACGTTCAATAACGCCTCGGTGCTGGCGGTCGACTCCTCGAAGATCACCGACTGGAGCGGCGTGCTGAACGTCTCGCCGCGCGACGGCATCGACTTCGGCACGGAGCTTTCGCAGGGCTATCTCGACATCCGCAACGACGGCGCGGCGAATCGCACGGTGTCCGTGCAGATGCATGGTACGGCAACGGCCGAGATGGCGCTGCCGATCGGGCTGCATGTGCAGCTTTCGGGCGCGGGCGCGGCGAAGTCCGAGTGGATGACGTTCGATACGAATTCCAAGCTGGAACGCGACGTGCCGGCGGGTGCGACCCTGCGTGTGACCTTCGCGCTCGACCGCACGCAGCTGACGACGGCGGCGGGCCAGGAATACGGCGCACTCCTCGAGATCCGCGACGAAAACGGCGGCAGCAAGATGCGCGTCGTGGTGCCCATTTCGGCGAAGACGGGGGCGCAGGCTTCGGTCGTGCAGACCTGGCCGCGCGGCGTGTGGCTCGTCGCAGCCGAACTCGATACGGTGACGTATCGTCTCACGCGCAACGACACCTCGGGCGCGGGCGGTACGGGCGATGTGCCGGCGGGCGGCAAGATGAAGGTGCGCCTGCCGGTCTACGTGGATGCGGACAGCAACATGTCGCTTTTGCAGCAGGTGTGGTTCGGACGCAACACGAACGGCGTCCTGCGGGCCTTTTCGGGCGCGGTGAAGACGGCGCCGGAGCCGCTGTCGGGCATCAAGCGCCTGTCGTCGCCGTTCCTGCCGACCGACCAGCCCGTGCTGGCGATGGAGGGGACGTTCGGCGCCGCCGCGACATGTCCGTTCGTCGTGGGCGAAACCTCGAAGATCAACCCGATGCGCCACGCGCGCCACCCGCAGCATGACGGCCTTCGGACCGACTTCGCCACGGCCGCCCCCTCGGGCGACGACCTCGCGAACTACGCCGGCACGATCAAGCCGGAGACTTTCTCCATCACCAACCGCGTCGTCTTCACCTGGGACGCGAACGAGGGCGTTGCGTGGAATCCCGAAGAAAAACTCTCGGGCGAACTCGTCTGGGAATTCGACGGTCTTCGCCATGAAGGCACGGTGCGCGCGAAGGGCAAGTTCGTCATGAAGCGCATTTCGCCCGTGGCGGTGGTGAAGTGAGGGGGGCGTGAGTGATTGTTCGATTGTTCGGATTGTTCGATTGTTCGATTGGGTGATTGTTCGGATTGTTCGGATTGTTCGATTGTTCGGATTGTTCGATTGTTCGGATTGTTCGATTGGGTGATTGTTCGGATTGTTCGATCCTCCTTCGCTAAAGCTACGGAGGACAAGTTGTTCGATTGAGTGATTGTTTGATTTGATGAGTAAGTGAATGTTCGAGGGTTCGAATGTTCAAGGAAAAAGAAACGATTTAAAACGATTAGAAAGGCTAAAAAAATGAAGAAACTGATGTTGGCAATGATGACGGTGGCGGCGGCGAGCGTGTTCGGCTCGTTCTCCTATCAGGGCGCGCTCAAGCTCGCCGACGGTACGGCGGTGACGGAGCTCACGAAGTCGATCGAGTTCCGCCTCTATGCCGATGCGACGGGGAACGACGTCCTGTGGGCGGGACAGGCCTCGGTGCTGCTCGCGTCGGGGACGGGCGTTTTCAACACCGAAATCAGCGACAGTCTTCAGGCACCGAGCGATTTCCAGGGAACGCGTCAGCCGCTGGACACAGTCCTTGCGGCGAATGCGAACGAGACGCTCTATCTCGGCCTGACCGTCGTCGGTTCCAACGGCGAGATCCGTCCGCGCCAGAAGCTGCTCGCGGTGCCCACGGCGTCCTTCGCGCACAATGTGAAGAAGGCGGCGGCCGACTTCACGGTCGAAGGCAATCTTCACGTGAATGGCAAGATCTTGAGCGGAAGCCAAAACACCGAGGTCATGCCCGTTCCCGTGGGCGGCATCATCATGTGGAGCAAGACGACTGCGCCGGATGGTGAAGCGTGGGCGACGAACGGCAATACCGGCCACTGGGCGGTTTGTAACGGGCAGAACGTCAATGGGCAGTTGACACCCGATCTGCGTGGTCGCTTCGTCGTGGGCGTCAACGACAACACGGCGGGGAGCAGCCAAAGCGAAGACTGGAAACGCTATGCGGTCAACGATAAGGGCGGTGAGGAGGCTCATAAACTGCTGGTGGACGAGATGCCCAAGCATCAGCATTCGTATCCTGTAGGACAGGGGACTTTTGCAGATTGCGGTGCTTCTTTTCCTGAAAACGGTCCTGTCATGTTTGATCCGACCTGGTCGATGGGGTCTGGGAGCTTCAAGTTTGGGCCTGTTGTAATTACGAGTTATACTGATCCGACCGGTGGCACTGGTTCCAATGCTATGCATGAAGGATGGGAAGGTGACGGGAGGGGGCATACTGGATTGGATAAGCGGATTTGCGACAACCACGATTGCAATCCCCACAACAACCTTCCTCCCTACTACGCGCTCTACTACATCATGCGCGTTCGGTAAGCGGTGATTGTTGAGACGTTGAGACCTTGAAGGGGTGTGCGCGTTGAGGAGAGAGACGGAATGAAATTTGAAATTCTAAGGAGTGCGGCGATTGCCGTCGCGGCCCTGGCCGGCGGTGCCTTGGCCGAGACGGCGATTCCTGCGGCCTATTCACTGGGCAATCCCGAGCCGGCGGTGGTCTATGACGACCCCAGCGGGGGGAATGCCTGGGCGGCGGCGAATGCGGTGTTTGTGGCGACGGCCGGCTATGTGGCCGCGCCGGCGACGTCGGAAGGGAACACGACGGCGGTCGGCGGCGGACCGGCCTATCGGCTCGAGTTCTCCGAGGCGGGCTATACCTGGGAACGCCTCAAGCCTGAATACTACCTGAGCGACCGGATCACGCCGCCGCCAGGCGAGATCGACTGGGTGGCGACGTGCGCGCGTTATCAAGAGCGTCTGGCGCAAGGGGATGTAACGGCCCAGGGCTTCCTCTTCAATACCGATGATGCCGATCCGTGCATCTACGTGGCCGACGGCGGCGTCCACTCGATCGACTGGGTGTTCAAGGACGCTACCACGAACTCGCTCACCTACGTGTGCGCGACGGCCGGCAGCGGGCGCCCGCGCCGTATCTACTGGACGGACTACCCGTACAACGGTACGCCGATTTCGCTGCAGGGCAAGTTCGTGAGGTTCTTCGGCTCCGAGGCGATTCTCGGCCTCCAGAAGGAGACGGTTACGAACATCGTGGGCGGCGTGGAAATGGTGCAACCGAATACGGTTGTGAGCGGCCTCTATCTCGACCCCATGTCGATGACGCTCTATGCGAAGGGCAAGATCACGGGCCAGGTGCTGATGGCCTACTACGACGACGGCAACTACGATTCGGTGCTGGCCGTGCAGGCGGTGGAAGTATGCCAGCCCGACGTGATCGTGAACAAGGGCGTGGTGGGTACGGCCTTGAAGCCGGACGGCCGCGGCTACGACGTCGAGGGCCTCACGGCCGACGTGAAGGCCGGCATCGGCGATGTCCTTGACGGGCGCGGCGACTATCTCTACCAGCATAAAGGAGCTCATTCCTACAGTCCGAAGAACAACGAGGTGTTCCCGCTCCGGCCCACGAAGGGTGAGCGCTGGAAGGCCGAGATCTGGTGGATGGAAGAAGACGCGATGAAGGTGAAGTGGCCGTTCGAAATCGACCAGTACAACATCGACTGGCCGGCCGACATCCAGCGCTACGTGCGCGGCGATGTGGAGGGCGACTACGGCGCGGATATCGTCATCCCCGAAGCCTATTCGGCTACGCTTCAAACGTATCAGGAGCCGGACGGCCATGCTCGGGCGGTCGAGAATGGCGTGTTCCATACGGTGGGCGAAGGCAAGGCTCTCTTGAAGCTTGATGGGGAAGATAACGTCTGGTTCATGCCGATCGAGTCCATCAACCGCAGCAATACGAAGTATTTCACGCTCAAGGCCGAAAACATCCGCGTGGGCGAAGAACTGACCCTGCGTGAAGGCGCGAAGGCGGGCGTGGCGCCCGACGTCACCTTCCATGCGACGATGGACGAGCCAGGCTACATCTATCCGGCGACGTCCTGCAAGGACTATAACCCGAACCTCTACAACGCGACGAACGCGCTCCCGGCGATCTACGCCGTGGCGGCGCACGCGGACCAGACGCTCGAAGTGTGGTGGCGCGAGCAGTTCCAGCGTGACGACATGCCCGAGCCGATTGCGGTGCCGGTGCTGCCGCAGGTCTATCAGCCGGTGTGGCCGGGAGCCTACGATGCGCCGCAGATCGTCCTCGCCTCGCAGCAGGGCAGCGCGGGCGAGAGCCTGTTCACACTGAACGGCGCGGCCCATTTCGATTCGTCCTCGGCGAAGTTGACGCTCGAGTCGGGTGACTACTTCCCGGGTGACACGATGGGCACGGTCATGTTTTGGCTGCGCAACACGGGCGTGCCGAGCGAGAGCTGGGCGGATACGAGTGGTATAGTCCTCCAGATTGGCAATCCCTATGTCTATCCTGTGTTCCTGCAGGTCAACAATGGAAAACTCCAGATCCGTTCGACCGAGCCTGCAGGGTCTCCCACGCGGAGCTGGTACGCCCCGCTCCCCGAGAAACCGGCCAGCGAATGGGTGCATGTGGCCATCACCTGGAATGCGGACGGCAGCACCTTGTACTATGACGGTGCGAAGTGCTCGGAGACCAATGGCGTTCTCGTGAAGGCGAAGGGTAATTGGATGGACTGCAGCGTGAACGGTGGCACGGGTGCCAGGGAGCTGGGCGAGCTGATGATGTATTCGCGGTGCCTGACGGCGAGCGAAGTCGCGGCTGAAATGACGAAGTCTCATACCGGTGAGGAAGCGGGGTTGACGGGTTACTATTCGTTCCGCGAGGGCGAAGACCTCGTGGCGGGCGAACAGAGCGCGCAGACGACGACCACCGCCTTCCGCAATCGCGTGACGGGAACGGCGTGTACGGCCACGGGCGTTTCGTTCACGAAGGACGCGAAGCTCGTCACGTCCGTCATGCCGCTCGTGTGCGATGCGGAGACGACGCCGACCGTCTACTATCAGAACAATCCTGTCGACGAAAAAGGTTTTCCGACCATCGGCTACAACCCGAATGACGAGCACGCGTTCGTCAAGGCCGGCAACGGCGGTTACGTGGCGTGGGCGCTGCGGTGCGATCTGGCGACGGCGAATACGATGCCGCCGGCCGTGCTGGTGGAATACGTGCAGAACGGCAAGAGCCGGATGCAGTTCTACCACGTGGTGGCGACGAATGCGCTTTGGCAGACCCTCTCGGCCGATTGCACGGCCGGTACGGTGCTGCCGGGTCCGCACCCGCTCGACTATTTCGAGAATCCGTGGCTGAAGGAGACCAACTGGGAATGCGAAACGGGCAAGCCCGGCCCGGCCTATCGTGACCGCAAGGGCCAGATCTGGGGCCGTGCGGCCGGGACGCTCGGCATCCACATGTACTACGCGATGCAGGAGGGCTTCTACTTCCCGAGTCTGGGTGTCGACGAGCAGCCGGCCGTGGGCACGCCGATTCCGTGGCTTGCGGGTTTCGCGGGCAATCATTTGCTGACGGGCGACCCGGCGCTCTGGACGTGGAACGTCGGCTGGCCGGCGAACGTGCCGGAGATGAAGATCGGCCAGACGCTGTCCGTGGCGGCGAGCGGCCTTCCGGAAATGTGGAACGCGAAGTCGATGTCGGTCGTCTATCCGAATCCGGGCGAGGAAGCGGAAAAGGTCGTGATGCTGAGCGACCCGACGGTGAAGCAGACGGTCGCGTTCGACTACAACGACCTCGAGAAGTGTGGGCTCTCCATCAATGCGAACGGCGGGCTGACCTATCGGAAGGGCAAGTACTACTTCACGGAGTTGCCGCCGTCGCTCTCGAGCCGTCTCTATCTGGACGCGAGCAACAACACGCTCTGCTTCATCGGCGAGCGCGTGGAGAAGAACGCGGGCGTGACGATCCTCTATCCGAACGTCCTCTCCGAGGCGGAACGTCGCGCGGCGATCAGCCTCGTCAAGCCCGAGGCCGAGGGTTACGCGGCGTGGGAGACGGCGATCAACGCCTTGGCCCTGGCACCGGTGGTGCCGAACACGATGGGCACGGAGAAGAACAGCGGAAGCGAAATCACGACCGTCTACAAGCCGGTGGACCATTACGCGCTCACGGCGATGGGCGGCACGAACTACGTGACGGTGATCGAGAACGACGCGACCGACGAGCAGATGTTCCAGGATGACGAAGCGGGCATCTCGAACAAGACGTCGGTCAAAGTCGGCGACCCGATCAACATGCACATCTTCAAGGTGGTGCCCGAGTACTACGTGGGCCGCGTCGTTACGCGCGAGGACGAGGTGAACCTCCTTTCGCAGCAGCTCTCGATCATCTACACCGAACCGTTCGGCGGCAAGGCGGACGACTACGAGTTCGAGTGGAAGAGCGCCGATCCGAATCCGGACGGCACGATTCCGATGGACTTCGACAACGGCTATCTGCTGCGTCCGCTCAACGCGAATTTCGAGGATACCGCATCCGGCCTCACGCGCATCGTGGTGGGCCAGCAGGGCGATACGCTTGCGAACATGGTGAACAAGTACTGGGTGTGCCGCTACCGTGCGAAGGACGCGACGGTGCCCGCCTACGCGACGATGGGCGACAACTGGAGCGCCTGGACCACGCCGCCGGCGCTTGCCGAAGGCTGGGTGCAGCGCGTCCTCAACAACGTGACGCCGTTCAACCAGCGCATGACCGACCTCTACGAGAACAAGGCCGAGACGGCCGTGTCGATGATCCAGCAGGCGGGCGCGCCGTATGAAGGCGACGTCGCGCTGAACCAGGACAATCTGACGTCCGTCGGCCTCATCCAGCTCTATGAGACAATCCTTAACAAGGCGGAGTCGATGTCGCTCATGCTCGGCATCAACGATGCGGGCGCGAACAAGCAGCTCCTCCTCGCGGTCGAGCGTCTGGGCGATCTCTACAAGGTGCTCGGTGACGAAGCGTATTCCGACGCGAAGAACCCGACCATCGGCTTCGGCACGAAGACGACGGAACTGATGGACGGCGTGAACGTGGGCGGCGAGTCGAGTTCGCTCTTCTGCTTCGACAACCAGGTGCCGACGCTCCTCGACGAAGAGCTCGCGCTTCTGCGCGGCCGTACGGGCGCCTCGGCCCCGACGACGCAGCTCGGGCCGTACTACAACCGTCTCCTCTGGAACTTCACGAAGGGGATCACGGCGGGCGAAGTGGCGTATGCCGTCAACTACAACGTGAGCGGCACGGAAACGGTGGCCCTCAGCGAAGAGCAGGCTGCGCGCACGTATCCGCAGGGCCATGGCGACGCCTACGGCCACTACCTCTCCGCGTTGAAGGGCTGGTATCGCCTCCTCCGCAACCCCTACTTCTCGTGGGGGGCGCCTGCGCAGGGCGAAATGAACGTGGCGGATGCCGCGATCAACGTGGACTACTATGAAGAGTCGAAGTTCGCCGAAGCGGCGGCCGACCTTGCGAAGACGGCGGCGGACGTGATGGACCTCACGGCCCGCAAGGCCTGGCGCGACGAAGGCGGCGGCGGCTATTTCGACAGCGACACCGACAACGCGTTCGGCACGGGCGAATGGGCTTCGCGCGGCGCGTACGGCGCGCTCGTCAACTGGGTGGCGGCGAACTCGCTTCTGCCGGCGTCCTCGGCGACGAATACGAACGCGCTCGCCGACTTCGACGATCCGGGTCTCATGCGGATCGACCGCGGCACGGTCGACGAACTCGCCGACATCTGCGCGGCGGTCGACCGGATCGTGCGCGTGCAGGACCGCCTCAACGCGGGCCTCAACCCGCTCGGCCTCTCCGATCACGCGATTCCGTTCGACATCTCGCCGAAGGGCGCGAGCGACGGCACGAACACGCACTTCGAGCAGATCCGCGACCGCGCGAAGACGGCGCTTGCGAACGCGAAGATCGTGCTCGACCGCGCGCAGACGCAGTCGAACCGCCTGCGCCTCATCGAAGAGACGGCCAACCAGTATGCCGACCAGATCGCCGACGAGGAAGAAGACCTCGACGAGCAGCTGCTGCAGATCTTCGGTTCGCCCTACTCCGACGACATCGGCCCCGGCAAGACGTATCCGCAGGGTTACGAAGGCCCGGACCTGATCCACTACGCATGGATGGATCTCGACAAGTATGGCCTCGATACCCCCACGAACAACACGATCAAAACCTACACCTATCAGGATTACCACAAGCAGACGACGGACTTCTGGGCGATGACGGGTATCAAGAAGGAAAATGGGGAGGTCGCGCTTGAGGTGACGGCATCGGGGATTGTCAAGAAACCGGACGACATTACGGGTACCCGTGTGCGCCCGGGTACCATTCAGATGAAGTACGCTGAATTCCTCCAGGCCTACGCCTGGCTTGAGAAGTACAAAGGCGATTGGGATGATGCCCTGAGCGATTTCGAGTCACAAACCAGCTACCTGGAGATGGTCTATGGTTTTCATATCGCAGAGACCGCATTGCAGGAAGCCTATCTCGCTTTCCAATTCACCAGTGCCCTTGTCTCAAAAACGCTACAAGATGCGATTGATGATGCACAGGATGTAATGATTGTGACGTTGTTGTCCAATTGGCTGTCCGAGGGTGTTACACCTTCAGTGGTTGGTGCGGGAACGACTGTCGTTACAGATATTGGGTCGCCGATAGCCGCAGCAACGGCTCCAACGGCTGCTACGGCTATCGGTGTTTGGGCGGCTCAGAAAACCGGGAATTCTGCCTTCATTGATGGGCTTGAGATGGCTGAGACGGAAATGGGGAATATCTTGGACATGGAAGGCCTCGCGCATGAATCTGCCGAGACGGTTCATGACCTAGTCGATTCCTACCGTGAACTGATGGACGGCGTGTGCGATGCGGCGGACGCGTTGAACTTCCAGATTCAAAAACTCAACGCCCTGGTCGACGAATACTGCGCCGAGGTGGCGAAGGGCCAGGCGCTTCTGGAGAAGCGTATGGCGCTGCGCAAGCGCCAGGTGAACAACCTGTCGAAGCTGCGCTACAACGAGATGCTCTTCCGCAGGATCCGCGACAAGACGCTCTCGCGCTACTCGACGCTGTTCGACATCGCGCAGCAGTACGTGTTCCAGGCGGCGCAGGTCTACGACTACGAGACCGCGATGAAGCCGGAGGCGGAGGGCTCGGGCGACGCGTTCAAGGCGAAGATCGTCGCGACGCGTGCGCTGGGCGCGTTCGACGCGAACGGCAATCCGATGGTGGCGGACGACGGCGACCTGGGCCTTGCGGGCTATCTCGCGCAGATGGACCAGAACTGGCTCGTGTTGAAGCCGCGGCTCGGCATCAACAATCCGCAGCCGTATGCGACGTGGTTCTCGCTGCGCGGCGAACTCTTCCGCATCCTGCCGGGTGAAGAGGGCAACGCCGCGTGGGCGAAGGAGCTGACGAAGTACTGGGTGGACGACATCCAGTCGAACGCGGAGTTCAAGCGCCACTGCCAGCCGTTCCAGAGCCAGTTCGGCCTGAAGGACCGCGAGCCGGGCCTCATCATCCCGTTCTCGACGACGATCGACTTCGCGAAGAACCTGTTCGGCAACGAGCTCGCGGGCGGCGACCACGCGTACGACTCGACGTGGTATGCGACGCGCATCGCGGCGGCGGGCGTGTGGTTCGACGGCTACAACGCGAAGGCGGCGGGAGGACTTGCGAATCTGCAGCCGCAGCTCGCGAACACGCCGGTCGTCTACCTCGTGCCGGTCGGGTTCGACCGCATGCGTGCGCCGGGTCTTGCAGACGGCACGTTCTGGAACTTCTCGGTGGTCGACCAGGTGATTCCGGCGCCGTGGGCGATCGGACGCGAGCAGCTCGACAGCGACACGTGGATGCCGTCCCTTACGAGCGGCGACTACGACGGCGTCGACAGCGAGGTCAAGATCCGCAAGCATCCGTCCTTCCGCGCCTACTATGACGCGATGGGCGGGGCGCCGACGGACGACAAGCTCGACGCGACGCGACTCATCGGCCGCAGCGTGTGGAACACGCGCTGGCTGCTGGTGATTCCGGCGGGTGCGATGAACGCCGACCGCGACAAGGCGCTGGCGACCTTCATCAACGGTGTCGACGCGAACCGCGACGGCATCCTCGACCAGACGCCGGTGCGCGACATCAAGATCGGGTTCAAGACCTATTCGCAGTCGGGCAACTAAGGACAGTGAATAGGTTAGAGGGAATAGTGAATAGGTTTTAGTGGTTTCAGGTATTAGTGATTAGAGTTTGAAGGAGAAAAGAAAATGCTTGGTGCTATTTTGTTTGCCGCTTTGGCGCTCACGCACAATCCGATTCCGTTGCCGTCCTTCGCGTTTGCGGGGCGGGTGACGGACTATGCCCACGTCGGCTACGACGCCGACCAGCAGGTGGAGGTGCGCGTGAAGGCGATGGACGGTACGCTCCTCGCGAAGACGCTCACCGGTACGAGCGGAAAGACAGGGTACAACTTCGCCGTGGACGTGCCGGTTTCCGACACGCCGGCGAATGGCCGTGTGACACCGGGTACGCCTGTGCAGATCGAGTTCGTCGATCCGGACGGCGTCGTCTTCCAGGGGCTGGTGGCGGCGGGCGACGCCGTCGTCGGCAAGCCGGGCGAGGTGAAGAAGCTCACGGTCGTGTTGGCCTCCGACGCCGACCATGACGGTGTGGCGGACGAGTATGTGGATGCGCTGGCCTTCCTGATGTGGAAGAACGGCAAGTCCACATACGAGGCCACTGCCGACTGGGATGGCGATGGTGTGAACAACTACAACGAGTATGTGGCCGGAACGAATCCGTTCGACAAGACGGACAAGTTCTCCGTTCGCCAGATGGCGACCGACGCCGGATACGAGAACTACTTCAAGTTCACGTTCCTTGCCAACCAGGGGCGGTCGTATTCGGTCAACACGACGACTGATCTCGAGAAGAAGGACACGTGGCAGAAGACGGGCTTCAAGGATGCGCAGGGCGTTGACCAGACGCACATCAGGACGGGTGCCACGGAAACGGGCTACCGTACGATCTATGTGCTGAAGGAAGGCGTGAAGCGGTTCTGGAAGCTGAACGTTGAGTGATTAGGTTTTAGGTTTTAGGGATTAGGTTTTAGGGGTTGGGGTTGAGATTGGGAAAAAAGTTGTTATGAGTGCGGTGGTTTTTGCGGCAATGCTGGCATCGTTCGGTGCGGTGAGCGTGACGAACCATGCGGGCGGTGTGATCTCGGGCGAGCTGACGGCCGTGACGAACGGTACGTTCACGCTCGCCGGGCGCACGCTGCCGCTGGCGATTCTGCCGGCGGCCGAACAGCGTCGTCTGAAAGAGCTGGCCGGGCAGGATGTCCGGACGGCGCGCGAGCGGCAGCGGGCGAAGATGCTCGACTACGAGCTGCGGCGCATCGACGTGCGCCTTGCGGCGGGCGACATCACGTCCGAGCAGGCCGAGGCGCTGCGGCGCGATGCGCGCGCGTCGGCGGCCTTCCGCAAAAATCAACCCAAGCGTTCCCCGCGCGGTCAATAGCAGTTTAAGCGAAAAGAAAGAAGAATAACATGAACATCAAGAAAATGGCGTTCGCGTTCGTCGGTGCAGCGCTTCTGACAATGGGTGCCTTCGCGGATGATCCGTCCATTAAGCTTGAGCGCTTTCAGCAGCGCTATCCGTGGAATGGCCTCGTCGACATCGACTTCACCGTGGCGAACGTGTCGAATCCCGAGGACTACTACGTGAAGTTCACCGTCACCCACGAAGGTGCGACGACGGGGATTGTGGCGACGGACTTCCTCGATGCGAGCGAGTTGGCCAAGGCCGTGAACGGGACGCACCGCGTGACGTGGGACACCGAGTTCGAAAAGGCGTTCATCTTTTCGACGAATGTCACCATCCAGGCCGATCTCATTTACGATCCGGGCTGCAAAGGCGACCGCACGCCCTATGTCCGCTATTTGGAGATCGACTTGTCGCAGGGCTCTTCTGCCGCGAGCTTCCCGGTCACCACGGCTTTCATCGGCACGCGAGCGGCGAATGCCAAGTACAATGTCGACGAATACAAGAAGACCAAGCTGGCCCTTCGCAAGATCAATGCCGGCACCTTCACGATGGGCTCGCCCGACGGAACGAATGGAACCGTCAAGGAAGACGGGCGCGAGAAGGAATCGTGGATGAACAAGGAGACGCAGCATCCGGTGACGCTGACGAAGGGCTTCTACTTCGGCGTCTTCCCCGTGACGCAGAAGCAGTGGCAGATGGTGATGGGGGCGAACCCGTCGCGCTTCACGGGCAACTCCGATGCGGAGACCTGTCCGGTTGAGACCGTCTCCTACGAGATGATCCGCACGTCCTCGACGGGCGCCACGCCGGACGAACCCTCGTTTGTCGATGTGCTGCGCGCCAAGACGGGGCTTACGGGTCTTGATCTGCCGACGGAGGCGCAATGGGAATATGCGACGCGCGCCGGCACGACGGAGTCGACCTATTTCGGCAACAACGTGGCGGAGAATGCGGACCTTCTCAAGGCACACGTCTGGTACAGCGGCAATGCAGGTTCGACGACCCACGGCGTCGGTCAGTTCCCGTCCAATCCCTGGGGACTTTACGATACGTTGGGCAACGTATGGGAATGGTGTCGCGACTCCGTGACGGCGGGGCCGAGCCATGACCTCGGTTCGGCGGCGGTGACGGATCCGATCACGATGATCGAGAACGGCACTTACATCACCCTCCGCGGCGGTTGCTGGATCAACGATGGTGCGGCTATTCGGTGTGCATGCCGCAGCGGCGATCTCGCCGTGGCGCAGAAGGGTACAAAAAGCGCGGCCGTCGGTTTCCGCCTCTCTTGTCCTCTCCCTTGAGCGCACGGAACGACGTGTGCGGATTGAATGGTTTGCGTGTGGAATGACGTGAGCGGTCGAGAGGACGAATGATAGACATGAAGAAACGGATCGTTCTGCTGGCGGGCAGTCTGATGTTCGCGGCCGGGTTCTCCTGGGCCGATGGACCGACAGTCGTGGGCTCATCCGAATTGACAGGCCAGGTGCTTGATACGCGCGTGGTCGACGTTCGGACGATTGCCTCTGTCGACGACATCCTGCCGTTTGCCTTCATCGACGGCACGACGATCACGGTGACGCGCGCGGGCGAAGGCTCGACGGAGACGTTTCAGGGGACGGTCGACGCGACGACGGTCTGGTCGCCCTCCGGTTCCGGTTTCTACACGGCCACGAACGGTTCGCTTTCGGCGGCATTCGACATTCCTCCGCTCGTCTGCGACTTCGCCTTCGACGCGGGCGAGACGTACGAGTGGCAGAAGGACACGGAGCAACGACCTGCCTTCACGCTCAAGGACGGGGACTACACGCTCCAGGAGAACATCGACTTTACAGTCGTCTATTCCGACAACGTCAATCCCGGTACGGCCACGCTCACGATCACGGGTCTGGGCCGGTATCGGACGATGGGCACGGTCGTCAAGACGTTCACGATTCGTCCTGCCTCGGTGGCACACGACGAGCTGACGAATCTCGCGCTCGATACGCGTCCCGATCCGGTTCGCGAAGTGGAACGGCCGTCCGACATCCTGCCGTTTGTCTTCATCGACGGCGAGACGATCAAGGTGACACGCGCGAGCGACGCCTCGACGGTGACGCTTGAGGGAACGGTCGAGACGACGACGGCCTGGTCGCCGAGCGGCTCCGGCCTTTTCGCCGCCACGAACGGAACATTGTCGGCGGCATTCCACATCGCGCCGATCGTCTGCGACTTCGCCTTTGTCGCGGGCGACACGTACGAGTGGCAGAAGGATACCGAGCAAAGGCCCGCCTTCACGCTGACGGACGGGGACTACACGCTCCAGGAGAACATCGACTTTACAGTCGTCTATTCCGACAACGTCAATCCCGGTACGGCCACGCTCACGAT
>JAKSOY010000107.1 GCA_024405255.1 Kiritimatiellia bacterium
CGACGAAGAGGTAGACCATGAGTATCTCGCCCGGGCGCGCGGCGGGATGGATACCCCGCTCGCGCTGCCAGCTCTCGAGCGTGCGCGGGGTGCGGCCGATCGAATGGCCCGTGCGGCAGGCCTCGCGCCAGAAGGCGCGGCGGTAGTCCTCCGAGTCGAGGCCGAGCACGTCCTGCTCGAACCACGCGAAGAAGGGCTTCGCGGGCGGTTCGGGCGGGGCGAGGGCGTGGCCGGCGGCGAGGAGGCGTTTTTGGATTTTTCGGTTCATCGGGTACGAGTATAGCAAAGTGGGCGGGGATGTTCAAGGGAAAAGTTTGATTATTTTGCGGAACGGTTGAAGTACGGCGGATTCATCCCATTATGTACACAGATGCCGTGAAAGGCGAAAGACGACCCACACTGGAGCCTCTAGGTCAATTGACTGCGGTGTACTGGTTAAGACTGTTGGCGGGGATGCCGAAGTTGTCGGAAGATGTCAATCGGCTACCGACGGAGTGATCGACTTTCAGTTTCGTCACCAAATGACGACTCGTACGATGCTTGGCGGGAAATGGCTGTTCGTAATCTGCCCCTTTAAATGTTCCATGAAGCGCGACGTTCCCTCTTCGCTGTTCGGGAAGTTGGCCCCGATCATTCTAAAATACATTTCCGCAAAGCTAATCGACGCGCCCTTTCGGCAGGCGTCGACAAGTTGACGATCATCGTCAGGGAAAGCCACAACCAAATGTTATCGGGCCAATTCCACCCAGATGAAGTCCAGCGGACGCGGCACGTCGACCACAAGCCGGCCGCCGGCAATCGATCCCGTACCACGGCCGCCGAGCACCTTCACCGACTTCATCTGCGGCAGCAGCGTACGCAGGTCGAGCGTATAGGACGAATCGTCGGCAAGTTCACGGAAGAGCAGCGCATAACCGTGCGTGCCGTCTTTCGCCGCCGCGACGAAACCTGTCCACGACAAACCATCGGGCCGCGCCCCCACGGGATAGATGTAGCCCGCATGCATCGCATCGCGATGCTGCTTCCAAGTGGCAATGAGCGGACGCCACGCCTTCGCCGTTTCGGGCGAAAGGTTCTGGATCTCGAACCAGCCCAGCGGCGAGGCGAGCATCGAAATCGCAAAGATGGCGTCGTCCGGCCAGTTGGCCGGCGCCAGCGGATCGCGGGCGGGGTAGAGCTTCGGCAGCCGCCGGGGATTCAGCACTTCCATGCGCAGACGCGCAGGATCCACATAATGCGCGAGCGACCAGAAGTTGCGCAGCGTATGGTGCGGCCACCAGAGCCGACGTTCGTTCGCACGGATGTAGCGGTTCTCGACAAACACGGGGCCGATCTCCGGGAAGCCGTAGTAGCCGGGACGAACCCCCGCCGTCACATCGAGGTCGATGGTGATGCGCGCATCCGAATCCTGGATGAGCTTCCGCATGAGCTGCTGCTGACGCGACAGCGCGAGCGGCGTTGCGGACTTCAGCGAATCGAGCTTGAAGTAGTCAATGCCGAGACGGCGATGGAGGCCGAGCAGGAAGTCCGCGTCCTTCTGCCAAAGCTGCGCATCGTTCGAGCTGTCCGGACCAAACCACAGGCCGAACTTCATCCCCTTCGCCTTCGCTGCGGCGACGAGCGGTTCGAGTCCATGCGGAAAACGCACATGGTCGACATCCCAGAAATGCGGATCGCGCCAGAACGAAGCCCAGCTACCGGTTTCGCCCTTCCGGCGGGCGGACGAATTGACGGAACGACCCGCCTGCCAGCCGTCGTCGATCTGGATGACATCCACGCCGAGTTCCGCGCCGGCGGCGATCTCCCTTTCGAGGAACGCCTCGTTGATGCATTCGTCGCGATGGCCATCACCCCAGGTATTCGTAAGAAACACGCCGTCACGGCCCGCAACATATGGACGCAGCTTCCGCTGGAAGTCCGTCATCGCGCGGACACGTCCCCAAGCTCCGCCCGTGTAGGGCACTTCCACGCAGGGCCAGTCGCTCGGCAGCACCGTGACGCCGCGTCGCGCATCCACGCGAAAATCGGGCTTGCGCACGGGGCGCGCATGCGGAAGCGGTGCCTGCCGGAAGTAGGCACGGCCTTCGCCCGTAAGGGAATCCTCCCAGAAAATGGCCGGTGCTTCAACGTCGAATGTCTGTTCGTTCGCCGAGAGGAGATATTCCTTCTCGAAGACGAGTTCGTCATGGTTGTCGGTCGAGTCGACGAGTTGAAGAATCGTCAGCCGCGGATGCACGCACACAGGTGCGGAAGCGGCCTTCAGAGGAAGCACGCTGGACAGGAGCGCCAGCCCGGCAATTTCAAGATTTTTCATAACCCCGAAATTATAGCCCACACCGCCGTCCTCTGTCAATCCCGAACAGCCGTCATTACATTTTTGTTAGACAATCGGGCAATCGGTCAGCAGTCGTGGAGGGAACGCAAGTCACTCCGCTCACTGACCGATTACCTTTTGGCAACTCAGCGGAAGAACAATGTCAGGCCGCGGGTGAGGTGGAGGCCGTCGTCTCTTATTTCGATGCGGTAGCCGTACTTGCGGCTCGCCTCGTCGAGCTGCCAGGTGACATTCTGCGGCTCTTCATTCCATGCGATGATATGAAGATTGCCGTGCAGATTGCGCGTGCCGAGTTCGATCGTCACTGTGGCACCGGGGGCCACCGTCACCGTATCGAAGCCCTGGGTGCTCGGACTCGTCATCGACCACGTGCCGTCCAGGCCCGAGAGGTCGATCGAGGCGCCGTTCTGCAACGTGCAGCCGAAGAAATCGTCCGACGCCGGCGTGAAACGCCCGAACACGTTGATGGCCTCGACACCGCGATTGAAGAGTCCCTCTGGCGCTTCTCCGGCCGTGTACCCGCCGACGTTCAACGGCGCGCCAGGATTCCCCTGGTAAATGTAGCCATCCTCGAAAACAAAGGTGGCCGTTTCGGCATGGACGGCCGTGCCAAAGCCATACACCTTTCCGCCACGCACGACCACCGTGCCGTTCGAGAAGACCGTCGAGTTGTGGAGGCCAAGCTCAACCGTGTTCGGGAGCTTGATCGTAAGCGTATGCCCGCCGAGATCCACCACGCCCGCATTTCGGAAGTAGATATTGCGATTGGCCTCGATTTCGGAATCGTCCGTGAGCGTCATCGCGCCGAGGCCATTGCTGTTCACATTCATGTTGATGCCGTCCAGGTCCGTCCACCGGCCGCCCGCGAGCACGATTTCATGATAAGCGTGATAATCCGCCAGCCCCTTCATATTGAACTCCGCACCCGCTTCCACCGTGATGCGCGTACCCGGTGCACCCCAGAAGTGATTGGCCGCCGGTCTCGGGTCCGGGTAGTGATAGGTGGTTGCCACACCGCCCGCCACCACGGTTCCGCCATGGTAATACTGGTTCGCGCGATTCGCGGCGAAGCGGCCGGGACCCTCAAGCACGAGCTTGAACATGCCGACGAGCGCAACGCCGTTGTTGAAATACGTGGTGCCGTCGTCCGGAATGGCCACGTGAAGTTCGCCCACGCGGTCGATGCCGCTCTGAAGCGTCGGACCCGCCCCGAGCGTGCCCGCGTTGCCGCTATTGGTCTTGAACTCATAGGTGAGCAGGTTCAAAAGTCCCAGTTCGCCATCGGCGAGACGCCGCGCCGGCACGAAATCGGCCTTCACAGTACCATCAGCGCCGGTGATCTTGAAGCCGTAGATGCGGCAGTCGCTGTAATGCCCGAAACTAGCTCCCCCTGAATGCGACGCGCCCACGACAAGGCCCGAGCCCACCGTGAAGTTCGCCGACGACATCGCCCACCAGAGATCATTGAGAATGGCCTTCCCTTCCGACGGCACCACGGCAACCGTTTGAATCTCGTTCGCGTTGAACGCCGTGGACCAGAAGAGCGTGCCGCCATTGTAGTCGTAGCGGATCTTGTTGCCACCGTTACCCGAGGCAAAACACGTGTATGTATTACCGCTCTTCGAATTCCGTGCGCACCAGATTCCATAGAAGCGGCCATTGGGGATGTTCTTCGTGATCATGAAGCGCGCATCAAGTCGGTCAGTCGACAACGGCGTGTAATCAAGATGGATCTTCTGGCCCTTCGTCGCATCGCTCGTATTGAAGTTCAGATACTCGATGAGGTCGTAGCCGCTCGCGTCCGTGCATTTCCACGTGCCGTCGAGGCCCGTCACCGAGAGCTTGTTGCCCTTGAGGTCGATCGTTCCCTTGATGGACGCCGAATCGATGCCCCGCCAGTCGCAATCACACGCCAGCGAGCAGTCGCCGATCGTGAGCTCGCGATAGGCAGGCGTCGTACCCGCGGGGAACTGCACCCGAAGTCCCTGCCCTTCCACCGTCACGGACGCCGTTGCACCCGGCAGCGCATTCTCCACCGTATTGCCGCGCACGTCCTTGCACGTCCAGTTGAGCGGGTTCGTCAGGTCGCCATCGCCCGCCGCGCCGGTCCATTCGGCCGTATCGACATACCTCTCGGGTTCGCCGTAGTAGAGTCCCGCGTCCGTCGCAAACGGCGCAATGCCGCCCGTCGCCGTTTCGGCGTCGAAGACGAAGGACACGCCTTCGGGCAGCGGCGCGGACCACTTCACGATCTGTTCACCCGCCGCGAACGTGCGTCCGTGGACATCCACCGTCACCGTGACATTCGTTTCGAACGAGACGGTGCCGATCTGGTCGACCGTCTGCAAAGCGGTCACAATCGGAGAGACGCCATCGGCATCGAAGACGCCCGAGACGGCGGACAAATCGAACGTCGCACCATTCTCGAAAATGACCGGCGGATAGAACGCGCCCGGTGCATAGTGCCCGACCACCCTCATCCCGCAGCCCCAGGTCAAGCCCTGCCACTGCGTATTGGCGTAGGAGAAATCGGCGGTCCGGAACGAGTGGCTAATGCGCACCATCGTGCGCGGACCAAACGTGCACGGCGTCGCGCCGAAATTCCACACCTCCAGCGATTCGGCGATACCGCATGAACCGTCGTCCGCCGTATTGACGAAGGCGAAGCTGCCGGTTTCCGCGTCGGGCGAGGCCCACTTTCCGAGCCCGATGTTGTCGCAAAGATCGAAGGTGAGGCGATGGCCGTTGAACTGGATCCATCCCGTCTGCGCGCCCACGCCATCGCACCGGCCGAAATAGAACCACTTGCCCGCAATCGTCGCATCTTCCGTGAGCGTGATGTTGCCGAACGAACGCAGTCCCGTGTTGGCGGCATCGCCCGTCTTCGTGTACTGTTGGCGCACCGTGCCGGCGAGTTCGAGCGGATAATCGAGGCGGAAAGGATCCGTCTGGCCGTTCATGTCGAGCGTCGAACCGGTGGACACGGCAATCTTGCCCATGCCCGCGGGGAACAAGCCCGTTCCCCAGGTGAACGTACCGGCGGTTACGTCGGTGCCTCCCGCGTACGTTTGATTGGCGTAGGCGGCTACGAAGGTACCGGCGCCCGCTTTCACCACCTTGAAGTTGCCGTTGAGCGCCACGGTCGCGTTGATGTTCGTCGTTCCCGCCGGCACGTCGATGACGAGTTCGCCCGGCGTCGCGGACTGCCGTCCGTATTCGAGCTGGCACAGCTCGACATACTGATTGCCCGGCGTCGCCTGGAGCGTGAGGCGGTAGAACCGATAGGCCGTCTCGTTCGCGAAATCGTACTGCGCGAACACACACCGCGAGAGATCCTTCACACCCGTGCGGTTGTCGAGTTCCGTCCAGGTTGTGCCATCGACGGAACCCGAGAACGTCCAGTCCGACGGATTGCGGCTCACCGAATCGCTCAACAGCATGCGATAGGAATCGATGAGCGTCGGCTCGCCAAAGTCGTAGTCGATCGAGAACGGCAGATTCTTCTTCTCCACGATGATGCGCTGTCCATACGACAGAGCAGACGTATAAAACGGATTGTCGTTGAAGAGCGTCGGAATCGGCGTCTTGCGGAAGTCGAGCGCGGCGGGCTTGTCCACGGTGATGTGCGCTTCGCCGTTCGTCGTCGTGAGATCGTAGCGACCATCCACGATCTGGCCAGGGCCCTTCAATCCCGCCACCTGCAGACGGTGTCCGTTCAGGTTCACCGTGCCGGCAAGATGCAAGGTACCGAGCGCACGCCAGTCGAGATCCTGTTCGAGAGTCACGTCGCCGATCCAGGTTTCAGCGGTCGCGGCGACCTGCGTGAGCGGTTCGCCCGCCACGTTGGCGCACGACCAGTTCGCGGGATTGGCAACGTTTCCGTCGCCCGCTTCCCCCGTCCAAATGGCCGTGTGGGGCGCAGTCACCCCCGCGCCGCCGTAGTAGACGCCGTCCAGTCCCACCGTGAACGTGCCGCCGGCCGCGACCGTGGCCGCATCCAGGGCGAAGGTCAGGTTCGTGGGGCAGGACGCAAAGCGCACGAGCGGCTCGCCGTTCGCGAGCGTGCGCCCATGGACGTCGAGCGTAAGGACCGAACCCGTGTTTCTCGCATCGTTGGCGAGTCCGAAGACGAAGTCGGGGTGTCCCAAAACGCACCCCGCCTCGGTAAGGTCGGCCGTCGCGGCGGGGCCCACGTTCATTTCAGTCGTCACGACCGAACGCCACACATCGTTCACCGTCACGACGCCATTGATGAGGTCCACGCAGTTCCCCTCAAAGGCCGCACCCGGCTCGAGCAGGAGACGTCCCGCGCCCATCTTGCGCAGCTTCAAATTTCCCGTACGGTACTTGCCACCAAAATGCAAGGTGCCCGAAACCACATCGACTTCAAGGCCCGTGTCGCTCGAGTTGGTCTTCCAGATCAGGTTCGGCGTATCGGCCGGCGCCTCGTAGCGGCACTCGCCCGTCGTCGTCAGCCGCGCAAGGCCCAAACCGTGGTTCCCGCCATAGCCCGGCACCGTTCCCTCGAAACGCAGCACCGACGATGCGAGCGTGAGGTTCCCGAGCTTCACATCGCCCCCCTCATGGTCATTGACAACCGTGACCGTGCCGTTCGTCACGAACACGTTCGGCTTGGCGGATTCCCAGAAGATGTTCGCGCCATTCAAGCGCAATTCACCGCCATTCACCACCACCTGCGCATTCTCGGACAGTCGATCGGCGGTCTGGCTGCTATAGAGGATGGAAAAGACGGCACCTTCATCGACGACGAGCGGATTCTCCGCCGTGGCGGTGATTCCGTTGAACGTGCAGCCCACCGCAAGCGTGCCGGCCGCCACGCGCCACGCACCGCCGAAAGTACCGCCCGCCAGCGTCAAGGTGCCCGCACCGTCCTTGACCACCGTGAGATTGCCGCCCACCGTCATTTCCGTGATCGTCCGATCCGTCGGGCAGCTCAAACGCAATTCACCACAATCAACGGACGAATTGGTCACCCCCAGCGGCGGAACAAACGCGCCGAGCGTCAGTCGATAGCCGTTCAAATCGTAGCGCTTGTCGAAGAGGGACATCGCCTCCGCGCCGGTGAGATCGGTGTCTTCCGTCAACACGACGGTCTCGAGCGAGGGCTGGAACGGACGCGTTCCGTTGTTCGTGCAATAGGCGCCGGTCACGCATTCATAAATGCCGTAGCGTTTGAGGGGATCCGTCTCGTCGAGCTTGCACACCGGCACGTAGTCGCGCTGGAGCGTGCCCGTCTTGTCGAACACGCGGAAACGGAAGAATCGATAGGATGCCCAGTTACCGTCCATGCTCGAAGCCTTCGCATCGAGTCCGAGTCCGCACTTGTGGGAGGCGAAAAGGACAAGGCGTCCAGCGGCAATATAAGGATCGAGATTCGGAAAGGTGTAGGCGGCCTCGCCATCGACCGTACAGGCACCCGCTCCGTAATCGGCCACGACGACATGCGACGTCTCGCCCGGCGCGACCCAAACGTCAGTCGTCGTGCCTGGCGTGTTACGGTCGAACCGGAGAGCACCGGCCGGCGGGTTGCCGGCACTCAGCGCCGCCGCCTGCTCCGATGAAGCGCCAAGAAAGGCCGACAGCGAAATGGCCCCACTTCCGTTGCGCGTGCACCAGAGCGCATAGTAGGTTCCGGCATCCCGCACGCGATCGGGCGGCAGCGCCACCGTCATCTCCAAACGGTCGGTACACTTCGGGAAGTAGCCGGTATCGACCCACTGCGCCCCATCGAGGTCGAAATACTCAAGCGGACGATACCCTTCAGGGACAGACGAATCTCCCCATGTCGTACCTCCTGCCAGCACGCCGGCAACCATTGCCACAGCCACCAGAACAGACTTCATCTCCAACTCCTCCTCTTTAACAATTCGATACTATTGTACCATAAAATTGCGTAAAGGAGAGAGAGAAATCAACTTTGGTTTGTAATCGGTCAGTAAGCTGGTGCTTGTATAGTTCGTCCCACAGCCCGCGTCCGAGGCCGTGGTGTCCGTGTGGGTGGAGGCTCGCACGGCTTCAGGGGCAACCGTACGAGCCTCCAACCACACGGGCGGACGAAGGCGAGGAGCGGAACGGTTCGCGCACAGGACGCCCATTCCACTTGTGGGAACGGACTTCGCCCTTCATTTAGCGGATGTAGATGATGGTGCTGTTGGACCGGAGCGCCAGATGGCCGTCTTCGGCGATGAAGGCGCAAATGCCGCGGTACTCACGACCGTTGACGACCACGGGCCACTTGTTGAAGTTCGTCTTGCCGCCTTCGCGCAGATGGACCGTGAGCGGCAGCTCGTAGCCGCAGATCTGCGTATCGGCCGGGAAGTTGACGATCTCAAGACGGCGCGGATCCTGATCGAGTCCGTTCACCGTACCGCCGCCAAAGACGAGATCGATGCGCAGACCCGCGAAGGTCGCATCCGGATCGACCTGGTTGAAGGTCGCCCCTTCATCCACCTGCACAAGCGACGCAAGCGACGTTCCCGTGGGAGAGGCGAATCCGCGCGCGGTCGTCACCGGGCTGTAGTAATGCGGCGGTTGGGCCATGCCGCTCACTTCGTCGAGCGTCACCCAGTTGACGCCGTCCTCGCTGCCTTCAAGCGTCCAGGCATTCGGCGTGCGCTGATTGGAGTCGTTGGCCGTATAGAGGTTGTAGCGGCAGACCGGCTCCGCATTGTCCGCCAGGCGCATCACCAGCACTTTGTAGGTCGAAGCCGAGCCATTCAATACGGGGCCGACACACCACTTGGTGTTCAATGCGTCATCGAACAATTTGGCCGGCGCTTCGGCAGCCGTGTACGTATAACCCGAGCCAATGCTGAACGTACCGGGAGCCAACGCGCTCGTGGCATTGTTGGCACCTTCAGTCAAACCCTTGTTCACACGATTGCCGAGGCGGTCGAAAAGCGAAACCTCCGAAAGCTGCACGAGGTTGCCCGACGTGCAGACGCTCTTGAAGGTGAAGCGGAAGAACTTGCCCGCATAGCCTGCTCCCGCCGGCGAAGGGCCGTTGAACGTCAGCGGCGTACCGCCGTTGACGACGGTCTTGGCCGTCGTGGGCGCATTGAAGCCCGTACGCTCGTCCAGCGTGATCCAGTTGAGTCCGTCACAGCTGCCCTGCAAAATCCAGCTCGAGGGCGTACGCTCAACGGGCATGTCATTCGCAGTATACATCGTGAAACCGGTGATGGGCTTCGCCGTGTTGGCCAGATGTATCGTGAACGCCACCTGGGCGTCGCGCATGCCGTCGAGGGCGTCGCCTGAGCAGAATTTCGTATCCACGCTGCCATCAAACATCTTGGCCGGCGTTTCGGCCGTACTGTACTTGTAGAAATACCCCATCGAGAAGGTACCAGGGCGAAGCGACTGGGCCTGTATGCCCACAACGCCGCAGTCGGTGATCCCTTTATTCTGCACCGCGCCATCCGCGTCAAGGAGCTCGAAACGGGAAAGCTGGAAGGTCGGCGCGTAGTAGGTCTTGTTCGAGGAATAGTAGCGACCCCGCGTCTCACGCACGATGAAGCGGAAATACTTGCCGTCGAAGCTCGGGATGGACGCCATCGTCGTCGCGCCGAAATCGACCGTGCCGCCTTCCAGGTGCGTGACGCCGGTGTAGGTGTGCGCACCGTTGAGGGCAAGCGAACCCGTGCCGTTCTTGACGAGCGATCCCTCGCCGGAAATCGTACCCGAAATGACGCCACCGTCCGAGACGAGCGTCGCACCGTTCGCCAAGGTCACCGCACCCGACACGCCATGCACCGGCACCGTACCGCCGTCGGCGGTGAAGGACGCACCGTTCTCGACCGCGAGCGCGCCTTCCGGACCGAACGCGCCGCCGCAGAGCGTGAACGGACCACGCCAGTACCAGCGTTCCAGCGGACCCGGTTCGCCCGTGTGCACGTCGAGATCGGTCCACGTCGTACCATCGTTGCTGCCCTGCAGCCGCCAGGCGGAAATGTCGCGGGCATTCTCGTCGTTCGCCTGGGCGAACGCATAGTGCGTCACCCGCTGGGGCTTCGCGTAGGAGAGCTTGATCCACACCCGGTCGCGGTTCGCCTGCGTCGAGGCGGTCACGCGGTAGTCGAGCCACTTGGTGGACATCAACCCGTCCACCACGAGGTCAGGCGTCTCATTCGCCGGATAGGCATTGGCCATGCCGCCCTTGTCAGTGTCGAACGCGATTGCCGCACGCAGCGGCGTGACGTCCACATTGCCGTCCATCAGCTTGAATTCGGAAACCTGCATCATCCCCATCGAGGCGGTACGCCGGTCTTCGATCTTGAAGCGATAGTGGAGATAGCACGGCGCCTCGGTGTTGACGGTCTTCGCCGAACCCTCGTGCACGGTGAGGCCGTGATTGAGCCACGAGTTGACTGTCATTTCGCCCGCGCCGGCCTTCCGCACGATGGTCGCGCCGTGAACCGGCGTCGACAGCGTAGTATCGGCATCGCCGGCATTCAGCGTCAACTCAGCAGGCAGATGCGTGTTGTCGATACGCAGTTTGGCATCGGCGGCAATGCCGGCGAACGACTGGTTGAATCCGTACAAATCGAAGATGCCATTCACACCGCCCGTCAACCGGCCGGATCCCTGCGGGAAGATGTCAGGAAGGCACGGACGCAGCACGCCGCTTTCCACCACCGTGTCACCGCCGTAGGCGAGCGAGAAGTCCGTCTGATAGGACTTGTAACCGAGCATCAGCGTACCGTAGGAGGCCAGGTTATTGATCGTGGCCGAAGTCGTGCCCGTGCCACCGTTCACACGCAGTCCGCCCTCGCCTTGGACATGGAGGTGGTTGGAACTCATTGTGACGGTGTTGGTACCGAGTCCGGCGATGTCGACGTAGTTGCCCGCCGTGGTCTCGACTTCAAAGATGCCGTTCTGTCCGCTGTAGAAGAACTGGCCCTCCTTGAAATACGAATGAATCGGAATGATCTTGCCACCGTCGAAGATCACCTTGTTACGCGGGTCGTCGTTGCGCTGGAAGCGTTCGAGTTTGAGTTCCGTGCCGGTGCCGAGGGTCAGCGTGTTGAAGACCGTCGTCAGGTCCGCGCCCGTGGTCGGACAGGTCGGCGAAAGGAAGACCGATCCGCTGAGCGTGAGCTTGGTATTGACGAGCTCTGCCGTACCGTGCGTGACCAGACGGTTGTCGGCACCACCGAGGCGAAAGGTTTTGGCGGTAATGTTCGCGTTACTCGCGATGAGCGTACCCGTACCGCCCTCGAAGCCGACCTTGAAGTCATTGGCGATTGTGACGGTGGAACCGTTGATGGTCATCTTGCCCGTGTTGCGGGTGTGGCCGATCGCGACTTCGTCACCGATCACCAGCTTGCCCGGACCCGAGATGTCGATCTGCGCGAGGTCGTTGGTTCCGTCGACCCGCAGCTGGGTCCCCTGCTTGTAGGTCACGGTCGAGTCGGCAAGGACGATCGAGTCCGTATGCCCGTCGGTCACCGTGCGGCGGCCGAGGAACTCGAAGGTACCGGCGCCGGAGAGGCGAAGCGGCAAGTATTCGAGGCCGGTGTTGTTGAACTGCACCGTTGCGCCGGAGTACTGGCCGATGAGTTCGAACGGATGCTCAAGCGAAACCTCGGCGTGGGTGACGGTACCGGAGATGCTGCTGGCCCAGCTCCAGCTTTCGGACGAACCGAGTGCGTCGGTGCGATAGGCCGGCGCCATTCCAACCAAGTCGAGTCCGCCGAAGATCGGCCCTTCGACGAGGTAGAGCGAACCCTGAGCCGGGGCGGCGGAAGGATCTTCATAGGTGATCTTGGCGAGATCCGACGCCGCGCTGGGATAGAACACCGCACCCGTCTTCACATACACCGTCTGGCCTTCGGCGAGCGGACGCCCCAGCGAAAGGTATCCCTCCTCGACGACGATGTTGCCGGTGAAGGTGTTGCATTCCGGCGGAAGCGCGATCTGCAGATAGCCGGTTCCGCGCTTGACGAGTCCGCCCTCACCGGAGAGCGTGAAGAAGTCGCTACGCTTGGGAGACGCCGAAAACTTGCAATGATTGACTTGTGAATCGAAAATGAGGTTCTTGCCCGACGCGATATTCCAGCGCATCGCGCCGTTGACGGAGGGGCCCGCATAGCTCGCATCGCTCTTCGCCGCGCGCAGGGTGCCGCCGTTGAAGTTGATCATCGTCAGCGTCTGGTCGTTGCAGGCAAAACGATCGGCCGAGAAGACACCGCCCTCTTCGAGATTGATCGTGGCGACGACCGGGAAATTGTCGATGTTGTACGTCGCGAGATCGGCCGCGTTGATCACCGGGAACCACGCACCGCATTCAAGGCTGCGGGTGGTGACGGTGCCGTAGATGTTGAGCGTGCCGGAACTGGTGAGCTCTCGATGCGCATCCTCGTTGCGGGCGATGTCGAGCACTGCGTGCTGGACAATCAGCGAAGCCCCGGCTTCGACCGTCACCGTGCCCGTGCCGCCCATCATGCCGATAGCGAAAGCCGCCGAATTGCCCGGCGGCGTACCGGTGGAATTACCGACCACGGTGAGCGTCGTGCCGGCGGCAACCGTCAGCGTGCCATTGGCACCGGCGCCATTGCCCACTGCATACACGGCGGCGCCACCGGCATTGATGGTAAGGTCTTTCGCGATGGTCACCGTACCGTTGTCCTGCAGACCGGTCAACTTCGTCACCGCCGAATCGGCGGAAACCGTTTCCGTTTCGCCGGCATTGATCGTCCAGACCGTCCCCTCTTCGGGAGCAACCGCCAAAACCAGCCCAGCCGCGCCCAAAGCGAGCAGTGACCAAACGGACATTTTCGCAATTCCAGTATTTACCATCGCAGATGTCTCCTTTCCATGAGTAATCTTCGCAAGGCTCCCCGCCCCGCAACTGTACGACATTATACCCCTTCAACCGCACCGTTGTCAATGTCGTATCTGGCAATCGGCACTTATTCCTATCCGGCCTTCTGCGCCGCCTCGATCAGCATCGCCTCAATCGTATTCGATTCGTTAAAAGTTTTCATCGCACCTCCTTTTGTGCGGCTGAAGCCGCACGCTTCGAAACATCGCTCTCTACCATCGACAGCCGCCCAAGGCCCCGCAGCATCTGCGTGAGCATGCCATTGGGCGAAAGATCGCCGACCCAAATCTCAATGGTTTGGCATCACCACGAAATCAAATATCTCCAGCTCGGGATATTTCGTCGGCAGCGACCGCCAGTAGTCCTCGACGGCACGCCCTAAGACATTCAGGACGACCCGATCGCCGACAACCGCACCGAAAATCGACTTGTTCTTCGCTACTTGAATCGACACCGACCACCACCCCGCCCGGTAATTGATATTCCGGTTACGTAGCGATTTGTGATGATAGGGAGTATCTGCCATACTACGATTTACCTTAGCCCTCATAGGAAGTCGGCCGTCCCGCCCCGCACCTTGCGCGATGAATGTTTGAGCGCCTCTTCGACACCGACCGCCGCAATATCGGCCTTGATCCGGCGATAATAGGCGAGATCTTCCTGCGCCTCGTTAAACAACCATTCAATGTCTTCGTAGAGTGCCGATTTCTTGTCTTCATCTCGGTCATATCGTCCCAGCTGTTCACGGCAATCGCCTATGTAATCAGCCAGCGTCTTCACGAGTTCGCGACAGATTTTGGTCTTGTACTTGTGCTTTGCCTTTTCAAACACCCAATAGGCTCGTTGCAATTCAAGCGTTCGCTCCCAGAAACGGATGTCAAGCTCCGTCGATTCTACCAGGTTTTCAAAAAAGCCAAGATTAAAATTAGCCCGTTCATAGGCATGCTTATAGAACAACCCTATCTGCTCAATCGGCGATTTCGCCGCATCAAGCCACGCGGCAAGATCTTGCCACGAACTGCTCGTCTTGATTTCCTCCTCCTGAACGCCCAACGGCATCACCTCGTTGACCGTGGTCTCACTACCTGATATCTTCGCCTTCAGTTTGCCGACCAAACCATCCCGTGATTTCGACAATCCTTCAACGTAGGATTTAAGCCCTTTGAGTGCGACCCGCTCATTCGCCGCTCCATCGCGACGTACGCGCCACCGTTCGACCTCGGCCTTCAAGTCCGGAATCAATTCCTCCTCGGTGTGCTTATACATCGCCCACCCACACGAGGGCTCAAAACCATCAAAACTCACGCCGTAGGTTTCCATAGGGTTTCTCCTTTACTTCGCACGCTGCTCGATAATGCGTCCAGCGACATGGCATATTTTTGCAGCATTGACGCTCTTTTCCGTAGTCCTTTCCGCAGTCTTTTCCGTAGCTTTTCCCGTAGTTCCTTTTTCGGGCAAATAATCGCCATTCAGGACATCGATCAGCCTCGTCTCCAGATGCCCGAGCGGGATCAACGTATACGGCTCAAACAATCGCGGCGGGATCCCTTCGTCTG
>JAKSOY010000108.1 GCA_024405255.1 Kiritimatiellia bacterium
CCGAGGCGAAGGAGAAGGAAGCCGAGCGCAAGATCAAGCGCGACGAAGCCGACAAGGCGGCGGCCGAGCTTGAGACGAAGAAGCAGGAGGCCGAGAATCTGAAGGCTCAGAAGGAAGCGGATACCGCTGCGGCGGCGAAGGCCGAGGCGGAGGCGTTGTCCGCTGCGGCGGCGATGAAGAAGGCCGAAGCCGAGAAGGCGGCGGCAGATGCCGCAAAGGCCGAGGCCGAGCAGAAGGCCGCGCTCGAGACGCTGGCGCTCAAGCGTGCGGAAGCGGAACGCGCGCGCGCCGAGGCCGAGAAGGCCAAGACCGAAGCGGCGAAGACGATCGCCGAGGCGGCGCTTGAGAAGAGCGAGAACGAACTGAAGACGGCGCAGGCGAATGCCGAGGCCGAACGCGACCGCAAACTGCGCATGTATCGGCGTGCCGAGACGAGTCGTGCGGAAATGCTCGCCCTGCAGCGGGCGGAACGCCTGCTGGCGCTGGATGAATCGGGTGCGCTGACGGCGGCCGACCTTGAGGCGGGCGCTTCTGTGGGCGGTGCCGCCGCGACGGCGGCGCCTACGGAGGAAAAAGCCGGAGAAAAGACGAATGCCGTCGTCAAGGTCGATTGGCCGGAGACGTCGAACGGTCAGACGCCTGGCGATCTGAAGGTGGGCGAGATCGGTCAGAAGCTGGCCGAGAAGGCGAATGCCGAAACGCGCCGTCGTGCGCGTGCGTACATCAAGTCGTTCGGCGATTTGGCCGATGCGGCGGCTGAACAGGGACGTGTGGCCGATGCGGCCCACTATCGCCAGACGCTGACGGCGCTGGTGCCCGACTATGTGGAGGTCTACTCGGAGTTGATCGACGAGGCGCGGAAGGACAAGGGTCAGGCGAAGGAAGAGGTCCATCTGGTGAAGAGCCTGTTGGCGACGGTGCCGAAATGGCAGCGGGTGACGACGTGCGAAAAACTGCTGTTGCGCGATGAGGCGTATTTCAGCAAGATGCTGGCGGGGCAAGTGGGTCGCGACGAATATGTGAAGGCTTTCCGCAAGCTGTACGACCAGGCGATGCGCGATAAAGGCGACCATGACGAACGGCGCGAGAAGATGGCGCATCTCTGTCAGGTGCTTTCCACCTACGTGCCGGACTTCGAGCATTCGCCCGAGTGGAAGTAAGGTCGGAGCAAAAAGGACGATTGGTGGGCGAGCAGGGGAACGAGACGGCGCACGCACGCGGGAAGTTCGCGTTTCGCGTGGTCTGCGCGCTGGCGGCGATTCTGCTGGGCGTGCTGGCCGTGCGGATGTTCGCGCATCTCGGGGATGACGATCTGCGTCCGCTCGAATTGCCGTCCGTTGCGTCGAATGCGGTACCGTCTTCCGTTGAGCCGTCGCGCGTCGCAGCTTCGAACACTGTCTCGGCGGCGCCGCCGGTGGTGACCAATGTCGTACGGCGGCCTCCGCCGGTCGTCGTCCCCGTGACCAATTCCGTGCCGAAGCAGGTGCCGGTACGGCTCTATCCGACCAATGTGCCTCCGGCGCGCCAGGTGCGTCTGGCGAATCGCACGCGCGTCGTCGAAAAATACCGTCGTGCCGCGCCGAAGAAATTCGCTGCGCGCCAAACGCCGACGGCGCGTGGTACGGTGCCGTATATCGTGGTGTCGGAACTTCCTGTTTCCGAAATCGTCCGTGCGCGGGCGACGAAGCTGGGGGCGTGCGTCCTCGGCTATGTGCCGGTAAACGCGATGCTGGTCGAAGTCAATGAGAAGGCCTTGAAACGGCTGGTGGACGACGTGTTGTTCACGAGCGTCTACGAGTTGGAACCGGTGGATAAAGTCCAGCGCCGCGTATGGGAGCAGACGACGGTCGCTCCGACGGTGGACGTGTCGATCGTGCCGCTGACGCCGAGCGATCTGAAGCCCCTTGCGGCATTCATCCAGACGAAGGGCGGACAGCTGATTGACGGCGCGGGCGACAGTACGCGTACGTTGCGCGCGACGGTGCCGGCAAAAGTCGTGGACGAGTTGGCGGGACGTGGCGAAGTGCGGTGGATTGAGTCGTTCGCACGTCCGAAACTCCAGAACAACTGCGCCGTTAATGCCGGAGAGATGAATGTGCGTGCAGTGTGGGAAACGCACGGACTCACGGGCGAGGGGCAGATCGTGTCGATCTCCGACAGTGGACTCGACACGGGCAATCTGCAGACGCTGATGAAGGATTTCAAAGGACGCGTACTGGGTATTCGGAATGTGTCCTACGCCTACAATGTGGGCTTCACGCGCTATACCGTCACGACCGACAAGAAAGACACCTCAGGGCACGGGACGCATACGGCGGGTTCGATCGTGGGGACGGGGGCGCTCTCCAACGGCGAGATCCGCGGGGTGGCGCCTGATGCGAAACTCTTTATGACGGGCGTGCTCTATGACGGCTATGTCTATTTCAACAGTTTTTCAAGTCTCTTTCAGCCATCAAGCAGCTACTCGGCGTCGATTCATTCCGCCAGCTGGGGCGACGATTTAGATAATTCGTACAATGACTGGTGCGCGGAGGTCGACGAGTATGTGTGGAAGCATCCGACCTTCCTGCCGGTGTTCAGCGCCGGCAATACGGGGACCGATGCACACACCGTAGGTGCGCCAGGAACGGCGAAGAACTGTCTCACCGTCGGTGCGACTGAGAATGTGCGCACGAATGTGCTGATTTCTTCCTACGCGGACAATGCCGCGCAGATCGCGTACTTTTCGTCTTGCGGTCCGACGGCGGATGGACGTATCAAGCCTGAGATCTGCGCCCCGGGAACCTACATCCTCTCGACACGATCGACTCTGGCACCGGATGCAAACTACGGGTGGGGTGTCTATTCGAATACGAACTATGCGTTCAACGGCGGCACGTCGATGGCCTGTCCCCTTGTGGCGGGAGCGGCGGCTCTGACGCGCCAATGGCTTGTGACGCGGCGAGGGTTCGCATCCGTCGTACCGACGGCGGCGCTTCTGAAGGCGGTCCTCACAGGCGGGGCGCACGATCTGGAGCGCGAGCCGGGGACGGACTGTGGCGGGGCGGCGCCGAACCATCGTCAGGGCTGGGGTCGCCTCAATCTTGGCGAGTCGCTGTTCCCGTCGAATCGCGTCGTCAGTCTGCGGGATCGCATCCCGTTCGCACAGGGGTCCGATGAAGTGCTGCGGGTGACCGTGACCAATGCGGCGCCGTTGGACGTGCAGCTTGTCTGGATCGACTATCCGGCGACGGCGGGCACGGCGACGGCGTTGGTGAACGATCTCGACCTCGTCGTGTCGAATGAAACGACGGGCGTCGTGTGGCGGGGCAATGGCGTTGCGGGGGGCGATCGTACGAACACGGTGGAAAGCGTGCGCCTCGCCATGGCACAGCCGGGGACATATGCGGTGCATGTCAAAGGCGTGCGGGTGCCGTATGATTCGACGAAGGGCGGTGCGGCGGCGCTTTATCTGCGCGGGGCCTTCAATGAAGAGAGCACTGTGGTGCCGACGGAGTTTCCGTTACGGCTGCAGTCCTATTTCCCGCTGTTGAACGACTGGGGAACGACGGAAACCACGTGGTATCCTTCGGGTACGGTGGCGCGCGTGACGGTGCCGAACGATTTGCCGGATGGCGGCGAGACGCTGTCGGATCTGGTGTGGACCGACGATGCGACGGGCGTGGAGACGTACTTGGACGACCAGGTCCTCGCGGAAATCGAAGTCGCGGCGGCCGACCAGACGGGGACGATGCAATATGACGCGCGAGGACAGATGGCGCGAACCTTTGATGTGCTGGTGGATGCGGCGAAGGACGTTCGTTTCCACTACTACTCGGTGACGAACATCAATGTGCGTGCGGGGTTGCCCGACTGGTGGTGGCGTCGGATGCTGCGGGGGGCGACCGGCGACAGCGCGGCGGGTGGCGCGGCGGGCGACGCCGACGGCGACGGGGTGACGAACCTTGCGGAGTATCGGGCCGACACCGATCCGCTGGACGCGGCCTCGCAGTTGCGGATACTCGCATTTTCGTCCACGAACATCGTCTGGCGGGGCGGTCGCGCGTGTACGCAGGTGGTGGAACGTGCGGAGAACTTGGCGAAAGAGGCGGTGTGGACGGGCGTCTATACGAACGTACCGCCGACGGCGACGGAGACGAGTCGGCCGATCGCACCGTCCGGTTCGCGCACCTTCTATCGGGTACGTGTGCTCGGTCGATAAAAAACCCAATTGACTGTATCCCCGTAAATCGGTAAAATATCAATAAACAAAAAAAGTTGAGAGCTGAAGAAAGGTTGCGAATGATGGAAGAGAAGAAATCCACGCTTGGCTTGCGTTATTGGTTGTGTGCGCTTGGCACCTCCCTTGTCGCGTTGGCCGTGTATGCGTTTACGCTGGCGGGGTATGTGTTCCCCGGGTACTCGACGCATTTGTTCACGCAGTGGATGGGCATGGATGCGCTGTCGCAGCCGTCGTTCCCGCTGTGGGGTTCGTTTGCGAAGATGGTGGGGCATTCGAGCCTCATTTCGTCGATGGCGTTGCGCATGAACATCTTCTCGCTCGTGTGCGGCGTTCTTGCGGCAGGCCTTGTCTGCGTGCTCGTCGCCTTCTTCGTGCGGCGGACGATTCGACAGGAAGATTCGGCCGTGTGTCGGGAGAGCGCGGCGACGGTAGCCGGGGTGGTCGCGAGTCTTGTGTTCATCTTCTCGCCGGCGGTGTGGCAGGCTTCGACGCATCTCGACCATCAGATTTTCGACGTGTGCTTCGCGCTCGTGCTCTTCCTGCTCTTCATTCCGATGGCGAAAGGTGGCAAGGCGCTCACACTCTGTTCGTTGGCGCTGGGCGTTGGCGTCGGGTTCGGTCTGGTGGAAAGCCCGATCTTCATTCCGCTCACGCCGGTCTATCTGCTGGCGCTCTTCGTGACGGCGGTGAAGGCCGGCAAAAAGCCCTATTTGCCGGCGATCCTCTTTTTGGTGATGCTGGCGTTGGGTTTCCTCCTGTATGCGCGCTTCGTGGCGGCGGCGTACTTGCAGCTGCCGGAGGCGGCGGCCAGTAAGGCCGATTCGTCCGTGACGGTGATCCTCCAGGGCGTGCGTGCGCATCTCCGCGAAGTGCGTGCATGGCTGGCGCGTCCGGGCTGGCTGTACATCGTCATCTTCACGGTGCTGCCGTTCGTGGCGTGCATGTTCGCCGCGCCGCGCGGACTCAACAACGAGCGTTCGTGGAGCCAGTATCTGTTCCACGCGGCGATGACCGTGTGTGCGCTGCTCGCGCTTGCGACACCGCTCAACCCGGACAACCTGATGCGTCCGATGGGCATTTCGCCGGTGACGACGAGTACGCTCGTGGCGATTGTGGCGGGTTATCTTGTGGCCTACTGGCTCGTGCTGTTCCGTACGGATGCCTCGCCGCGCGAGGGTATGGAGGTGACGCTTGAACTGAAGATGGGCAGCCGTCTTGCACCGATTGTGCTGGGAATCTTCCTGGTACTCGTGGCGCTGGCCACGTTGGTGAATGTGTTCAGCGTGTCGCGTGACCGTGGCGCGTTTGCGGATATCTGCGCGAATGAGATCATGGACCGGATGGGGGCCCGTACGTGGCTGGTGACGGATGGCATGCTCGACGACCATCTGCGCATCGTGGCGTCCTCGCGTGGCAAGGAACTCAATCTCATCTGCCTCCACCGCGATACGGAAGAGGCGTATCTGCGTGAACTCGGCGCGCTGGTGAAGGAGAAGAACCTGAAGGCCGGCACGGCGAATCTAGGCCTCTCGGTGGAACTGGGCGTGCTGCCGTTCCTGCAGGACTGGTTTGGCGGCGATCCGACGGTGACGGAGTCGGTTGCGGTGTTCGGCGTGCCGGACCTCTGGTATATGGCCAAGGTGACGCCGTTGCCGGAATGTCTCTTTTTCGGTGGCGTGCGGGATTTGAAGTCCGTCGACAGCGCGAAGGCGCAGGCCGATTTCCTCGCGTTCTGGAAGAAGATGGAACCCGTGCTCACCATTGAAAAGGGCAAGGGGTCGCGTTTGATCGGTCAGTTGCGTGACCCGCTGGATGTGCTGCGCGTGCAGTTGCGCCGTCATGTCGGCTTCCTCGCGAACAACCTTGGTGTGACGATGCAGGACCTCAAGAAGGACAAGGAGGCGTTCGACCTGTACGAACTCGTGCTCAAGACGATCGATCCCGACAACATCAGCGCGCTCTTCAACGAGTTTGAGATGGCGCGCGCGGGCGTTGCGGTGGCGGCGGGCCGTCAAGGCGAAATCACGAAACAGCTGCAGGCGATCGTCGACGATCCCAATCGGCGCTATGCCCTGTGGTCGTTGGCGCGCTACTATGGCTACATCCGCTCGGCCAAAATTTTCGCCGAGATGGGGTATCGTTGGGCGCATTCGGCGGTACCGGGCAATGCGATTTCGCACATCGAGCGGGCGGTCGACCTCGTGCCGACCGATCGTCAAGGCGGATTGATCACGCTGCTGGCGAATGCGTATGCCAATGCCAATGAGACGCAGAAGTCGCGCGATCTCTACAAGAAGATCCTGGCGGATGATGCGAACAACCACGATGCCTTAATGGGATTGATGCGTCTGGCGTTGCAGAAGGGCGACTATGCCGAGGCGATGAAGTGCCTGGAACTCGCCACGAAGAATGCGAAGGGGACCGAATCGTCGGGTTTCGACAAGGCGCTGTTGAGCATGATGAAGAACGACCTGGACGGTGCGCGGTCCTCTTTGCAGAAGGTGACGGACCTTCAGCCGAAGTCGCTGCAGGCGTGGTCGCTGCTCGCGGGTGTGCTGTTGCAGCAGTACGATCAGGCCAAGGACGAGAAGGCGAAGAAGAAAACGCTTGATGAACTCGAAGTGGTGATTCTGCCGAAGATGCAGGCACTCGCCGATTCGCCGCGCGACTACTACGTGCAGATGACGCGTGCACTGGTGCTGCTGCGCAAGGGCAAGGATGCCCGGAAGGAGGCGCGCGACGCCCTGATCGTGGCTTCGAAGGAGCGTCCTGACGTGTCGACGGTCAGCGATATGATCCTCAATCTCGACATCCAGATGAACGACACCGAAAGCGCCGAGAAGCATGCGCGCCAGGTGCTGCGGCAGAATCGTCAGAGCAAGCTGGCGAACTACGTGATGGGTTCGATCCGCCTGCAGCGCGAGGACTATGCGACGGCCGAGACGTTCCTGCGTCTCTCCGTGGCGCAGGATCGTCCACTGGCGTCGGCGCAGAACGACCTGGCCGAGGCTTTGCGCCGTCAGAAGAAGTACGTCGAGGCGGAGAAGGCCGCGCGCGATGCGGTGAAGAATGAACCGAATCTCTACGTGGCGTGGGAGACGCTGGCGTCCATCCTCTTGGACCGGAACAAGAAGGAGACGGTCGCGGAGGCCGAGGAGTGTGTGAAGAAGGCAATCGATCTCGTGAAGAAGCTTTCGCCGGAAGGCGATATCCGCATGCTTCTTACGCTCGCGCGTGCGCAGCTTGCGAAGGGGGATATGGTGCACTTCAACACGACGATCCGCGCACTCAACAGCAAGCGCAACAGCCTGTCGCCGACTGATCGCGAGGCGCTGGACGAAATCCAGAAGTCGGCCCGCGGCAAGCGGTAAGGGAAGGCGAAAAAGAAAGAGAAAGTGTCTGGTGGAATCGCTTCTGCCAGACCTTTGTTTTATCTGATTGGGACGGTTGACAAATTGCACCCCCCAGATTTTGCGCTTTGCGGGTCGGCTGGAATTTGCTATAATTCTGGCATGATGAACAAGGCAATATTTCTCTGGGGAACCAAGGAAGAGGTACAGGCGCGGGCCGATGCGGACGTGCCGTCGTTTCGGCTCTGTCGCGAGGGGTCTGGACTCGCGCCGGTCGAGGTGCCGTTTGTGGCACCGGGCACGAGAACCTTGCGCACGATTCGGCGCGGGGGACGCGCGGTCGCGACGGTCTACGAGGACGACGAGGCTCTGTACCTCCTCGCCGCCGGCGTGCAGCCGGCCGACCTCGCGGCACCTCGTGGCGCGCAGGCGACGAGTGTTTTCGAAGAACTGGAGAGCATCCTTGCGGAAGAGCGCCTGACGTTTGCCAACGTCGTTCGTACGTGGCTTTACATCGACAACGTCTGCGACTGGTATGGTGAATTCAATGCGGCGCGGTCCGCGTTCTTCACCACGCGCCATGTGTTCGAGACGTTCCTGCCAGCCTCGACGGGCATCGGCTGTGCGAATGTCGACGGTGCCGCTCTCGTGGCGGGCGCGATCGCGATGCTTCCCAAGCGCGCGGATGTCAAAGCCGAGATCGTCGAGTCGCCGCTGCAGGCGCCCGCCATGGCCTACAAGTCGAGTTTCAGCCGCGCGGCGGAAATCCTGTCGCCCGCGACGCGCCATCTTTTCGTGAGCGGTACGGCGAGCATCAAGCCCAATTCCCATGATGTCGCCTACGTGGGCGACATCGAGAAGCAGGTCGACTGCACGATGAACGCCGTCCACGCGATTCTCACGAGCCGCGGGCACGACTGGAAGGACGTGACGCGTGCGATCGTCTATCTGAAAGAGCCTGCGTTTCGTGCGGCTTGGCAGAACTGGCTCGCGGCGAACAACCTCGCCTCGACCTTCGCGGCGGAAACGGTCTGCGATGTCTGCCGCGACGAATGGCTCTTCGAGATCGAAGTCGACGCCGTGAAGGGCTCGCGAAAAATCTAGTTGTTTCATTTGTCCGTCCAGTGGAATGGGGAAAGAAAGGGGAAAGGTATGAAGAAGTTCAGTACGTTGTTCCTCAGTGTGTGTGCTCTCTTGAGCGCCGGCGCAGCGGAACGGTCCAGAGGTCAGGTGTATGTGGATTTGGATGCGTCGCACATTTCCGCGACGGCGGGTTCTGCGCTCGCAGTCTGGTCCAATGACGGGACGATGGGGGACTTCAAGCCCTTTGGCGCGGGTCCCACCTACCAGGTGCGCGGCACGGTTCCCGTCGTCCGCTTTGATGGCACGGCGGCGAACTGCATGACGAACTGCGTGAAGGGCGAAGTGCCGGCGGCCTTGCTCGGCAACAACCCCTGGACGATGGAAGCCTGGATCTTCTGCGAGGCGTTGACGGGTACGCACACCTATCTCTCCTGGACGGCGCGCGGCAGCAACGGGACGGTTTGCGAATTCCGTTACACGAAGGACGGCGCGTCGAATGCGGTTGAACACTACGGCGCCGACTACAATCTGCAATGGGGCACGGCGCTGCCGGCCGTGGGACAATGGCACCATATCGTATGCGTGCGCCAGGCGAACAACATCGAACGCCTCTACCTCGACGGCAAGCAGGTGTGGGTGAACAACACCACGCTCAACCTCGGCAACGACGGTCCGATGATGCTGGGCGGTGTCTTCGATCGCTCGAACTACAATACGCCGACGATGCTCTTCAAGGGCGACATCGCCCGCCTGCGCGTGATGGATGGTGCGCTTTCGGCGGCCGACGTCTATGCGAACTATGTCGACTCCTACGCGGCGTTCGGACGTACGAAGTCCGATCAGGACGCCGTCTTCATGCCCGACGGCACTTGGCTGGACGGCGTGCAGCCGGCCAGCGGACGCGGCCTTGCCGTGACGGGCGGCGCGGTGACGTTCACGGACTTCAAGGCCACGCTGCCCTATCTGCGTTTGACGGGCGGCAAGGTGACGCTCGACGGGGCGACGGACATTGTGGTCGACAATACGCGGCCGGAGAAGTTCTTCGACGAGTTCGGGTCGGCGGGCGAGCTTGTGTTCTTGAGCGGACGCCTCGACTTCAAGAACAAGGCCCATTTCGGCATGGGCGGTGCGAACGCTCCGTTCAAGATGA
Source organism: Kiritimatiellia bacterium (assembly GCA_024405255.1). The sequence goes on from JAKSOY010000108.1 coordinate 9,806, forward strand.
CGCTCGGTGGAACCGAGGTGCCGGCGGTCGTCCACTGCGCGGTTGAAATGGGATTCGGAAATGAAACGCCCGGCACGGTGTCGGAAGTGCAGCTGTTGCGCGGGGGCGTGGTGACGAACGATTCGACATGGGTGCGTTTTGGAGCCGGCGGTGGCACGACGAACGTCCTGACGGTGGCAGAAGGCGCTGTGGTGGACGCTGCCCAGATTCTCATCGGCGGCTGGGGTGGCGTCTCTTATGCGACGGTGTCCGGCACGATTCGTTCGCGCAATACACTGATGGGCATCGGCGAGGCCAGCGACACGGTCGTCACGCTGGAGCCGACGGGCGTGTTGGCGGCGCGCGGGTTCTGCGAATGGGGCAACAAGACTACATGGGGCTCGTCGGTGGGGCAGTCGCGCCTTCATGTCAATTGCGGTACGCTGCAGCTCTATCCGGTCGCGAGCTATGCGGAGACAACGCCGTTTCTTGACACGGTGATGCATGTCACCTATGAAAACGCGATGACGGTGGATGTACCCTTGGGCGGATCGACTGTCATCAAGGCCGCGATTACGAACGTGACGTCCGTCGGCACGACGTCTCGCTTCGTGAAGAAGGGTGCGGGTACGCTCAACTTCAATGCGCCGCTCGGCGGTCTTACGGGCGACATCTATGTGGACGAGGGTCTTTTGACTTTTCGGCAGAAATTCCCGGAGGGTGCCGATGTGCGCATCCATGTGGCGAAGGGCGCATGCGTCTCCTACGACATCAGTGGTGGCGGCGCGTCGTCATTGCTTCCTCTGATTGCGACGGATTCCGAAGGCGCAATCGGCCTCCATGGCAATGACAAGAATGAGAACCTCGATCTACGCGCCTATCCGGATCTCGCCGTACGCTTCCTCACAACGAGTACCTATGTGGGACGCATCACGCCGTCTGCCAACCATTACATTTTCGAGGCGTGCGGGGCGGCGGGCGTCTATCCCACGGCGATTTCGGATGCGATCGGTACGGCGGCGCGGGTGACGGTGCGTTTGATTCCTGAAGTCACGAACAACAACTATGTGGAACTTTCCGGCGACAACTCCGGCATGACGGGCGGTGTGACGGTGGAGGACGGCGCGAAGCTGTGGCTGGCGCACGCCTTTGCGGCAGGTTCGAGCGGGGCGGTGAAGTTGGGCGAGGATACGACGCTGTGTCTGAGCGCGGCGGTGGGCGCGGGCTTCCTCTCGACGCGCGTCTCGGCCGATTCGCGTCCGTCGCAGATCTATCTCCTCGCGGGCGCCGAAGCGGTGAACGTGGATCTCTCGCGTTTCCCGGGTTGCCACCTCGGCACGGAAGGAAACTCGTCCGTGAACCAGACGGGCACGGTGACGCCGGAAGGGAACGAGTTCCGTCTTGGCGGCGGTGCAACGCCGCATGCGAGCAGCTACACGGGTCTGCGCCCGGGCGTCCTTCAAGACGTCGACGCCCAAACGCCCACGGCCGTCGTCGTCGATAAGGACGGCATGATCAATCTCTCCAATGCGGCGAATACCTACTCGGGCGGCACCATCGTCACGAACGGGGCGCGCGTCTTTACGACGGCGGATGGCTACGGTGCGATTCCTGCCGCGTTTGATGCGCAGAACATCTACGTGAACGGCGGTGTGCTCCGTACGGGCAACGCCAATTTCAGCGTGAATGCGAATCGCGGCGTGTGGGTGGACGCTCTCGGTGCCACCTTCCATCCGTGGGGCGGTTACACGTGTACGTACCAGGGCGGCCTCGGTGGCTCGGGCGCGATTACGGTGACGGATGGCGGCCACCTCTCCTTCACGGGCGACTACAACACCTACACGGGTAAGATGACGGTGCAGAACGCCGCTTCGATTATCACGATCGGCGATGGGGAGCACTTCTCGTGGGCGAGCGGCGAAATCGCGACGCCTGGCAGCGTGGTGCTCAATGCGGCGGACGAAGAAACGTTCGGCGGACTCATCTCGGGTGCGGGTACGTTCGAGAAGAAGGGCGAGGGCACGGTCACGGTCGCGCGGGCGCAGACCTTCACGGGCGCGGCGACGGTGAACGGCGGCACGTTGGTGCTCACGGGCGCCGGTGCGGTGGCATCGGCTTCGAAGATCGTCAACAACGGTCAGATCGTGATCGACCGTGCCCCCTCGGCCGTGCTTGGCGCGGGGGCCGTGTATGGCAGCGGCACCGTGAAGATCGAGACGGATGGTACGAACCTCACGATTGACCGTAACGTGGGGTCCGCGATGGCGCTTTCGGCGAAGAACGGTGCGGCGATTACCTACCTCGCGCCGGGTCCGAACGGTGGTGCGACGGTGGGTGTGGACGATGCAACCCTCAAGGTTGGTACGACGGCGGCCGGCCGCGTGGGGAAGATGAGCGACTTCCAGCTCAACAGCAACGCGACGCTCATCTCGTCGAACGATTTCCGCCTCACGACGGCGACGGGGAGCGTGGGCGGCTCGGCGTTCTGGAAGACGCGCGTGAACGCAACGCGTCCGTGGGAAGCGCAGTTCACCTACGAGATCCCGAACTGCCCGGCGTCTCCGGCAGATGGTTTCACCTTCCTCCTCCAGAACCACGCGAGCGGTGCGACGGCCATGGGCGGTGTGGGCGGTTCGATCGGCGCCGTGGGGATTACGCCGTCTCTCGGCGCGGCGTTCAACGTCTACAACAACGACACGGTGGGTTGGTTCTACGACAACGCGAAGAAGGATATGGCAAATCCTCCTACCAACATATTCCTTCAGGTGGGTGCGGATGTCCGCGTAACCCATGATGGACAGGGCAAGCTCACGACAACGGTTTATTCCAAGGGTTTCGACTCCGTGTTCCGCCAGTCGAAGGTGTTCGATGTGCGGGCCAAGCTCGGTGGTTCCACGGCCTATGTGGGCATGACGGCTGCGACGGGTGGTTCGGTGTGCGAGCAGCACGTGAAGGACTTCCGTTTCGCGCAGGACGACGATGTGCCGGACTTCGCGCTCACGGAGGAGAACTGGCAGTGCGTGAGCGACGCGGTCCTCTCGACCTACGCCGACCGGCCGGCGGTGCGGCTCACCCGAAACACGGGGTCGGTAGGGGGCGTGCTCGCCCATCGCGCGCGTCTCTATCTCGAGCGGCCGTTCAAGATTTCGGGGCGGTATGTCATCACGGCGAGTACGGCAAAGCCTGCCGATGGCGTCGCCTTCGTCTTCCACAACGATCGCCTCACCTCCATCGGCGGCGTGGGCGGGTCGCGTGGTTTCACGGGGACGGGTCCCACGCAAATGCCGTCGTGCGCGGGCTGGTCGATCAACATCTACGCACCGCGCTTCGATTTCGTGAAGAATGCCGCGACCGCCACACAGTATACGGATTTGAAGGGCCTCAATTTGCAGGCGTTGAACCAGCCGATCGAATTCGAGCTCGCCTACACGCCCGGCCAGTTCGTCTTTACGGCGAAGCAACTCGTTTCCGGCGTCGAGAAGGTCTTCACGGCCACACAGGCCGTGAGCTTGGCCGATCTTATCGGTTCGCCGTTCGGTTTCTTCGCTGTGACGGCGGCCACGGGCGGCTCGACGGCCGAGCAGTGGGCGTACGACCTCAAGTTCGAGGCGGGCGAGGATGTGGTGGTGACGGACGGCTATGCGGGCGGCACCTTCTCGGGCACGAGCGCGCTTGAGGTGACGGGGGTTGCGTCCGGCGATGCGACCGCGTCGTTCGGCGAGGTCGCCTTTGCGGATGGCGCGAATGTGACGGTACGTGCGAGCGGCGCGGCGAATGTGCCGTATGAAGTGGCCTTTGAATCGCTGCGTTTCGCGGGTGGAGACGGTACGACGCCGACGGTGACCCTCGCGGCGAACGGTTCCGGCGCGGGCACGCTCAAGCTCGGCACGGTGGTTGCCGATTTGACGGGGCGGCCGCTTAAGATCGTGGGCGCCGTTGCGCCGAAGGGCGAGAAGATCCGCATTGAGATCCCTGAATTTAGGGGCGTCTACAAGATCCTCGATCTCCGGCAGGCGACGGGCGTTACGGAAGAGGATTTCGAACTTGTCACCACCACGAAGCTGCCGGTCTTTCTCCGTCTCGTCAACGGTTACCTCTCGGCAGTCCATTCCACGGGTACGACGCTCTTCTTGAGGTGATGTGAAAATGGAATCTGAGAACCGAGAGGGACTTGTTTGCCCGGATTGCGGAAGCCTTGTCGGCGAGGATGACATCAACATCCGCGCTGACTTGGCGCATTGTCGGGCTTGCGGGCTTGATTTTTCCTATGCCGGCGGGCGGTTTCTTCAGGCGTGTGAGACACGGATGGCGAAACCGCCTCCAAAACATTTCGAGGTGGAGTGGAAGAAACAGTTTGATGGTAGCGTCGATTTGCATCTCGCCCATCGGGGGAGTCGGGTCGGTGCCTATGGCCTTTTGGTATTCCTTTTTGCGATCCTGGCGGGCTTCAGTTTCGTTTGTTGGTCTATGATCAGGGACGGGCAGGCGGATAAGTACCCCCCTATCGCCGTTTTTGTGACGATTTTCACCGGTTTTCTACTTTATCTCATAAGTGTCAAACTCCGTCGTCTGGAAGTTGCCATGGCCGGTGGAAAGGGGCGGTTTTGGGTGTATTCGCTGTTTCGCGGGAATGGGCGCGCATTCGATTACAATGCGCAGACCGAATTCGCTATTCGGGGAACGCAGACGATCACCGGCAATCCCGTGGTGACCGAGATCCATATCCGAAACGGTACGGAAAAAACTTTTGTGGTGAAGTATGTGTTGTCAAAAGAGGAGGAGATCGATTACCTGTGCACGGCTCTCACTTATGCCCTGCCGCGCTGCCGGGGGAAGGATCTCGAGCCTCGTCCCGACAGCCCTGAAACTCCAGCTGAGGCGGCGGCGCGTCGGGTGGAGGAGGCCAATGCGGC
>JAKSOY010000109.1 GCA_024405255.1 Kiritimatiellia bacterium
TTCTGTTTATCACACTCTTGGAGATATCCTATGAACTATCATCTCGCAATCGACATCGGCGCCTCGTCGGGGCGTCATATTCTCGGTCATGTCGAAGACGGCAAGATCGTGCTGGAAGAGGTCTATCGTTTCGACAACTCGCAGATTCGCAAGGATGGACACGATTGCTGGGACCATACGGCGCTCGCGAAAAGCGTGTTGGCCGGTGTGGCGAAGTGCAAGGAGCTTGGCAAGATCCCGTCGACGATCGGCATCGATACGTGGGGTGTGGACTTCATCCTTCTCGACGCCGCAGGCGAGCCCTGCTCGGACATGGTCGCCTATCGCGACAAGCGTACGGAAGGGGCGGATGCGCTCGTGGAGCCGCTCATTTCGCGGGCCGATCTCTATGCCCGCTGCGGCATCCAGAAGATGCTCTTCAATTCGATCTACCAGCTGGCGGCGCTCAAGAAGGAGCATCCCGAGCAGCTCGCGCAGGCGGCGCGTTTCCTGATGGTGCCGGAGTACCTCAACTACGTGCTGACGGGCAAGATGGCCAATGAATACACGAATGCGACGACGGGCAATCTCGTCAATGCGCGGACGAAGGACTGGGATTGGGAGGTCATCGAGAAGCTCGGCCTGCCGAAGCAGATCTTCGGACCGCTCGAGATGCCGGGGACGCGTCTGGGCGACCTCGCGCCGGCCGTGCAGGCCGAAGTCGGTTTCAACGCGCAGGTCGTGCTGCCGGCGACGCACGATACCGGCAGCGCCTTCCTCGCGGTGCCCGCGCGCGACGACCAGGCGGTGTACATTTCGTCCGGTACCTGGAGCCTGCTGGGCGTCGAAAACGCCGAACCGATCACCACGCCCGAGGCGCTCGCGGCCAACTTCACGAATGAAGGCGGCGCGTGGTACCGCTTCCGCTTCCTCAAGAACATCATGGGCCTGTGGATGATCCAGTCCATCCGCCGCGAGTTGAACGGCGTCGCCTACGTCGAGGGCAAGGGCGCGCAGGCGACTTGGACCCTGGCCGACTACGAGTCGGGCAAGAAGTATTCCTTCAATGATCTCGAAACGGCCGCGAAGGCGAACGCCGCGTTCGCGGGCCGCGTGGATGTCAACGACGCGCGGTTCCTCTCGCCGGACTCGATGATCGCCGAAGTGCTCGCAGCGGCGGATGTGAAGCCTGCGACGGTGGGCGAGTTGATGCAGTGCGTCTACACCTCCCTCGCCGCGTGCTACGCGAAGATGATCGCGCACCTCGCGCAGCTGACGGGCAAGACGTACACCTCGATCAACATCGTGGGCGGCGGTTCGAAGGACGGCTACCTCAATACGCTCACGGCTCAGGCGACGGGACTCGAGGTCTTCGCCGGTCCGACCGAAGGCACCGCCATCGGCAACCTTGTCATTCAGTTCATCGCGGGCGGCGAATTCGCGAATCTCGCCGAGGCGCGTGCGGCGATCAGCCGCAGCTTCGACGTCAGCAAGGTCTGAGCATTGTTCGAATTTAGAAAAGTTTCAGTTTAGAGTCCAGGAATCCTTATGTCAGACGGCAGTATACTCGCAAACGTTCGCAACATCGGCATCGTCGCCCACATCGACGCGGGCAAGACGACCACTACGGAGCGCATCCTCTTCTACACCGGCAAGATCCACAAGACCGGCGAAGTGCATGAAGGCGACACGACGACGGACTTCATGATCCAGGAAAAGGAGCGCGGCATTACGATTCAGTCCGCCGCCATTTCCTGTACGTGGAAGGACTGGGCGATCAACATCATCGATACGCCCGGACACGTCGACTTCACCATGGAGGTCGAGCGCTCCCTGCGTGTGCTGGACGGTGCCGTGTGCGTGTTCTGCGCGGTCGGCGGCGTACAGCCCCAGAGCGAGACGGTGTGGCGTCAGGCGGACCGCTATCAGGTGCCGCGCATTGCGTTCGTCAACAAGATGGACCGCATGGGCGCCGACTTCTCGCGCGTCGTGGGCGAGCTGCGCGACAAGCTGAAAGCGAATGCCGCACCGATCATGCTGCCGATCGGCAAGGAGGATAATTTCAAGGGCGTCGTCGACCTTCTGGAGATGAAGGGCATCGTCTACGACGAGGCGAGCGAAGGCAAGACCTTCACCGTGGGCGACATTCCGGCGGAGCTGAAGGACGACGCGGAACTCGCGCGTGCCGAACTCTGCGAGCGGGTCGCGGATCTCGACGAGGGCGTGATGGAAGCCTATCTCGAGAACGGCGACCTCACGGTGGATGAACTGCGCGGGGCGATTCGCCGCCTCGTCTGCGCCGGCCAGTTCGTGCCCGTTCTCTGCGGCACGGCGTTCAAGGACAAAGGCATCCAGCCGCTGCTCGATGCCGTCGGCCTCTACCTGCCCGCGCCGACGGACCGTCCGCCCGTGGCGGCGACGGACTTGAAGAGCGGCGAGCCGGTGACGCGCAAGCACGATGCGGCCGAGCCGCTGACGTCGCTCGTCTTCAAGATTGCGACCGACCCCTATGTGGGCCGGCTCTACTTCGTGCGCGTCTACTCGGGCGTACTGAAGAAGGGCGCCAATGCGTTCAATCCGCGTACGAAGAAGCGCGAGCGCATTATGAAGATCGTGCGCCTCTTTGCGGACCAGCAGATCGAAGTGGACCAGCTTTCCGCCGGCGACATCGGCGCGCTCGTCGGACTCAAGTCCTGCACGACGGGCGATACGCTGTGCGCCGAAATGAAGCCGCTCTACCTTGAACGCATCACGGCGCCGCAGCCTGTGATGTTCCTGGCGATCGAACCGAAGAGCGGCGCCGACAAGGACAAGCTCGTGGCGTCGATGGACCAGCTGGCGGCCGAAGATCCGACCTGCCAGGTGCGTCAGGACGAAGAGACGGGTCAGACGATCCTTTCCGGCATGGGCGAGCTTCACCTTGAAATCCTCGTGGACCGCCTCAAACGCGAATTCAAGTGCGCGGCAAACGTCGGCAAGCCGATGGTCAGCTATGTGGAAACGGTCACGGCGTTGTCGAAGAAGGAATTCACCTTCGACCGCGAACTGGGTGGCAAGCGCCATGCGGTGACGCTTGAAATCGAAGTCAAGCCGCTGGAGCGCGGCAAGGGCGTGACGGTTGAAATCGCGCGCGATTTCCGCAACACGATCCCCGATCCCAAACTCGCCGAGGTCGTCGAGCAGGGCCTCAAGGACGGTGTGGCGACGGGCGTGCTGGCGCGCTATCCGATGACGGACCTTGCCGTGACTGCAACGAGCTGCACGCTGGTCGATCCGGAAATTTCGGACGAAATCGCCTTCCGCAGTGCGGCGGTGATGGGTTTCCGCGAAGTGGCCGAAGCGGCGGCGCCGGAATTCCTCGAACCGATCATGAAGCTTGAAATCACCACGCCGCCCGAGTCGGTGGGCGAAGTGCTGGGCGACCTCAACGGCCGTCGCGGTACGGTGCTCGACATGGAACAGCGCGGCGACATGCAGATCGTCCACGCGCGCGTGCCGATGGCCCAGATGTTCGGCTATGCGACGGCGATTCGGTCCCTCACGAAGGGACGTGCCTCCTACTCGATGGAGCCGAGCGACTTCGCGCTCGTGCCGCGGACTGTGCGGGAAGAGCTGCTGGCCAGGTGAGTGTTGAAGAGTTGAAGGGTTAAGAGTCAACGTGCTTGATTTTAGGAACATATCGGTTCATTATGGTTTGCAGGATGTCCTGACGGACGTCAGCTTCCGTGTCAACAAATTCGAACGCGTCGGCGTGGTCGGTCCAAACGGATCCGGCAAGTCGACGCTGTTCAAGATCATCCTCGGCGAGATGTCCACCGACCACGGCGAACTGATCATCGAGGAAAAGCCCCGCATCGGGTCGACGCGTCAGCATCCCGAACCCGACACGCCGGAGGAGACGCTGCTTGAATACTCGATGCGCGGCATCCCCGGTTTCCACGAACTTGAAGTGCGGATGCGCGAACTCGAGGAAAAGCTCGATTCGGGCGATCGCAATGTGCTGCGCGAATATGGCGAGGTGCAGACCGAATTCGAGCATCTCGGCGGCTACGACCTCGAGACGCGTGTCAAAGTGGCGCTGGGCGGTCTTGGTTTTTCGACGGATGACTTCGAGAAGCCGTTTACGAGTTTCTCGGGCGGCTGGCGCATGCGTGCGGAGCTGAGCCGCGTGCTGGCGAGCGAACCGGATCTGCTGCTCCTCGACGAACCGTCCAACTATCTCGACCTGCCGGCCGTTGAATGGCTGCAGAAATTCCTCAAGCAGTACCGCGGCACGCTGATGCTCATCTCGCACGACCGCTTCCTGCTGCGCACGCTGACGGAAATCATCGTCGAGGTCGATGCGGGTACGTGTACGCGCTACGAAGGCAATCTCGACTGGTACCTCAAGGAGCGCGAAGTGCGCTATCAGCATCTGCTGCAGGCGAAGGAGAACCAGGACCACCATCGCGAACAGCTGCAGCGCTTCGTGGACCGCTTCCGCGCGCAGGCGACGAAGGCCGCACAGGCGCAGAGCCGCCAGAAGCTCATCGACAAGATCGATGAAGAACGCATTGTGCTGCCGAAGCGCTACACGCAGTCGGGACGGCTCCGCCTTGCGGAACCGCCGCCGTCGGGCATCGAGATGTTCCGCTGCGAGGAACTCGGTTTCAGCTATGACGGCGTGAAGCAGGTGCTGCACGATGTGACGTTCAATGTGACGCGCGGCGACAAGGTGGCGCTCATCGGCTACAACGGTCTCGGCAAGTCGACCTTGATCCGCTTGATCGCCGGTACGCGCAGTCCGACGAGCGGCAAGGCGATTTTGGGGCACAACGTCGTGCCGGGCTATCTTTCGCAGGAGCTCGCCGAGACGATCCCGCCCGATCTGACCGTCTATCGCGTGGCGAAAAGCGCCTGGCAGGGTGGTACGAACCTGTCGGGTGAAAAGAATTTCCGCAATCAGCTGGGGGCTTTCGGCTTCGACGAAAACGACGTCGAAAAGCAGGTGGGCGTGCTGTCCGGCGGCGAGAAGATCCGTCTCGCGTTCCTGCGTCTCTTCCTGCAGGCGCCGAACTTCCTCCTGCTGGACGAACCGACGACGCACCTCGACCTTGACGGACGCCGCCTCCTGCAAGAGGCGCTGCAGAAGTATTCGGGGACGATCCTGCTCGTTTCGCACGACATCGAATTCGTGCGGGCGGTGGCGACGTCGGTACTTGAAATCACGCGCGAGGGCATTCGTCAGTTCCCGGGCGGCTACGACTACTACAGCGAAAAGAAGCTCGAGCGCGACCGTGCGGCGGGCGAGAGCGGTTCGACGGCGAAGAAGGACGTGGAGTCCGAGGTTTCGCCCGACGGCAGCGCGCCGAAGTTGACTTCGAAGGAATTGCGCCAGCAGCGCGCGGCGGAACGGGCGAAAGTCGCGCCGCGCGTGAAGGAGCTGAAGAAGACCGTGGCGCAGTGCGAGAAGAAGATCGAAGAGCTGCAGGCGGCGCTTGACGCGGCCTCGGCGGAACTTTTCAACCCCACCCCCACCACCGACTTCGCCGAGGCGAACCGGCAGGTACGGACGTTGCAGTTCGAGATCGACCGTTACACGGAAGACTGGGAAAAGGCCGCGACGGAGCTTGAGGAGCTTCAGAATCAGGGAGCCTGAAATGCTGTACGCGATCCTCTCGGACATCCACGGTAATCCATCCGCGTTGGAGGCGGCGCTTGAAGACGCGCGGGCCCAAGGCGCGGAAAAGATCGTCTGTCTCGGAGATGTGGTCGGATATGGACCCGATGCCGTACGGGCGGTCGAGTTGGCGCGGGCGTCGTGCGACGAAGTGCTGATGGGCAATCACGATGCGGCGACGGCGGGCGTGATCCCGTTCGACAATTTTCGTCCGGAGGCACAGGTCGGCGTCCGTCGCCACGCAAAGGAGCTTTCGCCCGAGGCGCTTGAATGGCTGAGGACGCGTCCCTACACGTATCGGGGACGGACCTTTCTGTGTGCGCACGGCACGTTGTATCGTCCTGAGGAGTTCGGCTACATCTTCGCGCAGGAAGACGCCGAAGCGGCCTACGCGGAAATGGGCGGCATGCGTCTGCTCTTCGTGGGCCACACGCACGCGTCGATGTGGGTCGTGCGCAATCCGCAGGGATTCATCCGTGCGGGGCGGTCGGAACGGATGCGTCTCTATCCCGACCACCAGTACATTGTGAACGTCGGATCGGTGGGGTATCCGCGCTGCGAGTGCGAGAGCGTCTATGCGCTCTACGAAACGCGTACGCGCGTGGTCACCTGGCGTCGATTGCCGTTCGACTTCGATTCGTATTTTACCCAAATGCAAGCCAAAAACATCTATGTTGCGCCGTGGCTCAAAGACCGCGCAAAAGAAAAGGAAAGAAAAAATGCTGACACTCGGAATTGATTCGTCCACCCAGGGCACCAAGGCGGTTGTCTACGACACCGAGACGAAAACCGTGGTCGCGCGTGCCGCCGTGAACTATGGCAAGGATCTGCCGGCGTTCGGTTCGCCGGACGGTTTCCTGCCGAATGCGGATGCGCGCGTGCGTCGGGCCGATCCGCGGATGTGGGTGCAGGGCCTCGATCTCGTGCTGGCGCGCTTGCAGGAGGCGGGTGCGCCGATGGACCAGATTGCCGCCGTCGGCGGCGATGCGCAGCAGCATGCGACGGTCTATCTGACGGCGGAAGGCGTTGACGCGCTCAAAACCTGCGCGTGCGGCGCGGTCGAGGCGGGCTTCTTCTCGCGCGCGGAGAGTCCGATCTGGATGGACAGTTCGACGGGGGCGGAAGTGGCGGCGCTCGATGCGCATTTCGGCGCGGCCTTGCAGACGCGTACGGGTTCGCCGGCGATTGAGCGCTTTGCCGCATCGCAGGTGATGAAGTTCCGTGCGGACGATCCGGCGGGCTGGGCGAAGACGGCGCGCGTGCATCTGCTGAGTTCGTTCCTGACGTCCTATCTGACGGGCGAAGACGCGCCGATCGAAACGGGTGACGGCGCGGGGATGAATCTGCTCAATCTGCAGACGCTCGATTGGGACGAAGACGTCTGCGCGTTTGTCGCGCCCGATCTGAAGGCGAAGCTGCCGGGCGTTTTCCTGCCGGGCGACAAGCCGCTGGCGCTCGCGGCGCGGTTCGAGAAGTTCGGCCTGCGTGCGGGCATTCCCGTGGCGCCGTTCACCGGCGACAATCCGGCCTCCCTCGTGGGCTGCGGCGCGGAAGAACCCGGCTGCGCGGTCATTTCGCTCGGCACGAGCGATACGTTCTTTGCGGCGATGCGCGATTTCAAGACGGACCCCGACGGCTTCGGCCACGTGTTCGGCAATCCGATGGGCGGTTTCATGTCGCTCTCGTGCTTCAAGAACGGATCGCTTGCGCGCGAGCGCATCAAAAAGGAATGCGATGTCGATTGGACGTTCTTCGACGAGACGGCGTTCGATCTGACGCCGAGCGGCAACAACGGTCAGCGCGCATTCCCGTATTTTGAAACGGAAATCACGCCCAAGCACGATGCGACGGGCGTTGAGGCGAATTTTGATTGGGCGGCGGCGTCCAACGAAACGAAAATCAGAGCCATTGTGGAAGGGCAGATTATGAACATGAGAGAAAGAACCAGGTGGATTGGTGATTTCAAGAAGGTCTTTGTGACGGGCGGTGCGTCGCGGTCGCGCGGGATTCGCAGCGTGATCGCCGACGTCTTCGGAGCGCAGGTGGAGACGCTCGATGTGGCGGACTCCGCCGCAGTGGGCGGTGCGCGTCTCGCGGCAAAGGCGGCGGGGACGGGTTCGTGCGGAACCGGTTTCGCGGCGCGGGCGCTGTGCCTGCTGGCGACGCTGGGGCTTGTCGGTGCGGCGTCGGCCGCATGGGCGCCGGCCGGTGAACTGCAGGTGGCGTCCACCAAGGCACTCACGCCGCAGGTGGGTACGCTCGCGGCGAAGGCGAACTTCCCGATGCTGCCGATGATTCTGCCGCAGGTGATGGCCGAAAGCGACCTCGCGAAGAAGTTCGGCGTCGCGCGTGAAGACGCCGACTGGGGCGCGAAGCTCTTTATCGAAGGCAACGAGTGCGTGCCGGTGTGGGTGTGGCCCTTGCCGAAAGGCGGCGTGGCGGACTGGCAGACGAAGCACCCGAAGAAGAAAATCGTCGACGGCCTGGTGACCTACAAGCACAAGGCGGCGCCGGAAGAGGGACACGACGAGCCGTGGCAGGAATTTGCGGTGTTCAGCGCAGACGGCCAGTGGGCCTATCTGTCCCCGAAGAAGGAACTCGCCCAGCAGGCGGCGAAGGACGGGCTGAAGTTCGAAAAGCCGCTCGCCAAGGGCATTGCGCGCATCGATCTGACGCGGTCCGTGTTTGAAGCGGCCGCGAAGGAAATGAGTTCGCTCAACAAGCAGCTGGACGAAGTGAAGAAGACGGCGGCCGCTGCGCAGGGGAAGAAGGACGACGAGGACGAGGAAGCGTTTTCGCTTTTGCCGGACGATTTCTTCGGCAAGGACGCTGAGGTGTTCGTGCGCGCTTGGACGAAGGAAGTCGAGAGCCTGCGTGTGATATTTGGCGTGTCGAGCCATGGTCTTGACATGCGGGCGCGTCTGACGCCGCGCGCGGGTGGCGCGTTGACGGGTCCGTCGCGTACGCTGCCGGCGGAGGCGTTTGCGTTCACGGATGTTCCCGAAAGCGCGGTGATCACGTTCGTCGGTGCGCCGGTGGCGCCGAAGGGCGAACTGGGCAAGGCGTGGCAGACGATGGTTGACGGACAGTTGGCGGCCGTGCGTCAGCACTTTGAAGGGGCGGCTCAGAAGAAGGAGACGGCGGATGACGTCGCCTTTCAGTCGTTTGCCCGGATGGTTTCGTTCCTGACGAAGGGCATCTCCGCGTTCCGTGCGTCGCCGACGCCGTGTACGTATGCGCGTTTCGTGATGGCCGAGGACGAGAAGTCGAATAAGCTCGTCGAGTTCCGCGCCGCAGGGCTGAAGGATCCGATTGCCTTTACGGAAAAGGTGCCGGAGCTGCCGACTGCGAAGCCGAAGGCGAAGAAGGACAAGAAAGCGTCGTCGCTGATGGCGTCGTCGCTGCGCAATGCCGACGGCGTGTTCGCGATTGGCGGCCAGGAGAAGGGATTCGCGCCCGGCAAGGCCGACACGATGAAGGACCAGTTCACGAAGGCGATTCCTGAAAGCGCGCAGACGAAGACGCCGTTGTTCGTGGCGCGCTATCGGGTGGGCATCGGCATGACCGCCGATGCGCCGATCATGCTGTCGGCCTGGATGTTCGGCTGGCGCAGCGATGAGGACTATCGTGCGATGCTGCGTGTGCCGACGGAGGAATTCGCGAAGATTTTCCAGGCGGTATTGCAGTCGGCCGTCAGCGGTGATGTCGAATAAGCGGGACGGCACAGAGAAGAGGATCATCATGAAGAGATTGTTGTTGGGTGTCTTATGTGTGTGCGCGTTGACCAGTGTGGCGGCGCGTGCGAAGAAGCCGGCGCGGTCGACCGAAGCGCGTGCGCTTGCGCGGGCGAAACGCCTGGCGAGTACGGCGAACGAGACGCTGGGTACGAGTCATCTGTGGCGTCAGAAACCGAACGACATGATCTCGCGCCGTGCGTGGACGAATCTGCTCGAGTCCTGCGACGGCGACCACATGATCTTCCATGCGGCGGATATCGCCGAGTTCGAGAAGTCGATTGACAAACTCGACGACGCCTTGCGTGCGGGCGATTTCTCGTTCGCGCGCCGCGTGCGCGATGTGTTTCGTCAGCGGATTGCCGAACGGACCACTTTCGCGACGAATCTGCTCGCGACGACGACATTCGACTTCACCGGCAACGGCACGTATGAATACGCTCGCGAGAAGGCGCCCTGGCCGGCTGCCGGCGCGGCGCGCGACGCCCTCTGGACGGCGCGTGTGACGGGTGAAGTGCTCGACGAATGGCTCACCTGCGAAACGGGCGGCGTGAAGCGGGCCGTGGCCGAAGTGCGTAAGCACTATCTGAACCAGCTGAAGGAAGCGCGTCGGCAGAAGACCACGGAGATGTGCGACGATTTCATCGCGGCCATCGTCTCGGCCTACGATGCGCACTCGATCTATCTGACGTCGCCGCAGTATGACGTGTTTCGTTCGCAGATGGATCTAACGCTCTGCGGAATCGGCGCCGAATGGGCGCTGAAAGACGGCGTGTCGCGCGTCAAGCGCGTGATTCCGGGCGGTCCGCTGGCGAAAGACGGACACGTGAAGGCGGGCGACTCCATCATCGGCGTTGCGCCCAAGGGGGATGGAAAGATCCAGAAGCTGGCTGGGAAGTCCGAGTCCGAGATCGTGCCGCTCTTCCGCGGGAAGAAGGGTACCAAGATCACGCTCGAGGTGAGGCACGCGAATGGCGAGACGAAGCAGTATACGCTCGTCCGCGACGATGTGCCGATGACCGATGAAGCGGCCTCGTCGAAGGTCGTGGAGATGGTTGTCGCGGGCCAGAAACGCAAGGTGGGCTATCTGCGGCTGCCGTCCTTCTATTCGTCGATGACGGCGCGCAGCAACAAGATGCGCACCTGCTCGGACGATTTGCGCGTGGAACTTGAGAAGCTGAAAAAGGCCGATGTGTGCGGGGTGTTGTTTGACCTGCGCGGCAATAACGGCGGTTCTCTGGACGATGCCGTCAAGGTGATCGGGCTTTTCGTGCGGAGCGGTCCGGCCGTGCGCATGCATGGTGCAGGCGGCGATACGGTGTTGCCGGTGCCGTACGATGCGGTGGTGTGCGACGTGCCGGTCGTGGTGTTGACGAGCCGCGGCAGCGCGAGCGCGGGCGAACTTGTGCCTGGTACGTTGCAGGACCTCGGCCGTGCCGTCATCGCAGGCGATACGCGCACGTTCGGCAAGGGGTCGGCTCAGACCGTGACGCCGATCGGCGGCAAGCGCGACGGGGCGCTCGTGATTACCGATGGACGTTTCTACCGGGTGACCGGGGCGTCGACGCAGTTCAAGGGCGTGGCGTCCGACATTCTGCTGCCGTCGGCGTGCGATGAAGAACTCTTCAAGGGCGAGCAGGGCCTCACCTATCCGCTGCCCTGGGACGAACTGGCGCCGAGTGCGTTCAACCCGAGCTGGGATCTGAACAAGTTCATTCCCGAGCTGAAGGCGGCTTCGCAGGCGCGTCTGGCGAAGAACCCCAAATGGGCGAAGCATCTCCAGTTCGTCAAGGATTCCGAAGAGGCCGTGATGCGCACGACGATGCCGCTCAACAAGACGGCGCGCAAAGCGCAGCTTGATCGCAAGACGGCGGTCGAAGACGAACTTGAGCGTTTCCTGGACGAGGGTTTTGATCCGACGAAGCGCGACAAGGATGTCGTTCTTGACGAAGGGCTTAACATCCTGGCCGATCTCGTGCGTCTCAATGGCGGACGCAAGCTGCCGGCGGCGAAACCGCTGGAGGCTTCGGGACTTCTCGACCGTCTTGACGACGACTAATTAAAATCCGAAAAGGAAATTCCCCGAAATGAACACGACAGACTTGAATGGACGATGCAGGGGAGGACGTCGTGTGATCGCGCTGGTGCTCGCGTTGGTTGCGGGAGCGGTGGCGCAAGGCGAGGACCTGAAGGCGCAGATGCTGCGCGAGCAGAAGTCGAGCATGGTCCTGTGCATCGGAAGCGACTGGTGCGTTTCGGGGGACTGCGTACGTCGGGTCTTCGAGTCGCCGGCCTTCCGAAACCAGTTCAAAGACAGGTGGCTCTTCGGCCTCCACGACCAGTGGGATGGTCCGTGTCCAGCGGCCGTTTCGAATGAAAATGCGCGTGTTCAGTCATTGCAGATCGGCGTGAAACGCTATCCCGCGCTTTGTCTGTTCGATGCGAAGGGCCAGATGTTCGCGTGCCTCGAGAACCTGCCGTATTCGGTGAAGGCGAAGGGCCTGGCCGCGCGCGTGGTCGCACGGAATGACGTGCGCCGGAAGGCCGAGGCGTGTTTTGCCGCGAAAAAGTACGGCGCGGGACTTGATCTCATCTCCGCGCAGGTGCCGGACTTCTTCCAGACGCGGCGCCGTCGCGGGAAGACGGAATGGACGACGGTCTCGTATACGAATGCCTGGCAGGCGCTTAATGCGGCCGATCCCGAAGACAAGGAAGGGTGGCGGCTGCATTTCACGATGGGCGACGGCATTGGCGATGTGACAAAGGCGAACGGCTATGCGACGAGTACGAATTTCGTCGGGGGGACGAATTTCATCGCCCAGCTGCGAAAGCGTCCGATGAAGCATTGCACGGTCGAACAGCAGCAGTCTGTGGACATGGCGGAATTCGCGCTTTTGCGGCGTGACACGAATGCGACGGCGCGGTGCACGGAACTGTTGCGCAAGATCCATAGTGCGAATCCTCGGTCGCTGTGGGGCTGGGCGGCGTACGGGTTTCTCAAGGAGCGAAACATCGAGGTGACGCCGGCTCAAACGAATGCGGCTTTCTGTACGCCCTTGGGGGTGGGTGTCGTCGATCGTACGTTGCGTCCGTGTGGTACGGTCGCCGTGGCGCCCGGGACCGTTGAACGGCTGGCGAAGCCGATTTTTGCGCGTGTGCAGACGCTGTTGAAGCAGGGTGAGACGAAGACGCCGGAAGAGGCGGCGGCGCTTGTGCGGGCGCGGGTGCTGCGTCAGGTGACGACGAACACCGTCGAGCAGGTGCTGGCGCGCGAAGGCGGCGCGGCGTTTGTCGAGCAGTTCTTCGGCGACCCGGCGTGGATGGAAGATTTCTGCGCGTCGGGTCCGGTGGGCGACTACAGAACGGCGTTTACCAACTTGGCCGTGTTCGCGTGGAACGAACCGCTCGTGCGGCAGCCGGGCGTGCCGCGGCGCATCGCGACGGCGTTGGCGCTCAATTCGGTTGCGAAGGTCGACACGCTGACGTATTTCCGTGCGTTGGAGGCCTACATCGCCCTGTGGGAGGCGGGTCGTCTTCACAAGGCGTCGCTGGGGCAGAGCGTACGCGAATGGCGTTTTGCGGTGGACATCGTACATGGGGTCGGTGTCGCGAACATCCTCTGGCTCAACTATTTCTACAACGTGCCGTATGACACCTACGGCAATGCGTTTCGTTTTGTGCCGTATCGGATGTGGAACTGTTTCGGCGAATACATCCACAAGCCGCAGCTCTACTGGGGACCTTGGAAGGATTGTCCGTGGCCGACGATGAAGATGAAACAGCGCGTTGGCGGCGTGTGTGGGGTGCTGTCCAGTTTCGGCGCCTACACGACGAATGCGCACGGACTGCCGGCGATGCCGGGCGGACAGCCGGGCCACTGCATTTTCAATCGGCGGGCGAAGAACGGACTGTGGACGATCCACAACTACATCTCGCGTTTCTCGACGGCGCGGTTCCATTTCTGGGATGCGGGCTACACGATGCTGAATGTGGTGGAGCGGTCCTTCGCCGATCGGACGAAGCAGTTGGCGGCCGAGCGTTTCATCTGGCTCGCGCATTTCGCGGAAGACGCCCAGATGCCGCTTGAGACCTTGGAGGCCTTGTATCGCCGTGCGGTTGCGGCGCATCCGCAGCATTACGGCGTGTGGGATGCATTTGCGCGGATGCTGGTGCGCCAGAAGGCCACGGCCCCGCACATCCATCAGTATCTGAAGAATCTGGTGGTCGCGCTGCCGGACGGACGGCAGGCCACGTGGCGAGCTGTGTGGGAGAGCGTGCAGGGGCTTGTCAAGCAGCCGGAAGGTCGGCTCCGAGTGACGGAAGAATTGGAGCCGCTGTATGCGAACCTGCCCGCCGCGACGAATACGTGGACGCGCGAAGAGGTCAACTTCGGCGGTGTTCTGCAGGGACATTTGCGTCTCGTGCAGCGTCCGCCTCTGCGGCGGCGTCTGCTGGAGGCCGCGTTGGCGGCGCAGCCGACGGTCAACGACTTCTATCTTCAGTCTCTGCGGGCGTGTTCCTTCGAGAACGATCTGGATCTCTTCCAGGTGGCGGCCGCCGATTTCGATCGGCGATCGCCCGTGCCGGCGAATGCGGCCTGTTTCCCGACGAACGATTTCGGCGGCGCGCTGATTTCGGCGAAAGGGATGCTCAAGCCGTCGTCGTCCGGACAGCATTGGCGGTCTGACCATCCCGAACTCTACGCGCGTGCGATCGGTCCGTTGAAAGTGCTCGATCCGGCGCGGCCGAAGATCGTCACCGCGTTCCAGACGCGGGGCGAACGGACGCCGTGGGTGCAGGTACGGTTGCCGCAGGTTTCGGAGGTGACGGGCATTCTGCTCACGAATCCCTCGGGACGCAAGGCGAAGGGCCTGACGCCGTTTGTCGTCTCGGTGTCTGTCGACGGCAAGCGGTGGAAGGAGGTCTACCGCACGACGGACGTGCAAGCCGTCTACCGCATTCCGCTCGCGGAGCCTGCGCGTGCCGTGTATGTGCGCGTCGCGCGAATCCCGAGCGATTCCCGTGCCGCGTTCAGCATCGGCAAGTTCCTCGTCTACGGGCGTGCCGTCGGGAAGTAATCTTTGGACATGGCATTCCAATATGTGCTATAATATCGACATGCTGTC
>JAKSOY010000011.1 GCA_024405255.1 Kiritimatiellia bacterium
CTCGATGTGCTTCTTGGCGATCTCGATGAGGTAGTTCGACGGCCTGAGACCATCGACCCGCTGCAGTCCGATTGCGACCGCCCAGTTCTCGGCGCGTTCACGCAGACCGGCCTTCTTGGCGATATAGTAATTCTCGAACTCCTTCAGCTGTGGATCATCATAGCCCATCACCACTTCCCCCAACATGAATTCTTACACGAGACCGATTGTAGAGAGCGATCATTCGGCGAACTCCAGCTTCTTGAGCGCGGCGGCGATTTCTTTGTCGAGCGCGGCGGATTCGGCGTTGATGGCTTCGAGATTCTTCGTGAAGGCGGCCATGCGGGCGCGGAACTCGTCGGCGGTGATGTCCACGTGCTCGATCTTCACGTCGAAGTACTGGCCCGCCGAGAGCGAATAGCCCTTCGCGGCGATCTCGTCATGCGAGACGACGACCGAGAAACCATCCTCGGCCTTCTTCTCGATGAACGTGTTGACAATCTGGTCGATCTCGAAATCGCGGAGGAACGTGCGCTGGTTCTTCCCCTCCTTGCGCTTCTCGCCGAGCTTCGACGCGTCGATCAAAACGACCTTCTCGGTCTCGCGGGAGTTGTCGAAGAAGATGACGGAGACGTTCGTACCCGTTGTCGCGAAGAGGTTGGACGGCATCGAGACGCACCCGTAGACGATGTGCCGGTCGACGACCTGCTGCAGGATCTTCTGCTCGATGGACGCCTTCGCGGTGATGAACCCGGTCGGGACGATGATCGCGCCCTTGCCCTTCTCGTTCATCGCGTTCAGGACGTGCTGCACGAAGCACAGATAGATCTTCATCTTCTTGCGGTCCTTGTTCGGCACGGCCGGAACGCCCGCCCAGAAGCGCGTCGTGTCGGTCGCCAGCGTCTCGCGCATGTCGGAGAAGTCGAGGTTGAACGGCGGATTGGACGTGATGTAGTCGAAGCGCCGCGGCGTCTTGTCCTTATTGAGATGCCCCTGCCGCCGGAGCGTGTCGCCCTCGATCACGTTCTTGAGCGAGCCGACCATGTTGTTGAGGATGAGGTTGAGGCGCAGCATCTGCGTGGACTTCTGCGAGATGTCCTGCGAATAGACCGTGCAGCGTTCCTCGCCGATCTGGTGGGCAAGCGCGATCACGAGCGTGCCCGACCCGCCCGAGGGATCGTAGCAGGAGACGCCGCGCAGCGTCTCGTCGCGTCCCACGAGGAGCCGCGCGATGATCTGCGCGATCGAGCGCGGCGTGTAGTACTCGGCATAGACGCTGCCGCCGTCCCGGTTGTAGTCCCGCGAGATGTACTCGAAGATCGTCGAGAAGAAGTCATACTTCTCGGAGAACATCGGCTCGAAGTTCGCCGCCGGATCGGCAATATGGCGGCAGAGAGCGATTGCAAAGCCGGAGCGCTTCGCCGCATCGGCAATGCTGTTCTTGAGGAGATCCTTGTCGAAGACCGCAACGCGAGCTTCGGCGTCCTCGGACTTCGTGCTCGTACCCGTTGCAACTGAGAAGATCTTGTCGTTCAGGATCGCGATGTCGTCCAGCGTCGAATCAAGCAGCGTCGCGAAATCGCCCTGCTGTTGGGCGTTGTAGAGATGGGCGATCGTATGCTCGGGCCGGAGGCGCGGCGTGTCGGACGGCAGGTAGTCGAAGAGGTCCTCCACCTCTTCCGGCGTGAAGGTGTCGTATTCGGCGTCCCACTTCTCGGCGTTCCGAAGACGTTTGCCGAAGAGCGCCGTCTTCTTGGCCTCGTAGCCGAACTTGTCGTTGAAGAACTTGTACAAGAACATCTGCACGATGATCTTGTACTCGTTTCCGCTGTTGCCGAGGCCGTGCGCCGTGCAAGCCTGCTTGAGGGAGTCGATTAGGTTCTTCGTCGCCTGTTCGACGGTGAGGAGTGTCTGTTCCATAATAAGCCTTTACTCCAATGGTCAGATTGCCAACTCGTAATAGCGATTGAGGTACTCTTCGGAAATGCGATCACGGATGAAAAGTCGATCCTCACGTGACGCGGAAATGTTAAGCTCGAGAAGTTTCTCAGAGACGGACCTGAGAACGTCCTGGTTGAAGACGGGCTCGTTTTCCATCACGTTCACGTTCCAGTAGAGCCGCTCGTCGACCATGTGCTTCACGGCGAGGAGATTCTCGGCAATCTCGCGTTCGTTCTGGGAGATGACGGCCCGTTCGGGCGGAATCGACCGACGTGCGTTCTCCTCACGAATGCGCTTGTGGATGCGCACGAAGCGCTCATCGTCTTCATACTTGCGCTTGAGCATGTTGTTGAGGCGGTTGATCTCGCGAATGCGAGTCATTACCGAATCCATGTAGCCGATCGATGTGCGAGCCTCCGTGACGTCGTGCGGTTGGAAGCCCTTCTCACGGAAGTAGCGGCGGAACTCGTCCGAAAGCGAAACGAACTTGTCCTCCTTCTTGTCGAAATTCGCTTCGAATTCGTCCCGTACGCGGCGGAAGCGGTCCCGCAGGTCGTTGTAGACGATCTCCAGCTCCTCTTCGCCCCGCTTGGAGAAAGTGAACTCGAGTTCGTTCAACGCCTCATTAATGATCGCTGCGATGTCCTCGGCATGCTCGGTATTCTCGAGCAGATTAATGCGGTCGATCCGATGCGAGACCTCCGCCAGCAGCTGCGGCAGAGTTTCGGGCTTCAGCTTTTCAAACAAGGACTTCGTCTCCTCGTCGCCGAAACTGCGCACCTGGTTCGCGAGGGCCTTTGCGTCCTCGAGCTTCCGCTTGAGCTCGTAGAGGTGGTCCTTGTTGTTTTCGCCATCCAGCTGTTCGCGGAAGACCTCGAGGTTCGTTGCGTCGTAAAGGAAGAGCGCGTCCTTAACCTCGTTCAACCGCACGACAACTTCGGCCTGCGAGACGATCAACGTCTCGCCGACGCTTGGCACATCCGTCGGCAGATCGGCATCCAGCGTCGTGCGGTTCAGTTCCTGTAGATAGCGGTTATTCGTCTCAACGAAATTGTCCTTAATGTTCGCGAAGTCGACAACGTAGCCGTACTTGAAGTCGCGGTAGGGTCGGTTCACGCGCGTCAGCGCCTGCAGGAGGTTATGTCCGTCCAGCTTGCGACAGAGGTAGAGCCGCTTCAGGCGCGGGGCGTCGAATCCGGTCAACAGCATGTTGTTGACAACCAGGAAGTCGAGATCCTCGGTCTTCTTGTAGGACGCGATCCAGCCCTTACGCGTTTCCTTGTCGCCTTCGTCGTGCAGGATCAACTGGGCCCGAAAGGCGGGCAGACCGGATTCCGCGGACTCGGACGCCGCACGCGCGTTCAGCAAACGGAAGAGCGCCCGTGCCTGGAGATTCGTCTCGCAGACAATCATGCCGGCGATATGGGGCGAATCGTGCTGGAGTCGGAAGCGGCGCATATCGTGAAAGATGTAGTCAAGAAGGCCATTGAGATACGATTCGTGTTCAATGATCTTCTGGCGCGGTACATCTCCACGCCGAACCTCGACGTCGTCCGTCAAGCGGGCAAGAATGTCTGTGATCTTCTCGCGGTAGCTGGTCTCGATGTCCTCGCGCATGAGTTTGAGGGTGTAGCCATCCGCAATCGACTTATCGTAGTAGTACGTGTGGATGTAGTTGCCGAAAACACGCCAAGAGGCCCGCTCGCTCTTGAGGAGCGGCGTACCCGTGAGCGCGATCTTGACCGCATCCGGATCCGCCTCAAGGAGATTCGCAAGGAAGCTCCCCTTTGGATCATAACCGCGATGGGCCTCGTCGATGAAGAATACACGCTGCAGACTCGTATTATAGCCGACGGGCAGGTCGACGCGCGTGTGGTCCTCGGCGAACTTCTGGATGTTGACGACGGTGATTTCCGGAACGCCCGATGCGTTTTCCACGACGACATTGCTCGCGAGGTCCTTCATCAGCTCCTCACGGCTCTCGGCCGTCCGTACGACGAGTCCACGCGCCTTGAATTCACTTGCCGCCTGCTGGAGGAGATCCAGACGGTCAACAATGAAATAGAACTTGGCGGCCGTCGAACGCTTCGCAAAATAGTCCGTCAGGCACTTCACATTGTAGTACGCAAGCGCCGTCTTGCCGCTTCCCTGCGTATGCCAGATGATGCCCGACTTGACACCCTCACCGAGTTGCCTCGTAATGGCGAACGTAGCAAACAGTTGCTGATAGCGCATCACGTGCTTCTGCAGTTGATAGGACTTCTGTCCGTTCGCAAGTTCGACCTCCTGCTCGACATAGGCGAACCCGAAACGCAGAAGGAAGAGAAAACGCTGCTTCTGCAACATGGACGAGAGAATCGCATTCGTCGGCGTGAACGGACTCTTGTTCGTGATGTATTCCGCGTTGTTACGAATCGTGATACAGTTCCGATGCGTCAAAATACGTTGTTCCACCCGCTCAGACTGATCGGGCGAATATCCAAGGGGAAAATCCTTCACCTCCCGTTCCTCTCGGAAGACATTGAAGAACGCCCGCTCCTTTGCATTTGTCGCGTAGAACGCCCCCTGGATCGGAACACGCGACTCATTGTCGTAAGGCTGGTTGTTCGAAAAAATCATCAACTGTGTGACATTTAGGAAAGAACGAAACGCCTTGTTGGCGAAGCGCTGGTTCATCCGAGCTCGTTCCGCGAGAATTCCCTCTCGGTTGTTGGGGATCTTCACCTCGATGAACGCAAGAGGAAGTCCATTGACGAAACAGGTGATGTCGGGGCGGAACCGATCATGCGTCTCGGGATTCTCGCACTCGAACTCCGTCGTACAACCCCACTCATTCGCATCGGGGTTTTCGAAGTCGATGTACCTGACGCCCGTCGTCGCGGTGATCTTCTGATAAAACGCCCGTCCCAAGTCGTCGTTGGACGAGAGGCGTATGAGATCCTGTACAAGCGACGCCGCCTGCGCCTCGGCCATTCCAGGATTCAGCCGAACCAGCGCAGCCGCACATTTCCGCGTCAGGATATTCGTCGACGCGTCAAATTCTTCGGGCGCGATTGCACCATAGTACAGATATCCCAAACGGCAGAGATGGACCGCCGCGGGAACCTGTACGCGCGTATTTTCATTGAATGTTCGACTCATTGGGGATACTATTCCTATCGACCGCATGAACTCACGCACGCCGACGGAAACATTATATCAAAACCACAATGTTGGGGCAAGAACGGCACCTTGATCTTCACGGGGACGCCCTCCCTAGCAATCAACTCCGCTCACTGTACTTCCTGCACTTCTCTCTTGCGCGCGGGGGAAACCCAGAGGCGGGGGAATGGCGCGGTGGGCGAAAGTCTATATGTGTTATCCCGAAGGACGATGCCTTTCTCTCTACGGCCAAGGGCCGCTTTTCCCCAGATCGTGATGAAGGCGGAATCGGTCTCGAGGAGCGTCTTCTTCGCGTTCGTGGCGATGAAGGTGTTGTTCGCGAGGAGGACGTCCGAGACATTCGCAAGACGCAGCCCGCAGTACCGCGGATTGTCGATCACATTGCCGGTGAAGACGAGTCCGTTGCAGGAGCGCGCCGCACCGTGGTGCCCCAGCGGAATGAGCTGGGAACCGCGCCGTTCGCTCGCGCCGAACCAGCAGCCCGCCACAGTCACTCGCCTGTTCGGTCGATAGTCGCCGACAGGACAGAAGATGGGCGCACAGGGCGTACGCGAGCCCGTGATCGCCGCCGGACTTGTCGTCTCCAACTGGATCGTTTCGCGCGTGAGGCAACTTCCATTTTTCCCGCCGAAATGATAGCCCGCAAAGAGACAGTTCCGGATTTCGACATCCGAACAGCCGCCAATCTGGAAGGCGTGATTGTTCGGAAGATCTTTCACGACCATGTTCGACACGCGCACGCCCTTCGCACACATGAAGGCGAGCACTTTCATCCGGTCCGCACAATCGAAGGTTCCGCCTTCTACGGCAATGTTGCCGCACCCGTTCGTGATGGAGGCGGGCGGAACGAGATTGTAGAGGAAGATGTTGCAGACACTCTTGCCGGTCGTGCGGATAATGGCGGAAACGGCGGGATCCATCGCCCGCTTCATAGCCTCGGGCGTCCAGCCGGCCGTCGCTTTCGCTCCCGCGCCACCCGCGAGTTCGAACCGCGTGTTCCATCCCAGCGAGAGCGTGCCGATGCGATATTCGCCCGGCGGCAGATACACGGTACCGCCTCCGGCCGAACAGACACGATCAAGGTAGCGTTGAATCGCCGCCGTCGAATCGCACACGCCCGTACGGTCCGCCGCTGTCACAACCACCCGAAGCCCTGCCGCGCCCAACGCCACGGACGCAAATCCCACACCCATCAACGCCACGACAACTTTCACTGAAATTTTCGTCACAATCACCGATCCTTCCTTTGTTCGGTCAAACGCCCATCAAGCGAACAAACGGAATCAAGGCGTCGAAATACCCGTTCGCCTCCACCGAAGGGTTCAATTCACCATCGTAGACTAGAGCCGTCCTGATCGAAACCCCTTCAGGACGTGATATCTTGCGCACCTTGGCATCCATTTCGCCGATAACTTCCTTGCCAATCTTCTTCTGTCGCTTGATTTCCGTCAGACACATGCTTCCCTCCGTCTGGATGAGCAAGTCGATTTGGAAGCCGTTGCCTCGGCGCTTGCTACCGACCTTGCGATAGGGTGCCGCAGAAGTAACCAATGAACCGCCAAGATGCAAATAGTCAATCAACTCCGCCACATTGTTGACGACCAGATTTTCAAAACTAAGCCCCATGATCGCGTCCCAGCCGTCCAAACGCGACAATGACGTGAATCGGTACGCTCCTGAATCGATCATATCCTTCACAGGTTCAATGAACTTGAGATAGTAGCGCGTGTAATTGTCCCTCAGGCGATAACGGCGTTCACGCACATTGGCACCTGTTTCAGGATTGATTCCCGCATCTGGCGCCACAAGCCCTGCCTCTCCCAACCGTTCCAACGCATCGGATATCCGCCCACCTTTCTCCATCTCCAGTGCGGAGGAAATCTCGGTCGCCGTCCTTGGACCACCAAGTAGAGTCCGTAGAACCTTCCCCGTAAACAGCGGCTGTTCGGTCACCACGTCACTGAACATATCATCGAAATCAACGCGCAACACCGAATTCGGGGAATAGGCCAACTGCCGAATATTCTCATCCGCCGATGCCGACGGATCGACTTCCTGCAAATACATCGGAACTCCGCCAGTGACCGAGAGAACATCAATGATCTCAGTCGGGTCGATACGACCCACCCGTTCCCCCCAGAACTTGACACATTCGGCAATCGGCAGTTCGGGCACGACCATGTCAAGCGACCGACGTCCGCGAAATGCCTTGTTGTCAATAATATTATCTTTGATCCAACTTGAAACGCTGCCACAGGCGACGACCACCAACCGATCGTGTTTCCGCCAATAGTTTTCCCACGCAATGCGCAATGTATCCGAAAACATCGGATCATAATAGCCGAACCAGGCAATTTCATCCAAAAGTACAACCGTCCAACCTTCATCACGAATTTCCCGATCCAAGCGAATGAATGCATTCAACCAGTTTGAAGGCGGCGTACTATCGGCCCCCGTCACTGCCGCCAATTGTTCAGCAAAGGCCCGAAGTTCATGAGCATTCGTGTAGGAGGACTTCGGCTTCACCCCCTCCAACTTTATAAAGCGGGCCCCATGGTCTAACGCGAATTTCTCGATTAGCGTGCTTTTACCCACCCGTCGGCGTCCGCGGCAGGTCACAAACGACCCCACCTGCTTACGGAGCAACCGCCCCAATTGCTCAAGTTGACACTGACGACCATAGAACATAAGTTGATTTTCCTCTTTTCTTTCGCATATATTACCAAATCTCTACCTTGCAATCAACAACAATTAGCACCTATTTGACATTTTGAACTTTTGTGCTAAATTTTAGAACCGCCTATTTTAGCACCTATTTGACATTTTAAACTTTTGTGCCAGAACCTGGACTTCTTTTTCACGTGATTTCTTCCTCAGTCCGCGAGGCGCATCACGCCTCGATAGAAATACTGACGCGTACCCGCTGGCGGTGCCACCTTGTATTTGACGCCACCGGATGGAGTACGCTGAGGGCCTTCCACATAGACGACCGATGCGGGCGTGAACTGGTCGCCGCAACGCGCCGCGCCGAGGATTCCGAACACTTTCGCGATATCCTCGACCTTCGCAGTTTCACCGACCGCCAATCCTTTCACGGACATCTCCACTTCGACTGCGTCCGCCGCGAAATTCGCCGCAACAATCTTCACGCCCTCTTTCGCGAGTGCCGCAAGCGCCTCCTCGTCCAGCAGCTCGCCGAGATCGAGATACGCCGTGAGACGCGCCCCCGCTGCGCCGATCGTGCGCGTGCCGTCGAACGCGTCCGGATGCCGCTTCGCCCATGCCGAAAACGCCCCCCAGGCGCCGCCCGTCAGCTCAAGCGTATAGCCGCCGGCGGCGATGCGGAAACATCCATTGGTTCCGGGCGCATACGATGCATCGTGCAGCAGCGTCACCGCCGAACCACCCGCCGCCGCCACCGCGTTCGACACCGTTTCATAGTCCACGCCGTTCACCGTCGCCACATTCACATCGTACACGTCGCCGTCGATCTTCCGCACGCTGCCGTTGCCCCGGTACTGCAGCTTCGCCACCGCCACCGGCTCGGCATTGGCCACCGCGCCGCGCCACAGCAGCACATCGCCCGCAGCCGTCACGAGCACATACGCGACCCCATGCGCGGCCACGTCGAAGGTCACCCGCAGCTCGTATTCGACGCCCAGCTGCGCCACCTCGTCCGCATTGACGTGCCACCCGCCTTCGCCATACAGCGCAAACCGATAGACGCCCTGACCATCCGCCACCACCCGGAAGGCCGCACGCGGCTTCACCGCCTCCTGCTCTTCGGACCATTCGCCCGGCGCATCGAACGTCACACGATGCGTCACCGAATAGACCCGTCCCGTCGCCGCATCGGGCGTGAACTCCGCCGTTGCCGCCTGCTCGCCCACGGCCATGTCGATCTTGCCGGCTTTTGCCGTCAGCGTATCTTCGTCATAGCGCCACTTCGCCGCCGACTCTCCGAGGAAAGTCTCCACGTCTTCGTCAATCCATCCCATGCGCCGATGCGCGAGCGGTGTCGTACGGACACCTTCGTCGCCATCGAGCTCGGCCTTGAACGTATACACCGCCCCGGCGTCGAGTCCGGACAAAACCACCTGGTAGACGCCGTTCGTCGGTGCTGCAACCGTGGCACGCGCCGCCAACACGCCCTCGGCATTCCAGGCCGACACCACCAGCGGACTCTCCACCGGATCTTCCAGTCCCTCCACCGTCACCGACAGCTCCGCCACCTGGAAGTCGCGTCCCGCCCGACTTTCGACCCGCAACGTTGGATGCACCTTCTCGCGCATCACTTCCTCGCCCGCCGCCGTTGTGAACGTGAGGCGTCCATCCCCCACCTTGGCATTGCCCACGATCACCTGGTCGACCAGTTCGTGATCGTGCGCGTTCACATAGGCAAGCCGGTTGGTGACCACGAACACTTCGCCCGGCACATTCCCCTGACAGCGGTCAATCACCGTACCGGGCGGCAGCTTCAGCTTGACCGGACCCTTCAGCTTCCATCCCGAAAGATCGACTTCTTCGTCGTTGCCGTTCCGAATCACCACGCCGCCGTCGCACCGTTCCACCGTCAGCTGGCCTTTCAGCTCTTCGAACGCGCTCTGCGCGACGGGAATGCCCGCGCTCAGATGACGCTCGTAACCGACGCCCTTCTCGGTGTTGGTAATGGAATGCGTCTCATAGAGATGCACCCGACGCGGCACGATGTAGTTGTTCCAAAGATCTTCAACGCCCTGCGCCATGTCCATCTTCGTCGGCCAATCCCAGATCTGCGTGCCGGTACCATAGCCCCACTTCGCATGGTCGAGCGCATCCTCCGCCGAACAGGCCGCCAGCAGGTTGGTGACATACCCCCAGAACGGCGTCGCTTCGCGCGGCGTGCCGGGCGGCAGCAGCGTCTGGTCCATCAGCGTACGCAGGCGGCGCAGGAACAGCCGACGGAACTTCGCACTCTGCCACACCGCCTCGTAGCCGCGATTGCCGGAGTTGAATACCGTTGAGGAATTGTACTTGTGGCACAAGACGCGCATCCCGCCGTAGAACGGATGCGACTTGAACCGGTCGTCGGTGGTACGCAAACCGTTACGTCCGTAGCCCGTGTCGTCGCCGTAGAACCACGCTCCCCACGAAAGATGGTTGTCGTAGGCGAGCGGTCTCCAGGTACCGGTCCACGCCTCGCCGCCGCGCTTGGGCAAAGAGGAATTGTAGTCACGGTACATGCAGATGTTGGCCCACACGTCGTCGCATTCCTGCGTGATCTTGACCGTGGCCAGGTAGTTGAGCCACGCAGGCAGGTCGAAGGACTTCACCACGGTCTTCGTGACCGCCGGCAGCTCCACCGCGTCGCCGCTTTCACCGATCGCCGTCACACCCGCGATCGAAGACGCAAATGTACTCATCACCGAGGATGCATCAGAACCGCCCAACTCAGGCAGCGTCTTCTCGCCGCCGCCCGTAAGCGTGCCGCACCCCTTCCACGCGTACCCAAGCGGATCGAGCTCGGCGATGTCCTCGAGATACTCGTCCGTGAACCGATTCGAATTCCAGGCGAGTTCGTAGAACGCGCCGTTGAGATTGAGCCGCACGGGATAGTCGTTCGGTACGGGCATGCCGTGGGAACGCATCACATAGTAGGACAGCGCCTGTCGCAGACACGAGGGATCGGAATATGCCGCCACAAAGGAGGTCTTACGGACCCCGTCGAACGCCATGCCGCTCACAGGATCGACGCAGCTGAGCGGCTGGACCTTGGAGAAAAGCAATCCGTGGGATTTCTTGTTGAAGGACGCGGTGGTCTGTCCCCGCAGGTCAATGCGCACGTTGTCATAGTAGAGTCCCGTCACCGCATCATAGATGCCGCACCGAGCTCCGAGCGGATGTGATGCAGCGATCGAATCGTACTGCTTGTCCATCAACGACAACGCCGAGGAATCGGCGAAGAGATGGAAGGTCTGAAGCGTCGCGGAATCAAGCGTATGGCCGGCGACGATCGTACCGTACCATTCGGGTCCGTCTTCGGGATTCCGAAAGGCGGGCGCACGGAACCGACGCCCCTCCGCGTCCGTGACGAGCGCCGCCCAGCGGAGCAACCCGCCCGGCGCGGGAATCGCGGCGGCGGGAATCGTTCCGTGCCAGCGCTGCCCGCCCTGTGCGTCCCAGTCACCGCGTACGCAAGCGACGGCGGCCGTGACAACCGTACCGAAACCGGCACGGTAAATGAGCCGCACCTCGTCGAGCGCGGGAAAATCGTCACTCGGCGGATTGAGGAAGAACGACACCGCATAGTCACATCCGTTCGTCGCGCAGGGGAACGGTTCGTGGTCGGAGAGGTCGTGCTTGACGCCGCGCAGAGGACCGATCTCGGGTCCTACGACCAACGCCCCCGACAGGTTGTTGGCGGCCCCGGGCGTAGGATGTGCGAGGACGACCGGACCCAACTCGCCGTGCGCAAGCGAAGACCCGTCGGGAATGTCGGCCGGCACCGCGAGCGCATCGCACAGGACCTTCTCGGACTTGTTGGTACCGCAGTAGAGTTCCACCAGCGGGAATTTCTTCGGCGAGATTTTCACGGGCACGACCATGAGTCCACGATCGTAGGTCTTCACCGTCTCACCGTCGCCGCCATAGTCCTCGGCATTGTCGTACATCTCGCTCGTGTAGACGAGCGTGCACGCACCAGGCGCAACCGCGCGTGGCAGCAGATTGACCTCGGCATCGCCCTGGGCGCCGCGCTTCTTGCCGCGCTTGCGAATGACCAGTTCGTAGTCGGCGAGATCGACGGCGGTGGCGCCGTCGTTGACCAGCTCCACCCAGCCCGACTCGCGTCCGTTGGCGTCAAGCGCCGACGGACGCGGACAGATCTCGCCGATCCGCAATCCACCAAAGGCCGACCACACGACCCCCAGCATGATCAAGCCGATCGCCCTCACCGTTCAACCCCAAACCTATTCACTATTACCTATAACCCATCACCTGATAATGACCACGAGTCCGCCGACGTTGATGATGTACAGGCCATCCGCCTCGACCTTCAGTACATTCTTCTTCTTCGACTCGGGGGCGAGTTCGAAGGTCGCGCCGGTGGGGATCGCGGTCCAGGTGACGAGCTTCGTCCGCTCACGCGGATAGACCTTGTCGCCCACGTCGACGGTGTAATTTCCGTTGGCAGTGAAGGTGACGAGGCCAGGCTGCTCAAAATGATTGTCATTGGTGCTATTCTTCGGCGAGGCGAGTCCCGCCGGATCCCAGGCCTGCCCCACCGGCCAGCCCGTGAAGTCAAGCGTCACCCCGCTGAGGAGCGTAAGCGGCGGGCGGTTGGCCCCGACCCAATAGCGCCCGGCCACATTGATCTGCGTCGCGACAGTATGCTTGCCCCAGTAATTCCGCTCATACGCGAATCCACCCACGGGCGTCGTGGCCGAGATATGCGTGTAGGCATCGTTCCGGAAGAGGACATCTGCCCGGGTCAGATCATTCAGCGTGCCGTTGAACTCCACCCAGCCGCCGTTCACCAAGATCGTGCCGGCATCCTGCGCCTTGAGCGCGTATGCGTAGACGTAGTCGTCGATGTCAAGCGTGAGCGTATGGCCGTTGAACGTGAGCGGCGTTGCGTCGGTATTGTGGCCAAAGAAGAAGAACCTGCCGACGAGCGACGAATCCGCGAGCAAGGTGATGCCCCCGATGGAAGCAAGCGCCGTATTCCAACCGTCGGCCCGGGTCGGACGCACCAGATTGACGGTGCCGCCGTCGAGCACGAAACTGTAGCGACTCTGGGTCGTACTCATGAATCCGTTGAAGTCGAACAGCGCGCCCGCGTCCACGGTCACCGTGCGCCGGCCATTACCTACGCCCAACGGCTCGTTGGACGTTCCGAGTGTAATTCCACCCGTCACCACTTCGGTGCCGCCAGCATAGTCCTGCCCCGCTTTTGCCGGCACGAACGTGCCCGCACCGTCCTTCACGAGCTTGAGTCCGCCGGCCAGCGTCACCGTCGTGTTTTCAATCGTCGTACCCGCCGGCACGTCCACATGGAGTTCGCCAGTAGTCCCCTCCGAGGTACTACGGACAAGGTCCGCGATCTGGAACGCGGCAAAACCACCGCGCGCAACTTTGGTGTCCGTGGTCTTGAGCGGCGTGATCGAAACTTCGCCCGCCGCCGAGATCATCACATCCGGGATCCTGATGTAGTTGCCATTCGGCACAGTCTTTCCGTCGAGCGAATAACCGGCATCGCCCCAATCACTGCCATTTCCCACATAGATCGCACTGCCGTCAGCGCTGTTGCCGTTGGCGCAATAGTTGACGCCATTCACCGTCACCGCCTTGAATTTCTTGTTCGCCGCATCCCCGGACATATAGACGTAGACCGTGCATTTGGCAGAGACGATGCCGTTTGCCGGAGTGAGGCCGGAAATCTTCGCCGTCGCCGACGCATCGTCGAGATAGCTGTAGAACAACGTACCTTCTGCCCCCGCCGTGCCGCTCGTGTACATCACCCCCGTATTGCTGGCGGTAAGCGTCAAACCGGTTGCCGTGGTACCGTCGTTCCAGATCAGTCCGCCGCGGTTGGTCGAATTCTTCGCGGAAATGTTGTTCCAGTACTTTCCCGCCACCGGCGTACCGCCAAAAGTTGTCTCGCCGCTCACCGTACCGCGCGGTTCCGGGGTGTCGCCTGTGGAGCTGCGCGTGCCGCTGAAGTTGACCGAAAGGATACTCGGTTCGGCGCGAAGACACGCCGTGTCGGTGATCGTGCCAGGGCCGTTCAACCCGGCGACGTAGAGTTTGTGCCCCTTCACATCGACCGTTCCCTTGATGACCAACGCCGCGCCGAATCCACGCCAGTCGCAGTCCGCCGCAAGTTCCACGTTGCCGATCTCAAGTTCCTTGTAGACGAGGGACTGCCCGGCGGGCACATTGAGAGATGTCGTTCCCGAAATCGTGATGGTCGTATCGGCCGTCGGCAGTACACCCTCCAGCCGGGTACCCGAGACGGTGCGGCAGTCCCAGTTCAAAGGATCGTTCACATTGGCCCGATCGCCCTCCCCGATCCAGGTCGCCGTGGCCGCGACGCTGTCCGCCACGAATTCCGCCGTCAGCGAAGCGTTCAGCGTTGCATCGACGGTCACTTCCGCATCGGTGATCGCCCCTTCCGCGATCACACCGGTCATTCCACCCCACTTGACGAACGCATAACCCGGCGCGGGAATCGCGCGCAGCGTCGTGATCACGCGATCGCTGCCGTTAAACGTCACGTTCTCGCCCGCCGTCTCGTCGCCGAACTGCACCGTACCCTGCGCGACGTCAAACGAAGTCGCCGTCACGGTGACCGCCTTCGGCAGGTCGAAAGCGAGCTGGATGCCGGCGATGCAGCCACGCGACCCCGTTGTCTTGAGGGCGCTGATGTTCACCTTGCCGTCTTGAATCGCCACGTTCGGAATCACCAGGAAGTCGCCGCCCTCCCGCTCGACGCCGTTGCAGGCGAAATTGGAGCTTCCCCAGTTGCCGCTGCCCGTCACCGTGCCCACATAGTTGTGGCTATACTGGACGCCATTGACTTTCGGCGCCGGGAACTGGACATTGGCGTTGTCCGTCGACATGTAGACGACGACGGTACAGGTTGCAGGGAACCCGTTGGCGGCGGTGAGCCCGTCGAACTCGACGAACGGCCCCTGATAGCCGGTAAATGCAACGTCATCCAAATAGCTGTAGAAGACCGTCCCCTCGGAAGCCGGCGTAGCGGTGATGTAGCTCCACGCCGAACCATGGCTCATGCTCACGCCGGGGACTACTCCGCCGTTGTTCCAGACGAGTCCGCTCCGTCCTTCCTGCACGCAATTGGAAATGTTGTTCCAGTTGTCGCCGGCCACCGGATAGACGCCACGCGGCTGGGGCCCGCTGATCGGCTGGGTCAGCGTGTCGGCGGCCTTGCCGCCGGCGAAGTTGACGGACAGGATGAGCGCGCGGTCGTCGACGGGGCCGAACACCGCCTCGAGCTTCTTGGCCGAATCGGCGCTCACGCCGATCGTGGCATCGAGCGCGGTACCGGAGACGATCACGTCTTTGTCGCACTTCCAGTAGCGGAACTCGTAGCCGTCTGCGGGCGTGGCCGTGAGGGTGGCCGTGAGCGTCGTGCCGTAGTCGCATTCCTTTTGGACGCTCGTCGCCGCTGTGCCCGAATCGATGGCGACCGTGCCCTCGTCCGAAGCGCAGGAGGCCTCCACGGCCGGCTTCTCGAAGACGATCTGCACCGCCGCGATACCGCCGCGGGTCTGGTTGTTGGTTCTACCCGAAGCGATGTTGATGGAACCGCCGGTGGCGGGCGTGACATTGGCGATGCGCAGGTAGTTGCCACCCTCATACAGATAGCCGTTGTGCGAGTAGACGTTGCTGCCCCAGTTGGCGGAGTTGGCAATGGTACCGCCCGTCGAACCGCAATACCGGACCCCGTTCACATTCGGCGAATGGAACGCCAACGAACTGTCCGTGCTGAAGTAGATGTACACGGTGCAGGGCGTGGTCGGGAATCCGTTTTCAACGGTCAACCCCTGGATGGAGAACGTCGGCAGGCTGGTGTTGTCGTCGAGGTAGCTGTAGAAGATGCCCTGGGTCTTGCCAGTCGTCCACCAGCACCCGGCGGCCGTCGTG
The DNA here is from genome assembly GCA_024405255.1 of Kiritimatiellia bacterium. The sequence continues at coordinate 15,730 of JAKSOY010000011.1, forward strand.
ATCGTGACCCCGGCGCGGACCAGACCGTCGCTCCAGACGAGGTTGCCGAGATTGGAGTTGTTGTAGTTGTCCTTGACGTTGTTCCACCGATCGCCCGTGATCGGATAGGCGCCGAACAACTCGGAGCCCCCCACCTCGCCATAGATGGTGGTGTTGTTGCGCGCGCCCGCAAAGTTGATCGAGAGCGATAGCGGCTCGGCCTGGACCGCCAGCGCAGCCAGGATTCCCGCAAAACCGACAATAAGTTTTTTCATAAGTTTTTTCCCCAATTCTTTGAGCGACTTCAAGTCGACGACCGAGGATTACGGGCCACCTGCACCTTCACCCCAACCGTTACATCTGTTTATTTTAGCAAATAGCCCTGTCGCTGTCCATAGAGGAATCCGTCTGTGAACACGACAAAACAAAAACGGCCGACACGTGAGCATCGACCGTTTTCTTTCAACAAGTAAGTGTAAAGACTTACTTCTTGCACTTCGGCGCCTTCGGCGGAACGAGCGCGTCCTTCGCGGCCTTCGCGAGACGGAACTTCGCAACCTTGCACGCCGGCTTCTTGATCTCGGCACCCGTCTGCGGATTGCGGACGACACGCGCACCCTGCTTCTTGATGAGGAGCTTGCCAAGGCCCGGGATCACCCAGCCCTTTTCATTCTGGCGGGCGCCTTCGTACGCGAGCTCGAGGAGCTTCTCGTACACGGCAACAGCCTGCTTCTTGCTGATCTCGCCAGCTTCGGCGAGCGCGGCCATCAGGCCACTCTTGGTCGTCGGGACTACGATTTTCTTTGCCATTTCTGTTCGTTCCTTTTTGGTGCGCAAGCGGATATCGCCCGCAACGCCAATAGAATAACGATTTTTTTCGTTTTGCGCAAGTAGGAAAATGAAAAAACTTTGATTTTCCTATGTTTTAGGGGGGGCGGGACCCCTCAAAACCGCAAAAACGCACTTCTCACGCCCGCGGGTGGTGCTGGCGATGCGCCGCGCCGAGGCGCGCGCGGTCGATATGCGTGTAGATTTGCGTCGTCGCAATCGACGCATGCCCCAGCATTTCCTGGATGGCACGCACGTCCGCACCGTGCTGCAGCATGTGCGTCGCAAAGCAATGGCGCAACACGTGCGGCGAGATTTTCGCGGGATCGATTCCAACCGCGAGCGCCCGTTCACGAACCAGCTTGAATACGCCCATCCGCGAAAACGGACGTCCCAGCCGCGTGAGGAACATCGTGCGTACATCCGCGCCACCCCGCAGGAACGAGGTCCGCGCGCTCGCCAGATAGCGCGCAAGGGCTTGTCCGCACGCGCCGCCCATCGGCACGATGCGTTCCTTGCTGCCTTTGCCGCGGCACCGCACCACATCGGCATCCGCGATGAAATCGCCCACCGCCAACGTGCAGAGTTCGCTCACGCGCAGGCCGCAGCCATAGAGCAGCTCCAGCATCGCCCGATCGCGCAAGTCACGCGCCGTCGTACCGTTGACGCTTTCCACAAGCGTGCGCATCGCCGTCTCGTCAAGCACACGCGGCAGCACGAGCATTTTCTTCGGCGCATCGAACCCTTGGCCCAGGTCCTTGGCCGTCTCGCCCTGCACCTTCAGGAAACGCAGGAATTCCTTGATTGAAACGAAGGCGCGCGCCCGTGTGGACGCGCGTTTGTGCGCAGCCTGCAACGACTCGAGATAGTCCGCCACATCCTGCCGTACGAACGCGCGCGGCGTGGCGCGTCCACGCGCAACGAGAAACTTCAGGAAGAAACGCACGTCGCGCAGATACGCCTCAATCGTCTTCGGGGCAAGTCCGCGCTCAAGCGCAAGCTCGGCCTGAAAGGCACGCGCCAACGCCTGTAGCGCCGGCGGCACGGACACAGGCGTCTTTTCCGCCGGCGTGCGCATTACCTCGCCTTCTTCGCCCCCACGGATTCCGGCGTCACGCCGTTCGCCGTAAAGCCCGCCTGCGCGAGCGAGAGCTCGATGTTCTTCTTCGCCAGCTGCATCGAGTCGTAGCGGATCGTCAGCTGATGCTTCGCCGCATCGAACACGATCGCATCCGGTTTCTTCGCGATGCCGCCATAGGGCGCCAATGCCGCCCGCAGCGCCGGCTCGTCAGCCGCCGTCGCCTCCGGTACATCCACGGTAAACGTACGCACATCCGCACGGCGGCACCCCATGACGACCAACAGCGCCACGCACAAGATACTCATCATCTTCATTTTGATTTCCCTTTCCTGAAAGTCCATTCTCACTCGACGCGCGTGCAGGACGGCGGCGCCGTCACCGTGACGACGGGCTGGCCGTCGACGATCTTCCACGCGACATCAATAAATCCCTTCGGCGTCGGTACACGGCCTTTCGCCCAGGCGAGTCCACTCGGCTGCGGCTTCACGCGGAAACGCGCAGAACCGGGCGCGAGCGGTTCGACACCGAGCAGATAGTTCGTGAAGATACCGGCGACAGCGGTATCCGGATGCGCCTCGTCGCCCCAACCGCGCGTCGGCAGGCCCATGCACTCCGTCACCGTGCGAAGGCCCTTCCACGAGGGACTCATCAGCTTGCGCCAATTGTGCTGGTTGAACAGCGCCATGGCCTTGTCCGCACAGCCGTATTCGTACGCACCGCGAATCGCCATCGCCTGGAACTTGCCGTGCGAATGACGCCGAAGCTGCGGGACAATCCGCGCCGCTTCTTCACGCGTCGCAAACCGCGTCGCGAGCGCGAGCGGATTCGCCTCTTCGCCCCAGGTACGCACTTCGCACGACTGGACGAAAAAGCCCTTGTCGCCATCCCACTGCTGCGCACGGATGCTCGCGGCCAGCTTCGCCGCCGCCGCACGCCAACGCGCCGCTTCGTCGCGCGTGCCGAACACGTCGGCCAACGACGCCGCGTCGATGTACGTCTTCCACAAGAGGATGTTCATGTACGTCCGGTGATGCAGGGAAGTGCCGCCGAACGTCAATCCGGCCGCATGCTTGCACGTTTCCTTGCGCGGTTCAAGGAACCCGTCGGACGCCCGGCAATGCTTCGTCAGGTAGTCCATCAGCTTGCGCACGCGCGGAAACGCCTCGCGCGTCACGGCGGCATCGCCCGTGTAGAAATAGTTGTCCCACACGACCGGCACAAACCAGGCGGCGAATTCGTCGGACCCGAACGGACCCCAGTCCCCATTCTTCAGCGGACCATGGGACTCGGGATACGGACACGCCTGCACGTACCCTTCGGGCGTCTGGTTCTCGCCCAGCATGCGAATCGACCCCGGCATATAGGGCGAGTTGCTGGCGAATGCCACATACATGTTGCGCTGCGCCCACCAGAGGTCGCCGCTCCACACCAGACGGTCGCGCTTGGCGCCGTCCGAGAGATACGGATAGGAGGGCCCCAGCCATTTCTTGCACCGTCCGCCCGCCACGTAGATGGCCTTGTCGCGTCCCGGGATCGCCGCCAGCAGGCACGTGCGAACGCTCGCCTTCCACACGCCGTCGAGTTCGGGATCAGAACAGGCAAACGAGCCAACGACCGGCTCTTCGGAATGCACCCCGTCGTTGTCGAATCCGATGGATTTCACCTGCGCCGAACCGTAATCGATTTTCCACTTCGCATAGCGGACGAGTCCTTGCGCGCAGGCCGCACGATAGACGCCATTGGACGTCACGTCGAACCAATCCCAGCGATCGGTATTCGCGGGATGAATCGGCAGCCACACGTCGGGGCCCATGTACATCGCGCGCGTCTCGTGCTTGAAATCGCCGTGATCGCCTTTGATTCCGTTCGGGTGCGTCGCATAGCAGAGGCGCACACGCGTCGGACCCTTCACGCCCGTGATCTCCACAACCGGATAGCCCCCCACGCCCTCGGGGCCGAAGTCCACGACCTTCTCGCCCTGCGTGAGCAGCATGGTCATCGCGGCTAGAACTGGCACGAACATCGTCTTTTCTCCTTTCGTCTTTCAGCAATTAACTCTTAATGAAATCGTCGATGAGATCGCTCATCACGCGCTGCGCCGCCTTCGAGGCCGCCATCACCTCTTCGTGGCAGAGCGGCTTCGGCGAAATGCCGGCCGCGAGGTTCGAAACAAGCGAAAGCCCCGCCACCTGGATGCCGCAGGCGCGTGCGAAGACGGCCTCGGGCACGGTGCTCATGCCCACCACATCGGCCCCCATGTGACCGTAGGCGTGGATTTCCGCCGGCGTTTCAAAGACGGGTCCCGACGTGAAGGCGTAGACGCCTTCCATCACACGCAGGCCGCGCATGTTGGCCGAGGCATGCAGCACATCGCGCAGATGCTGCGTATAGACCTCGGTCATGTCGGGGAAACGCGCCCCCCAGGTGGGATTGTGCGAACCGATCAGCGGATTAATGCCCACCGTGTTGATGTGGTCGCGCAGAATGACGAAGTCGCCGGGACGGAGCGCCGGGTTCAGTCCACCGGCCGCATTCGTCAGCAAAACGCGCTGTCCGCCCATGCGCCGCGTCATTTCGACAGGCAGCACCACCGCTTCCCAGCCGACGCCCTCGTACCAGTGACGACGACCGCAGAACGCCGCAATCCGGCGACCCGCACGTTCGAAAAGCAGAAACTCGCCCGCATGTCCTGGCACCGTCGCCGCGCCAAGTCCCGGGATATCCGCATACGAAAGGCGTACAAGCGTCCTGTCGCACACGAGCGCATCGCCCCACCCGCTTCCGAGCACAATGGCAAGATCGATGGGTCGCTTAAAGCATTCATCGGGGAAGAAAGCCGCCGCCTGGTCAAAAAACTTCATATCCATTTTCAGTCCCTCTGTTTCTGGTTAATGTTGCTGTTCATGATACGTCACACGCCCGTTCAGCACCGTGCACACAGGCCACGCCGAAAAGCGGCGCGCCGTAAACGGCTGATTGACGGACTTCGTCCGGAAGGTGCGCGGATCGACCGCGCGGTTCGCCTGCAGGTCCATGACCGTGTAGCTGTTCAGATCGGGCGTTTCGCCGATGAGCGCCGCAGGACCCGTCGTCCAGCGCGCCGCCCATTCCTCGGGGGACAGTCCCTCTTGCTCGACCATCACGTGCCAGGTGATGGCGGCGGCGGTTTCAAGACCGACGATGCCGTTCGCCGAAGTCCGGAAGCCCGCGCATTTCTTCGCCGCGGGATGCGGCGCATGGTCCGTCGCGAAGAGTCCGAGCGTCCCGTCCTTCACGCCCTCGCGAATGGCCGCGACGTCTTCCGGCGAACCAAGCGGCGGCGCCATCTTCCAATTCGCGTCGTCCGCCGGAATCTCCTCGCACGACAGCAGCAGATGATGCGGTGTCGCTTCGCCGGTCACAGGCAGGCCTTCCTTCTGCGCGGCGCGGATGAGTTCCACCGTTCCCGCACAGGAGATGTGCTGGATGTGAAGCGCGCATCCGGTCACCCGGCAGAGCGCGATGTCGCGTCGCACGGCCTCCACTTCGGCCGCCGGCGGCATCACCGGCAGATTGAACTGGCGCGCCACGGGACAATCCCGCATCACGCCGCCGGCCAGCAAGGCCGGCACAACGGCATGCTGCATCACGGGACGATTCAGCTTCGCCGCACGGCGCATCGCCGCTTCCATCACGTGCGCATCGTCGACAAACGTCCCGTCGTCCGTAAACGCCACCGCGCCGGCGGCCGCCAGCGCTTCGAGGTCGGCGACCTCCTTGCCGAGGCGTCCCTTCGAGATGCAGGCCGACGGCGCAATGCGCACAGGAATCGACGTATCCTCGATCTGTTCCCGCAGCCACGCCACCGAATCGCCCGCAGGGGTCGTATTCGGCATGGTCGTCACACAGGTGAATCCGCCCGCCGCCGCCGCTGCCGCACCCGTGGCACGCGTTTCCGCAAGGGGCGTACCCGGATCGCGGAAGTGGACATGCACGTCCCGGAGGCCGCCCGGCACAATGAAATAACGCGATGTGTCGCTGAATTCTTCCGGTCTCACGTCCATCTCCTACCTCCTGAAATCACACATAGACCCGCGCCACGCGATTGCCCATCGAGCAGATGATCTCGTAGGCATGGGTCCCCTTCAAAACGCCCCAGTCGTCCGGCGTCACCTGCAGACGGCCGTCCTTGCCGAGGCACACGACCTCGTCGCCCGGCACGACATCCGGCACGCGCGACACGTCGACCGTCGTGTAGTCCATCGAGATGCGTCCGATCACCGGACACGCCACGCCCTTGATCAGCACGTGACCGCGGTTCGTCAAGGCGAGCGGAAGTCCGTCCGCATAGCCGGCCGAAATCGTCGCCACACGCGTCGTCTTGTTGAGACACCACGTGCGCCCATAGCCAAGCGTCGTCCCTGCCGGCAGGTCGCGCACCTGGGCGACACGCGTCTTCAGCGTCAGCACGCTCTCGACCTTCAAGGCGCGTTTGCCGTTGGGGTCGAACGACCCGTGCAGGTTGATGCCGGTACGCACCTGCGTGAACGGCGCACGGGCCGCACGCGGGAAATTGTTGATGGCGTCCGAAGCCGCGATATGCACGACCTTGAAGGTGATTCCGCTCTTCGCGACATCCTTCAGGATGGCCTCGAACAGATCCATCTGGTCTTCCGTGAACGTGTTCGACGGATCATACGCCATCGGACAATGCGAGAAGATGCCTTCGCAGTCGAGATTCGGCAGACGCTTCACCTCGCGGATCACGCGCGGGGCGTCCTTCGCGAGGATGCCGAGGCGTCCCATGCCCGTATCGAGCTTGAAATGGACACGCGCCGTCGTCTTCAGCTTTTTCGCCGCCGCGCTGATGAGTTTCGCCGTCGGCACGTCGATGACCGGCAACGTCACGCCGGCATCCACCATCGATTCGATTTCGTCCGGCAGGATCGACGAGAGGATCTGCACGGGCTTGACGGCCTTGGCGTGCTTGAGCTGGGACATCAACTCCAAGGCCTCGAACGGTTCGGCCACGCCGAATCCGGCGCAGTCCGTCGTTGCCAACGCCTTGGCATACGGTTCCACGCCGAGACCGTAGGCGTTCGCCTTCAACACGCACAGCACGCGCGCCGGCTTGACGGCGGCGGCGATCCGACGGTAGTTCGAACGCAATTTCGCGAGATCGACTTCAACCCAAACTCTTCTTCTCAGTTCCATTTCACAGCTCCACGGGCACAAGCGCCACGTCGCCCCAATCCAGAGGCAGCGCGAAGCGGATCTTTCCATCCTTCTTTTTCTTATCGCGGCGCATGATCTCCGCCAGCGACGCAAAATCAATACCATGCGGCAGTTCGGTCGGCAGCCCCACCTGCGCGAAAACGGACGCGACGCGATCCGGCCACGCGTCCGGCGCCCGACCGAGGCGCACCGCGAGGCGCGCTTCCTCGACCGTGCCGATCGACACGCCCTCGCCATGCTTCACCTGGAAATCCGTGGCGATTTCGACGGCGTGTCCAACCGTGTGACCGAGATTGAGCTTGGCGCGCTCGCCCGTCTGTTCACGCGGATCGCGGCGCACGCAGGCGACCTTCACCGCAAGGGCGCGGCTCACGACGGACGCCAACACCGCGGCGGGAACGCTCGTTTCCAGCCGTTCCTCGGGCTTCTTGGCGCGCAAGGCGCTGAAGACCGACATCTGGTCGACGAGAGACGGTTCGGCGATGAAGGCGTGCTTCAGCACTTCGGCGAGTCCGCAGCGCACCTCACGCACGTCCAGCGTCGCCAGCGTCGTGACATCGGCCACCACAAGAGACGGCGAATGGAACGCGCCGATCATGTTCTTCGCCTCGGGCAGATCGCACCCCGTCTTGCCGCCCGTCGAGGCATCCACCATCGCGAGCAGCGTCGTGGGAAGGTTGACCCAGCGCATGCCGCGCATCCAGGTGGCGGCGGCAAAGCCTGTGAGGTCGCCCGTCACGCCCCCGCCAACGGCAACCGCGAAATCGTCGCGGGCGAGTCCCGCCGCGAGAAACGCGCGCCAGATCGAGGCCACCGTCGAGAGCGTCTTCTCCGTCTCGCCGGCGGGAATCGTCGTTTCGAACACGGTGAAACCCGCCGTGCGCAAGGCCAGTGCCACGCGCCCGGCGTACAACGGGGCCGTGTTCGCATCGGCCACCACCACGCAACGGCGGCCGAGCGCACGCGGGGCGAGGAGGTCGCCCAGCGAATCAAGGAGATTCGTCCCGACCACGACGTCGGAAGGTTCGTCTCCGGAAAGAATGCGAAAGGCGCCGAACAGCACCTCGGCTTCGTCGAGCAAGCGGTCGGGCCGCCATTCGGCGACATCCAGCTTCACCGGGATGCTCGCGTAATGGGCCGCGCGCCGCGCCATCAAGTCGGCGAGCTTGCGTTCGGCCTCTTCCAGCCCACCCGCCACAAGCGGACGCGTTCCCGGCGCGAGCCGGATGCGTTCCTTCAGCACATCGACGGGGCAGGTGAGACACACGACCGTACCATGCGCTTCCGCCCAGGCCCGGGCGGCGGGATCCAGCAGCGAACCGCCCCCGAGGGCGATGACGCTGCGCGTCGACATCGAAACTTCTTCCAGGGTCCGGCGCTCGCGCGCCCGAAACCCGGCTTCCCCTTCTTCCGCGAAGATCTGGGGGATGGTCCGCCCCGCCCGTTCCTGAATGGCGACATCCAAATCGCAGAACGGCAGCGCGAGACGCTCGGCAAGTAACTTGCCGAGCGTCGTCTTGCCGCTACCGGGCGGCCCGTAAAGGTAGAGGTTGGTCAACCTCAGGCCTCGTCTTCCTTGATCGTGTTACGCGCTTCGTTCACGCGCATCTTGCGACCCATCACTTCCTTCTCGCTCATCGCCGCAATCGCCTTTTCGGCCTCGGGGCGATTCGGCATCACGACGAAGCCGAAACCCTTGGAGCGCGTCCCGGACTTGTCCGTCACCACGCGCGCGGTCGCGACCGTACCGAAAGCCTCGAATTCCTTGCGGAGCTGTTCTTCCGTCAGCTCGTAGCTCAGATTGCCCACGTAGATTTCGACGCTGCCGACCGGAATCGGCTGACGGGGCGTCGCCGTACGCGTCTCACGCGCCGCATGTCCCTTCTTCGCGCACTTGCCCTTCCCGTCACAGGTCTTGCCACGATGGCCCACAAAATAGCCGATCAGGCCGCCGACCACAAAGGCTCCGGCGAGCGCGGCAATCGCATGGGGCGGGCAGTTGCACTTGGCGCACGTCGTCGTGGCGGCAGCTGCAAGCATCGTCAGGTTCATCATCTTCTCTTCTCTCTCTTTCTTCTAGAACGCGTCTCAGCCCTGGAGGAACCCCTCTAGCTTTTTCAGACGCGAAGGATGACGCAGCTTTCGCAAGGCCTTTGCTTCGATCTGGCGAATGCGTTCGCGCGTCACGTTGAACTGTTTGCCCACCTCTTCCAACGTCTTGGAGCAACCGTCGGTGAGCCCGAAACGGTAGTCCAACACCTGCCGCTCACGATCCGTGAGTGTCAGCAGGATTTCGCACAGCCTCTCCCTCAACATTGAATAGGCTGTCTGTTCCGAAGGATTCTCCGCAGACGAGTCCGGGATGAAGTCGCCGTATTTGGCGTCGTCATTGTCACCGACCTTCGACTGCAGGGAAATCGGTTGCTGTGCCATGCGATAGACGGAACGAACCTGCTCGGGCTTCATCTCCATCTCGATGGAGAGCTCCTTCTCGGTCGGTTCGCGTCCAAGCTTCTGAATCAGCTTCTTCTGCACGCGCATCAACTTGTTGATCGTCTCGATCATATGCACCGGAATGCGGATCGTACGGGCCTGGTCGGCGATCGCTCGCGTCGCGGCCTGGCGGATCCACCAGGTGGCGTATGTCGAAAACTTGTAGCCCCGCTTGTACTCGAACTTCTCGACGGCCTTCATCAGACCGGTGTTGCCTTCCTGAATCAGGTCGAGGAAGCTGAGTCCGCGGTTCATGTACTTCTTCACAATGGAAATCACCAATCGAAGGTTCGCCTCGACCATGCGCTGACGCGCGTCGATGCCTTCGGTGAGAATCGTCAGCATTTCGCCGAACGTCGAAAGGAACTCTTCCGGCGGCATGCCGAACTTCGCCTCGAGCTTCTCGATCTTGGCCCGGCAGGTCGCCAGTTCGGTATCACGCTTCTTGGACGGCGGCTTCGCGAGGATCTTCTGCTTGTTCTTCAGTTCTTCCTTGTAGGGCAGATAGATCAGCTCCTTGGCCTCCATGCAGAGCGTCTCGAGCACCTTCTGCTTGAAGTTGAGGTCGACAAACGCCTGGCGCAGCTTGGCGCGCGCGTTCTGCACAGTCCGTTCTGCCCCGCGCACCTGTGCCGGTGTGGACTTCTTGTTCCGCGTGACCTCCAGGTATTTGGAATAGGCTTCCTCGATGGTCTTGTTCACCTCGGCCAGCAGCTTGCGGTAGGCCGGCAACTGCTCCATGTAGGCGTCGCGATTGTCCTCGAACTTGTCCGTCACCACGCGGTCGAACCGCTCTTCCATGCCTTCCAGCTTGTTGAGGAGGCCCATGTACATGCCCGGGGCGAACGCAAAGCGGTTGAACATGTCCTTCGTCTTCGCCTCGGCCACCTCGATCTTCTGGCAGATGTCCACTTCCTGCTCACGGCTGAGCAGCGGCACCTGGCCCATCTGGTGAAGATACATGCGGATCGGGTCGTCAAAGAGTTCCTGCGTACGCGCTGCGGCAAATCGACTATCGCCCTTCTTATCTTTATTTGCGATATAGGCATCGACTTCTTCCGCCCGGATGACCGCCACGTTCAGCTGCTGGAGGATCGACAAATATTCATCCGCCGTGGATTCATCCTGCACCGTGGCCGGAACGATCTGGTTCAACTCGTCGTAGGTCACGTAGCCGCCGTTCTTTTCGGCACGCTGCTTCACTTCCTGAATGACGGCATTCCGCTCTTCGGCGCCCAGTACGCTATGGCCCGAGAAGGCCGACATGTCCACAGGATCGTAATCGTCGCTGAAACCCGTCGTCGGCATCGGCATCATATCGTCGAGACCCGCCAGATCATCGAGCTCCGAAACGTCTGGCACATCGGCGGAGTCGGCCGGCGAATGCTCCTCGTCTTCCAACGCCTCGTCCGCAACCTTTTCGATATCCAGCTCGCGCGCCTCGGCTTCCGCCGCCTCGGCTTCTGCCTCGTCTTCTAGCGTCGCTTCCTCGAAACGGGCCTCTTTCGGCTCCATTCCCTCTTCTTCGATCATCTCGGCATCAAAATCCTCGACCGGCTCCTCGACTTCACGACGGCGCTTGTCCTTCTTCACCGTCTTCTCTTCCTTCGGCTCTTTCTTCCCGCCCCGCGACGGAGAAACAGCTTTTTTCACGCTCTTCGCAGGCGTGCGCGTTTTTTTTACATTTTTCTTCATTGCCATAAGACTTTAGACTCCTCCGGACTACAATACTATTATATGCCGAGATGTCAAGGGGGTATAATAACATTTTTTTTGATTTTATGCAAGGGGTTGATTTTGAAGAAAAAATGTGATAAAATCCTCCCAATTTTCACCAAATCAGGTGAAAGAAATCAAGGAGAATGTATCGTGACGAGTCCAGTGCCTGCCGAAAAATCCGCCTACGCCGCTGCCGGCGTCAATATTGACGTGAAAATGGATGCCCTCAAGGCCATTAAAACGATGGTTGGCGCAACCAAGACCGTCAACGTCGTTGGAGGAATCGGTTCCTTCGGCGGCCTTTGCCGTCTGCCGCAGGGTAGCGCGAAAGACACCCTTCTCGTGGCTTCGACCGACGGTGTGGGTACGAAGCTCAAGGTCGCGGTGATGATGAAGAAGCACGACACGGTCGGTCAGGACATCGTGAACCACTGCGTGAACGACATCCTCGTGCAGGGTGCCAAGCCTCTCTTCTTCATGGACTACGTGGGCGCCTCGAAGATTGACGGTACCGTGTTCCAGCAGATCGTCTCGGGTCTCTGCAAAGCCTGCAAGGAAAACAACATGGCCCTTCTCGGCGGTGAAACGGCCGAACTTCCGGGCCTCTATCCGGCGAACGAGTACGATTTGACGGGAACGATCGTGGGCACGGTTTCGCGCAAGCAGCTCATTTCGGGCCAGTCGATCCGCGCGGGAGACGTTGTGATCGGCCTGCCGTCGGGCGGACTCCAGACGAACGGTTTTTCGCTCGCCCGCAAGGTTTTCTTCGACATTTGCCAGATGTCCCCCTTCGACAAGCTGCCGGGAACGAACCAGATGATCGGCGACGCCCTTCTGGCCGTTCACAAGAGCTTCCTCAAGCCGGTTGCGCGCCTGTTGGACAACAAGATCAAGATCAACGGCATGGCCCACATCACGGGCGGCGGTTTCCTGGACAACATTCCGCGCGTGCTGCCGAAGGCGACGATGTGCGAAATCGACCGTACGACCTGGGAAGTGCCGACGATCTTCAAGTTCATCGAACGCCAGGGCAAGGTCGACCACGACGAGATGTACCGCGTCTTCAACATGGGCATCGGCTTCGTGCTGATCGTGCCGAAGACCTCCCTGCCGCGTCTGAAAACGGTGTTCAAGAACATCAAGCAGCCGTGGTACCAGATCGGCGTCATCCGTGTGAAGAAACCGGGTATGGAGCAGGTCTACTTCTCCAAGTAAGGAGATTCCCGTGCGCTGGAAATTGCTCGCTTCCGTCTGCCTGATGGCCGCACTGGCCCAGGCCAGTGTCGGTCCGAAAGGACATCTTGTCATCATCGGCGGCGGAGGCAGTACGCCGGCCATTGACCGCGCCATGGTCGATCTGGCCGGCGGTACCAACGCCGTTCTCCTGGCCATCACGACCGCCGGCGGCGCCAACGGTTTCAAGGCCGGCGAGGGGTTCGTCAAGCACTTTTCGAAACTCGGCGCGGCCTCCGTCAAGTGGGCGCAGCCTACCCGCGCGGAAAGCGACGATCCCCAGTACGTCGAAAAACTGCTCAAAGGCGTGACCGGCATTTTCTTTACCGGCGGAAGCCAGCGACGCATTACGACGGAACACCGGGGGACGCTTCTTCACCGGAAGATGCTCGAGCTCTATGAAAACGGCGGGGTGATCAGCGGCTCAAGCGCCGGTGCGGCGATGATGAGCGACCCGATGATCACCGGTACGATCAAGGGCAAGCCCGTGGTCGAGAAGAACGGACAGCCCGTCTCGGACGTATTCAGATCCATTGCCAAGGACCGGGTTGAAACGGTCGGTGGCATGGGCTTCATCAAGGGCGCCATCATCGACCAGCATTTCGTCAAGCGCGGACGCGAGAACCGGCTTTTCTCCGTCGCCCTCGAGAACCCGTCCTACACCTGTTTCGGCCTTGACGAGTCCACGGCCATCGTGGTTTCCAACGGCAATCAGATCAAGGTCCTCGGCAAGAGCAACGTCATTGCCATTCCCCCCCGCAAGGCGCCCATCAAGACGAATCGCCAGGGCGACTTCGGCACCAGTGAACTGAAGATCAGCCTTCTGCTCGAAGGCGACACCTGGAAGCTCGAAGAAATTAAAAATTAAAAGTTAAAGGTTAAAGGTTAAAGGTTAAGCGTTCCAATGTCAAAACGGGAGGCGGATCAATCCGCCTCCCGTTTTTCGTCTTATACCCGCCACGCCATTTTACATTTTACGTTTTCCATTATTCATTTGAAGGTGACCTGCTTCACGACCGGCATTGCCTGCGGACCCGGCTTTCGGACGAAGACGAACGAATTGCCTTCGGCCATGTTGAGCAGAATCTGCTGACCGTCCGCCCAGATGTCGATCTTGCCGTCGGCAGGACGATCCACGCGAATGCATTTGACCGTCTTCGGCAGTGTCGTCCAGCTGCGCAGATCGGCCGCCGTCGACGAGGCCGCCCAGGCCGCCACACCGATCTGCGAAAGCTTGAGCGCAAGCTGCGTGTTGCGGTCGCTCACATTCTCCGACGTCACACCCAGCGCCACCTGCACACCGGCTTTCACGATGGTACGTGTGATCTCACGCGAAATCGCACCGCGCATGTAGACGTCGTATTCCGTCTTGACGAGCTTGTCGACGTTCGCGAGATCCGCAAGAGCCACACGTTCGCCGCCGCTGCACTGAACCGCCCAGCTGGAAGCACCCCATGTGCGTTCGCGCAACACCGGCAGCGCCATACCGACGTATGGCAGATAATGCCGCACAAACGGCAGCAGCATCAGCGGCAGGTCCACGCGCCATTCCTCGCGACTCGGACACAACCCGTCCTCGACCCAGATCCACACCTGGTTCTTCGGACGCATCCCCTGCGCGCATTCGGCGGCATCACGCACCGCCGCAGGATTCCCCGACAGACTCGCGGCCGATTTCAAACACGCCTCGCCTCCGTCGTTCCGAAGCCAGCGGAACACGCCCGTCACATGTTGCGCATAGGTGTTCACGTAGTCGCCGGCCGCCAACGCGTCGAGATTGCCCGACGTCGCCAGATTGAATCCGCAGTTCTGCTGGACCTGCGCCGCGAAGGACGCATCGGCCATCACGGTCGCGGTCTGCTGCGCACGGTCGCCCATCGGCTGCGTATGCTGCTGCTGCACATAGGCATCGGCATCCTTCTGCAGACGCGCCGAGGCCGCTTCGATTTCACGACGCCGGTCGTAGATCCAGTTGTCCTGATACTGCGAGGCGCGATTCAGTTCCGTCCGCGCCCCCGCTTCCTGGCCAAGCGAAAGGAAATCAATCGCCTTGTAGAGGCAGGCAAAGATGCGATCTTGTCCGCCACCATCATACGGGAACGCGCGGTCGTTCGTCATCATCGCCAGCGTTCCCTGCCCGGCCTGCGAAAAGACACTCGCACGGTCGTTACGCTGCATGGCGTCTTCGGCGGCGTTGAACTGTGCGATGGCATTCGCCTTGTCGTCCGCCAAGTAGGAACCGCTCGCCGCCAGCAGATGCCAAAGCAGACGCGAGTCGTCGTTCTTCGCCGCAAGTTCGGCGACCTCCGGCACGGCGGCGGCATAGTTGCCAACCGTCACATTCGCCTCGTAGTCACGAAGCACATCTGACGTTGTACGGCACCCCACGAATCCAAAGAGTGCCGCACACGATGCCAAGCCCAAAAAGATACGCATTTTCCTTTGGCCTTTCTGATTAGAACGGAACGACGACTCCGCCGGCGGGTGTCACCTTAACGGGCGTATTCGGAACCGGTGGCGCCTGGACGGGAGCCCCCGTCGCCACAGGCGACACGCGGCGCAGACGCGACCCCGGCACCATCTTGGCTGCATCGCCTTCGACGGCCTGCACGTAGCTCACCTTGTCCGTCACACGCACCACCTGCACCGTGCCCACGGCATCCTCGACCCGGTCCAGCACCTCGCCCGTACGCGAATCCTTCACTTCCTCGCCCAACGCGAACACCGTGAGGAATTCGCCCACGCGGAGGGACTGTCCCCCTTCGCCCACGACCAGCTGCCCCGACTGCGTGCGTCCGACGATTTCAAACGGCAGGATGTTCGCCATCATGCCGTCGACGATGGACGACGCGGCGGCCTCGCTCGTCTGCGAGAGGAAGGACGCCAGATCGCCTGCGGCGAACGACGCCGCATCGAGCTTCACCGTGTCCGTCCACTTGAGCTGCCCCGTGGGCGCCAGCAGCACGCGATACGTCACTTCGGCGAACAAGGCCGAGGGACGCGGCATCGCGCGGTTGGTGAAGGGATTGACCGCCGGCATCTGCAGATCGTTCACCTGCACGTCGCCCACGATCAGATAGTCCGTCCCCAGCTTCTGCCCCATCCGCACGACATCGGCCGGTGCCGCATTCTTATCCGAAAGCCGCGCCAGTTCCGCCTGCACTTCGGCATCGAACTTGCGGTCGAGCATCGTGAACTTGCGCGTCTGGGTGAGACGCACGTTCAGTTTGTCCGCAAGCGCCGACGCCCAATCGAGCGTCTTGCCCGGCTGTCCATACCAGCTGAAAATCGGCTGCGCCGGACGGAACGTCATCACCGCCATGCGCCGCGTTTTCACCGAATTCGAATTCACCGCAGGAACGGCCCCCTGTTCTGCGGGCTTGACCAACGTCTCTTCCGCTACGCCCTGAATCGCCGCCAGAAAGGCCACGCTTCCGCATAAAAGCATACGCATCAAGTTCATTTTCAATCTTCCTTTGCTTTAAAGAGTTTGGACTTCACGTTCGGCTAGGTGTTCGCACGATAGGAATCTGACAGTCCCCTTTAAGATCACATCAAATTTGCACGGTCCGCGATCTTGCGCAGCGGAATGCGCTTCTGCCAGAACTCAAGCCCCGTCGACAGGTCGATAAGCTGCAGATTGAGCGAGTATTCGATCTGGAAGTCGCCGTTGTCCTGACGCAGGTTACGCTGCGTGAGGCGTCCGTAGAGCGTCATCTGCGGATCGACGCGCACGGTCGCGAACTGCGCCACCTGCTTGTTGTAGACGATGACCTTGCCGGAGTTCGTGAAATTCTCGCGAAGGGAAAGTCCCAGCGCCTCCGCCAACGCATCCGCATCCGTCCCGCGGCTCAGCGTGTCGTTCTTCACGTTCTCGATGACCAGCACCTTGCGCGAACCGTCCGTCGTCACGAGGCGTCCCTGCGCCAGCACGGACTGAACCGCCTGCGAAACGGTAAAGTCGATGTCGTCCTGCGAAAAACCGGCGACAGCGGCCACCGTCGCACCGGCCGGCACATAATGGGTCGTCGTCGTGCAGCCCGTGTAGAACACGGCTGCGGCACAGCACATCACCAGAGGCAGAATCTTCTTGATCTTCATTTCTCGTTCCTTTCTCTACTAAATCTTCAGCGAACCGTACGGCGGACGTAGAAGCGCATGTCGGCGGCTTCGGCGCGCGGCGCCGTGCCCTTGAGTCCCTTGACGTCGTTCGGCGCCACCGCCAGGCTGTTCCACGTGCTCACGGCGGAGTCGATTTCCTGCCCGGCCGCATCGAGCCAAATGACCTTCCAGTCCAGCCACAATTCGCTCGACGTCCGATTGAGCACGTTCACCTGGTAGGTCAGGATGTTGCCCGCCGTCTTCTCGCACCGCACATCGGCCACATACACGTCACCCACCGCATTGTCGGCCAGCGTCACCCGCGGGTCCATCGGCGGATAGATCTTGCATCCTCCCATCAACAGCCCAGCGGCCACAAGACTCAGCGCAAATAAGCTTTTCGTCATTTTCATTTGTTTCTCCTTTACCTTTAAAGTCCCCCGTTCCAACGGCGCAAGGTGTCTTTCACGGCGTAGACGCGGCGCGTACGCACAAGGACTCCCATGTCCGTCCACAACTCCTTCGAGGCGCCTTTGTAGTTCTGCTGCAGCACATGCTCCAGCGCCTCGTACACGTCGTCCTCCTCGTCGATGACAATGCGCAAGGCCAGAACGCTCGACAGGTTCTGCGGCATGAACTCAACGGGATACGGCACGTTCTCCGACGCGAACGCCGTACGCAGGCTCTGGCGTTCCTCCACGTTCTCGCACGAAAAGAACACTTTATACCGAACGCGCGAGGCGGCAGGCGGCGGCTTTTCATTCGCATCGGGATCGCCCGGCATCGGCGGACGCATCCAACCGTTCTCCGGCTCGCCCTCGATCTTCGCCTCTTTATTCCGTTCGTACGACGCCACCCAAAGCGTTCCCCCCACCAGCACCAGCGCCAAGGCCAGATTCACGGCGAGACGAAACAGAAATGCCTGCGAACGCGACTTCTTCGACGTCGGTTCGCCCACGGACCGCTGACCGTCGTAGCCGTCGCCTTCGTAGTCCATGCGATCCTGCAAGATCGTCCCCGCCTCCACGGCGAAACACGCCAGATACGCGTAGGGCATTCGTCCATAGCCCTTTTCGCCCCAGTCCTCGCCAAGCGAATTACGGATGAGGAACCAGCCGCCGCCAGGCGCCTTTGAATTGTCTTCGTAGCCGACAAGAAGCAGACAGTGGCGTCCTCGCCACACGTTCTTCGACGCGAGCCGCCCCTCAGCAAGTTCCTCCGTCTCCGGGAACGAATAAGTCGTGCCGTCGCAATCCGCAAAGAAGTTCACCGTCACGGCGACCGGCATCGGACGCCGTCCGTTGGCCCCCGCCAGCAACCCGCGGATCTCGTCCACGTTGTTGGCCATGCTGAGGAGGTAGAGCCCGTGCGTCACCCGCCGCTTCGCCGCATCTTCGTCCGCCCCGGGCGGCACCTCCAGCGCCGCACCCACTTCGCCGAAGACGGACGCCATCCGCGCCCCCGCATACGGCCAAAGCGCATAGCGGCACACACCGCGCGTCTCCACCGCATGGAAACAGCTCACAAGGAGACTGCCGGGCGCCCGCTTGAAGCGGCTCATCACGCCCTCTTCAAAACGCGCAAGATACGGACGCAACGCCGGCGAGGCGAGTCCGCCGTTCGTATCCGCCAGAAGGCGCAGCTGAAGCAGTTCCGTATGGAAGAGCGCTTCGAAGCCGGCATCCAATGTCCCCCCCGTGCGCAAAGCCTCCAAGTTGCGTGCGAGCCCCGCGCGCTCCACATCCTTCGTCACGGCCGCCAGATACTGCACGCTCAGACGCGTCTTGCAGTCGCCATAGTACTCCAGAAGCGCCGTCACGGCATTGGCCACACACGTGCCCTGCAATGCCTGCTGGTAGACAGGCGGCATCGCGTCGACCAGCGACACGCGCGCCGGCACCCGGTGCGAAAGATCGCTCGCAAGGCAACGCCCTGCGTTCAACGCGCGCAGGTATTCCGCCTGCGGTTCCGGGAATATGTAAGGAGCTTCACCCATGGCCGAGCGAACAGTTTCCTCAGAAGAACATCAACCGCCCCGGCCTGCTGACGCCATCTGCACCCTTCAATGCGACATCGGTATCCTTGATGCCGGCGAGGAACATCCCGAAGGGAATTTCCGCCCGTCCTCCCGCAAGCGGCAACGCCACGCGCGCAAGCGTGAACACGCCCTCGGCAGGAACCCCGTTCTTGTCCGTCACCACCAGCGTCAGCATCGTCTGCGTCCCCGCCTTCGGCGGCACCGTCAGCTCCGCGCGCCACGCACCGGCCGCATCGGCCTCGCCTTCGCTCACGAAAACGAACCGCACCTCCTCGTCCGGTGCCTCGACAGACGCCGCCGGAGCCGAGTCGCCGGCCGCAAAGGCGAAATTGGAACCCGCCGAAGCGAGAAAACGCATCTGCCGCGCCGCGACAAACGACGCCAGGCGTTCCGCCACCACCACCTGGTGCGGACGGCAATAGGCGGCCGTGAAGCGCTCGATGAACGCACTTTCCTCGCGCGTCATCTCCACCGTCTCTTCAATCGCGTTCTTCATGCTCCACCTTCAGTTTCCGCATGTCCTTGATCGCCCGCGAGAACGCCTGGTCCACATTCGCCTCGCTGGACATCCCGAGCATGCTTTTAATTTCCGTTGAAGACAGGTTCATGCGGAGCTTGAGCAAATGCACATAGGCGCGAATCGGATTCTTCTTCCAGAGGTCCCCGAAGCATTTCTGCACAAGGGCCCACTCTTCACGCCGCCGCACCGCAGGGTCTTCGTCAGGCAAGGACTCCCGACCGCGCGAATCTGACACCTGCAGAGAAACTTTTTCTTCAAAACTGCGTCCGTCGTCGTCTTCGGCCCCCTCCGTCCCCGCGCGTTCGATCGAAACGAACCGCTCGTCCGGACGCGCCCGATGCACATAGCCGCGCACGTAGGTGCGCAACCAGCCCCAGAGGCTGCCGCCGTCGTCGCGGTAGAGATCGATTTTGCGTCCGCCGATCATCTCGACATAGAGGAGGCTCATCATCTCCTCCGCCGTAATGCCCCATTCGTGCGCCTTGCGTCCGCTTCGAAAGCTCTGCGCCTCCGGCAACACGGCCCGCGTCCATACGAGCTTCCAGGCCTCGGCGTCCTGCAGCTTCAGGAGTTCCCAGACCTGGTGGTCGGTCGCCGTCTCAAGTTCGTTCGCCATGCACCTTTCCCCGCTCACTTCTGCGTTTTGCTCGGTACGATGATGTAGCCCCGCAGCTGATACGGCACCCAGTTGTTCGTCCAGGTCGTATCGCGGAACGGCTTCTGGAACAACGCCGCATCGGGCGTAATGTCGTCGGCCGTGCCGCGGATGCCGTCCGGCCCCAGCGAGAACACGCGGGGCACGCCATTGGTCGACGGCTCATAGACATAGGGATGCTTCCAGGGATCGGGCACCATCTTCTTGATGTACGGACCGATCCAGCCCGGATAGCGCGACTGCTTGAGCGCGAGCGCCTCAAGTCCCTCGTCGGCCGTGGGATAGACGCCGCAATGGAACTTGAACCGGCCGAGCGCTTCGGCAAAGGCGTCCACGCTCTTCATCGCCTGCGTGACCTTGGCGTTCCGCACGCGAACAGCCGTCTTGCCACTGTCCGTCGCATTGATCACCGCAAGACCGACAACCGCCAACACCACCATGAGGACGAGATAGAAGACCGGCCCTTTCCGCATCGACGGCGCCTGAAGGCCCAGTTCGCGACGCTTCATCTCAAGCTCGCTCTGGATCGCCTTGATCTTCCGCACGCGCTCCCGCTTGGGCGGGATCGCGTGCGGCGTAGGTTTACGATTCGGTTCCGGCATGGCGTGAGCCTCCTCAACTCCGTTAGGCGAGCACCTTCGCAAGACGGACAACGGCCTCCTCGACGTTCGCACGGCTGTTGAAGGCCGAAATGCGAATATAGCCCTGACCGTCCTTGCCGAAGCCCGCGCCTGGCGTGGTCACCACGTTCGCTTCCTTCAGCAGCTTGTCGAAGAACGTCCAGCTGTCGCCCTTCACATTCACCCACAGGTACGGCGAATCGACACCGCCCGTCACTTCGTAACCGAGCTTCGTGAGCGCCGCCTTGACAATCTGCGCGTTCTCGAGATAGAAGTCGATCGTCGCCTTCGTCTGCGCCTTGCCTTCCGGCGTGTAGATCGCCTCGGCACCGCGCTGCGTGATGTAGCTGCAGCCGTTGAACTTCGTCGTCTGACGGCGCGTCCAGAACGGACGCAGCTCCACCGGCGTGCCGTCGGCCGTGTAGCCGACGAGCCCCTTCGGCACCACGGTGTAGCCACAACGCACACCCGTGAAACCGGCCGTCTTCGAATAGCTGCGGAACTCGATCGCACACGCACGCGCGCCTTCGCATTCGTAGATCGAATGCGGAATTCCAGGCGTACGGATGAAGGCCTCGTAGGCGGCGTCGAAGAGGATGAGCGCCTTGTTCGCACGCGCCCAGTCAACCCATTCCTGCAACTGCGCCTTCGTGGCCACCGCACCCGTCGGATTGTTGGGATAGCAGAGGTAGACGACATCGACGCTCTCCGTCAGCGTCTTCGGCGACGGCACATAGCCATTCTCGGCCGTGCAGTCGAGGTAGACGAGATTCGCATAGCGGCCATCGGCATTCGTACCGGTACGACCCGCCATCACGTTCGTATCCACATAGACAGGATAGACAGGATCTCCCACGGCGATCTTCACGTCGGCACCGAACAGCTCCTGGATGTTTCCGCAATCGCACTTGGCGCCGTCGGAGATGAAGACTTCGTCCGCCGCCACGTCAATGCCACGATCCTGGAAGTCGTTCTTCGCCACGGCCTCGCGCAGAAACGCATACCCCTGCTCCGGACCATACCCGTAGAACGTCGCCCGATTCGCCTCGTCGTCCACCGCCTTGTGCATCGCCGCAATGACGGCCGGCGCGAGCGGTTCGGTCACATCGCCAATGCCCAGGCGAATGATCTTCGCCTCGGGATGCGCCTCCTGGTGCGCCTTGACGCGATGGGCGATTTCCGTGAACAGATAGCTGGCCTGGATCTTCAGGTAGTTTTCATTGACGCGAATCATATTTGTTCCTTCTCGGTAAATGGAATTGCAATTCTAAAAGCACTTGGAGGTTATTATATCATCTTCATCGAAACTTTGCCACCTCAAACGTAAGAAGCAAAATTCTCAATGCGCCGACTCGGGTAGTATGCTATAATCTTCGCATGCAAAATTCCCGTTACAATCTTGTACATGCCCTTTTGGCCTCAGGCGTTCTGCTCATTGCCGCCTGCTCAAACGGGGTCGGCGCCTTCTGGCACCAGTTCATCTATGGCCTCGACAAGACGTTGAGTCCACAGGCGCTCAGCCTGTCGTTCCTCATCGAGACAGGTTTCTTCGGCGCTCTCATCGCCGGCTGTTGGGCCTCGACCGCCGCACTCGTCAATCGCCAAGATTCCTGCGAATCTGGCCCCGCGACCGCAGCGTCCAACCCCAACAGGTCCCGCGCCATCGTCTTCACACTCAAAATCGCGGTTCCTGTCATTCTCGTCGCCTTCGGCCTCAACGTTTTCGGCGCAAAAGTCGTCGAATGGGTCTTCAATGTCACAGATTCCCAGCAGGAACTCGTCAAATGCTTTGCCGACCCCTCTTTCACCCTCAAGCATCATATCCTCATGGCGGGAAGCGTCCTCTTCGTGGCCCCGGTCCTTGAAGAAGTGCTCTTCCGCGGCATCATCTTCCGCGGGTTCGCCAAGAAGCTGTCCCTGCCCCTCGCCATGGCCGCTTCAGGATTCATCTTCGCCCTCGCCCATGTCAATGCCGCCTCCTTTCTCGCCCTCTGGTACCTCGGCGTCTCATTCGCCTGGCTCTACACCCGCACCCGCACGATCCTCGCCCCGATCACGCTCCATTGCGCCTTCAACCTCACCAATCTTCTTCTCCTCTATCTCTTTCCCGGTCTCGCGACCTAACCCGCCGTCATGACTGTCGCCTTCAAGACATTCGGATGCCGCCTCAACCGCGCCGAAGCCCTCGACCTCGAGGCCGACTTCCTCGCCGCCGGACACACCATCGTCCCCCTCCCCCCCGAGGGGTCTGTCCCCGATCTGATCATCGTCCGCGGCTGTTCCGTCACCGCACGCGCCCAGCGGGACTGCGAGAAGGAAATCGAACATTTACGCAAAACGTTCCCCTTTTCTCAAGTTATCGTCACCGGCTGTCTCCCCAACGCGGGGACAGACCCCCTCAAGTCGCTGGGGACAGGCCCCCTTGCCCCCCCATTTCCCGAGGGGTCTGTCCCCAACGCTTCACTCCCCTCGGGGTCTGTCCCCCAAGGTGCCGCACTCGACCAGTTCCCGTCACGGGCCTTTCTGAAGGTACAGGACGGCTGTAGCGGCCGTTGCGCATTTTGCATCGTTCCCCACTTCCGCGGCCAGCCGGTGTCTGTCCCCTTCGACCATGTACTGGACCGGGCCCGCGCCTTCCTCGCCGCCGGTTTCCGCGAACTCGTCGTCACGGGCTGCAACCTCGCCCTCTACCGTTCCCTGGGACACGGTCTCCCCGACCTTCTTTCCGCTCTCGCCGAACTCCCCGCCCCCTCGGGGTCTGTCCCCACGCACCGGATCCGGCTGGGGTCGCTCGAACCCGGCATCTGTGACGCGGCTCTGCTGACGGCACTCGAAAGCCATCCCAACATCTGTCGGTTCATCCACCTCTCGGTTCAATCCGGCAGCGACCGTGTCCTCGCCCGGATGAACCGTCCCTACCCGATTGCCACCGTCGCCCGTTTCCGTACCGAAGCACGTCGCCGTCTTGGTCCACGTCTCGCCCTCGGAGCCGACATCATTACTGGTTTTCCAGGCGAAACAGATGAAGATTTTCAATTAACAAAATCTTTTCTCTTCCCGAACGAGGGGTCTGTTCCCAAAGGTACACCATGCCAGGAGGGGTCTGTCCCCAATGATACACCATGCCTCGAGGGGTCTGTCCCCTTCAGCAACCTGCATGTATTTCCCTATTCCGAACGCCCCGGAACGCCGGCGGCGACAATGGATGGCGCGCTGCCTCGGGCGATCCGCCTGGCGCGGGCACGAGAACTGGAGGCGCACGCGAAAGCCGCACGCCTCGCGTTTGCACGGTCGTTTCTCGGACAAGACGTCGAGATTTGCGTCGAACGCGGCGGGGATCATGGTTGGACGGCCGAATATCTGCCTTGCAAGCTCAAAGGCGCCCCCGCCCCACGGCGAAGTCTTCTGTCCGTACGCGTGACCGACGTCTCAGATGCCGGCGAACTGATCGCCGTACGGCCCTGACGGAACGACTCGCCCCCTTTTGGTCCCCAAGACAAAAAAATCCCCGGAGCCGTGGTGTGTGTGGGGTGATGGTTGTCGGCTCCGGGGTACCGGTTTTGGTAGGCCCGGCAGTACCCGATCAACAGTTTCCCGTTGACGCCGAGTAGTATACCAAACAATCATTAAGCGAAAGTTAGGAAGAGCTTATTTTTTCCGTAATTCGTTTACAGCCTCGTATCCATCGGCCGCCGAAGGGCCTGGGCTGTATCAGTTTGGCGATCATCCTATGTTCCGAGAGTCGCAAACATGGGGACAATCAGAAAGAGAACGAGAGCCAACGCAAGTCCCCACCACCTTCGTCCGATACTCGCGAGCAGTCCCGCGAGAAGAGAAAGAATCGCCACGAACTCGACCAAAACGTCATTGAGCGCACGCGGGGGCATCGTCGCAAGAACAATCAATAGACAATAGCCGACAATGACCAAGGCGATCGCGACATTACCGCAACTGCGTCTCGCCTTCTGCCATTTTCCAAGCGTTTCCGGCTTGTCGAACTCTCTACTCGTCATCGGCATCCCCCTTTCGGCATTGCATCTCTCTGAGATTTTACCAGCTGCCGGATCATGGCGTTTCCGCGTTCACACGATAGAAACACGAAACCACACTTCGATACGGCAAGCTCATCAGAAGGTATCAAACATTCTACCACTTACCATCTCCGTACATTCCGCGTCACTTCAGCCGGTAGTGTCCCGTGAGGGGATAGGTGAAGAGGCAGTTTTCCTCTTGCGTGCCGGCGCCGATGTTGTGGATGACCAGCGGTGTACCGTCGGCGGCCTTGCGGTCGCTCACGATCATGATGTGCGGCAGGCGTTTGGCGACCATGCAGGTCACGAAATCGCCCGGCTGGTAGTCAGCCGCCTTCTTCGTCACGGGAGACGACCACCCTTTCCGCTTGAAGAAACACTGCAGATTCGGAACGCGCCGATGGTCGATGTTGCGGTCCGTCGTCTTGAGTCCCCAGTTCTTCGGATAGGCGTCGAAATGCGCCTTCATGTCCTCATGGACGAGCCGCTGCAGATCGCCGCGCTTCGCATCGCGCATCGCCCGAATGACGACGTCGACGCAGACGCCCTGCTCCCGCGGCACGTCTCCGTTCGGATAGGCGAGCTTCTGATAGGACGGCACATACCGCACCGTCACGCCGATCTGGGCGCGGGCCGCCGTGACCAGTGTCCGATTGTCCGTCGCCCCGAAAACCGCGCCGCAAACCAGCGCCATGAACACAACTACAAAACTCAACTTGACCAAATTCATCACTTCACATTTCCCCTTTCTTCCTTAAATGCAATGACTTTCAATGTCCTTTTCAAATGACGAACGAACTCCTTGACGACCGCCTCCTCGCCGTGCGCGAGAATCATTCGAGAGGACTTTTGTCCGCTCTCGCGAATCATCACCGAAAAATGACTCCGTCCGTTGACCTGATAGTCCGTACGTCCCTCGTGGACAAGCGAGTGCCTGTCATACGTGAACGAACGGGAAAATCCGATTCGTCCGATACCATTGAAATACCGCCCCGAACCCGCCTTCAACTCGATCTCGCGGCGCCCGAAAGCCATATAGGCAAACGGAAAGCTCCCGAAGACAAGGATGGGCAGGAAAAAGAAATAGACCGGAACCGGCGTATCGCCTGCACGCACGAGCAAGGTCACCATCAGCGCCACAAAACCAATGACGGCCACGAAAAGGAATGAACCCAGCATGGGACGATTCTTCCGATAGACGATGCGCACACGGTTTTCCGGCCCACGAAGAACCGAGAATCGTGCGCTCACTTCGGCGATCTGCCCCGGTAAAGCCGCCGCCTTTTCTGCCTTGCGAATTTCCGCAAGACGAACAAGTGCGGCCTCGACACGCGCAACATCCTCAGGCGGCACCGATTCGATGCGGTCTTCTTCCCAGTGCGAACCGTGTTTGGAAGAAACGTAGTGCTGTCCGAAAGCGAAATTCCGTCCTCCGTCATCATAGAGGAACTCCCACTCCGGCTCCTCCAGCAACTCGTCGTCCTTCCATTCACGACACCCCTTGCCGCGAAAACGAAGGACCCGACGGGTGGTGATCACCCAAACCGCACGACGTGTCGCACACCAATGCCAGAACGGGGAGAGAAGAAGACTGACACCCATCAGACCGAACAGGACATGAAACACGACAACCACAATCTTTCCGAAAAGAGAGGTTGATTCGGAAAATGTGGCGGGGATCATGATCGACCCGAAGAAAGCTAGAAAAAGCGACACAAAGAAACCCATGATGCACTGTCCGATCGCGCCATCGAACCAGACAACCGGCCTTCCCTTGCCGCACCACAGCACCTGCTCGTCAGGCGCAATCCGTGCCTGCATCCATGTGGGGAGTTCTTGTAGTAAAAGTGTCATAAACAAACCTCAATCTTTCGTGGAACGATTCAATCCCGTGAATTTGAGCGTGAACCAGTCGCATCATTTTTTACGTTGTCATCGTTGCTAAAATTCACCTGCGCCATTGCCTAACCTCCTTCAGGAAGCGAGAACATTATATCAAAATTTGCTTCATGGGTGGAGAAAGATGCGCCTCTAGAGGAATTCGTCGTGACCCTTCCGTTAATGGACTGAGTCTCCTTCAATCAAGAGTTTGCCGTCCACAGAACGGAAAACTCTAGGTCCCATGACAATTGGTCCATTCTTAAGCGAGACGACAACCTTTTTGCAGCCTTCCATATAAGCGAACAAACATCTTTCCCCGAGCGTGCGTTCCATGGATCTGATTCCCTTCCACGAGATGTTTCCACGCTCGACCATCTGACCATTCCAACCAATCAAGACCCAATGTCGAAATCCAGCGAACATCATGCCTATGCCGTTTTCGACTCCAACAAAACGATAGTACCCCGGATCTTGCGGGAACAACGGACTCCCTCGCTCGATCTCCAGTAAAACCTTGTCTTGGCACGAATCGTAGGCACGTATTGGGCCATCGCTCCGACCTCGCAAATAGGCAATGCCTGTCGCCACATCGACATCGAAGCCGAGATAATAGTCCGTGTCAAACGGCAGCACATGTCCTTTCCCCGTAATGGCATCGATGACGACATACTCGTAGTGATCGTAGTCATCAGGACTCCTCTTCCATGTCCCGACGATCTTGTCATCCGATACCCAGGCGAACTGCAGCTCGCGTCCGGCGCCAATGTTGAACATGACACTCTCGCCTCCGAGCGTTGAAATGCAAAGCACGGTCTCACGTTCAACTAAATAGGCCACTCGCCTCAAGTTCGGAGACGCGGCAATCTCCCCTCTCGGTTCGCAGGCAATTTCGTACCGGGACAATTCACTTCCCGTCCCATCGCGCAAACGCAGAATCCTTCGTCTGCCATCGGACGCGCAGGTAATAAACGTATTGGTATCCGTGCGCGCCGAAAGAACGCGCTCGCCCGGAAGTGTCCACAGGATCCTGTCGGCGGCAACATCGTAAAGTGAAACGCCTTCAGGCGCCTGAACACGCCGCAGGGAAGAAAACCTGTCCGCTGCCGGTTCGGGGCGCGTCAGTTCACCCGTCTCGCCGTTCAACACGCAATCACCCTCCGTTGTCGGGATCGTGATCATGCGTCCGTCTTGCGAGATCGTCGCAACGCCATACCCGCAGAGGGCATCGTGGACTCCCTCGCGCAAAACCTCTTTGATTTCATGGCGGGCAATTGTTCGCCGTGCCGTAAACACGCGTATGTCGAGCGTTACCGTATCGGCGGACTCGATCTTGGCGTAGGCGAGCATCCAACGGTCCGTGCCGCGAATGGGGATGGCGCCCTCGATCTTCTCGTTATCATACGCCCACCTTGTCGCGTGGGAAAGGCTGTTGGTCCGACCTTCCGATGCGAGGTAGTAGCGCACGGAATTGAAATGGGTGTCGCCCGCCCCGTCCGGCCCGGACAAAACCGTCCAATTGGCACGTCCGTCCACCAGCAGAATCGTCTCCCGGGGCCGTCCTGGTTCGTTGCGTTCAGCCACCACGACCGCAGGACCGGCAACACTGCCAGAATAAAACATCAGACATCCCGTACCCAAACAAAGTGCTGACACGAGCACCATGCCAACGAGAACTGCCAATATGTGTCGCATTCTCAGGACCTCACGCTTTGTCATTTCCTCACGAGTTCTATTCTCAGTTGCCCGTTTGAAACGAATCGTGGGCGGTCTTTACAAAACCTCCCAAACGCCACGGGTTCCGCCCTTGCGACGAATGCGGCCTGCAATCTGAAGGGCCTTTTGAGAACGCTCTACGGTCGCATGAGACACCCCAAGCCTCTTTCCAAGCCCTGCAATCGTAATCTTAGGATCAGCCGCAATCGCTGCAAAAATAAGCTGTTCAACATTTCCCTCATTACCCTCACGATTTCCCTCATTTCCCTCATTACCCTCACGATTTCCCTCATTTCCCTCGTGACCAGGAGCGGTGATGCGATAGACATTCATCTGAGTGGCGAAAGCAGCTTCGTCGATTGCGACGGGGCGAATGCCATATTCGGCGAGGACACGATTCACGCGCCGGAG